>NZ_JBIKIL010000074.1:0-19655 GCF_044361645.1 Limnohabitans sp. | reverse complement strand
CGTGGTCGATCCCCGTTTCACGCGCACCGCTGCCAGAGCCGACGAGTTCGTGCGCATCCGCTCGGGCACCGACATCCCTTTCCTGTTCGGTTTGGTCTATCACATCTTCAAAAACGGCTGGGAAGATAAAAAGTACATCAACGACCGTGTCTACGGCATGGAGGCCGTCAAAGCCGACGTGATGGCCAAGTGGACACCCGACAAGGTCGAAGAGGCTTGCGGCGTCAAAGAAGAACAAGTCTTCAAAATCGCCAAGATGCTGCACGAGAACAACCCGGGCACCATCGTTTGGTGCATGGGCCAAACGCAGCACACCATTGGCAATGCCATGGTGCGTGCCTCTTGCATTTTGCAATTGGTTTTGGGCAATGTGGGCAAATCGGGGGGCGGCACCAATATTTTCCGTGGCCATGACAATGTCCAAGGTGCCACCGATGTCGGTCCTAACCCTGACTCCTTGCCGGGTTACTACGGCTTGGCAGAAGGCTCTTGGAAGCATTTTGCGAGCACTTGGGGCGTGGACTTTGAGTGGATCAAAAAACAATACGCCACGCCCGCCATGATGGGCAAAAGCGGCATCACGGTGTCGCGCTGGATCGATGGCGTTTTGGAAAACAACGAGCTGATCGACCAAGACAGCAACCTGCGCGGTGTGTTCTTTTGGGGCCATGCCCCCAACTCCCAAACCCGTGGTTTGGACATGAAGCGTGCCATGGACAAGCTCGATTTGTTGGTGGTGGTCGACCCTTACCCGTCGGCCACTGCAGCCATGGCGGCGATGCCCGGCAAAGCCGATGAGCTCAACCCCAAGCGCGCGGTTTACTTGCTGCCCGCCGCCACCCAGTTTGAAACCAGTGGTTCTTGCACCGCGTCCAACCGCTCTTTGCAATGGCGTGAAAAAGTCATTGAACCTTTGTGGGAGAGCCGTTCAGACCACATGATCATGCACCAGCTGGCTGAAAAATTAGGCTTTGCCAAAGAGCTGTCCAAAAACTACCAAATGCAAAAAGTCGGTGGCATGGACGAACCCATGCCCGAAGACATCTTGCGCGAAATCAACAAGTGCGTGTGGACCATTGGCTACACCGGCCAAAGCCCTGAGCGCCTGAAGGCCCACATGAAGAACATGCATGTGTTCGATGTGAAAACCTTGAAAGCCAAAGGCGGCAAAGACAAGGAAACCGGTTACGACTTCACCGGTGACTATTTCGGTTTGCCTTGGCCTTGCTATGGCACCCCCGAGCTCAAGCACCCGGGTTCACCCAACCTGTACGACACCTCCAAACACGTCATGGACGGCGGTGGTAACTTCCGTGCCAATTTTGGCGTTGAGCGTGATGGCGTCAGTTTGCTGGCTGAGGACGGTTCTCACTCGGTGGGCGCTGACATCACCACCGGCTATCCTGAGCTCGACCACATTTTGCTGAAAAAATTGGGCTGGTGGGATGAGTTGACTGAGGCTGAAAAAGCCAAAGCCGAAGGCAAGAACTGGAAAACCGATTCGTCGGGCGGCATGATGCGCGTGTTCATGAAGCATGGCTGCCACCCCTTTGGCAATGCCAAAGCACGTGCAGTGGTCTGGAACTTCCCTGATCCCATACCGCAGCACCGTGAGCCTTTGTACGGCACCCGTGCAGACTTGATGGCCAAGTACCCAACCCACGACGACCGCAAGAGCCACTGGCGCTTGCCCACCTTGTACAAGACCGTTCAGGACAAGAACATCGCCGACAAAATGCATGAGAAATTCCCACTCATCATGACCTCTGGCCGTTTGGTCGAATACGAAGGTGGCGGCGAGGAAACCCGCTCCAACCCTTGGCTGGCCGAATTGCAGCAAGAGATGTTCGTTGAGATCAACCCCAAAGCGGCGGCCGACCGCGGCATTCGCAACGGCGAGCGCGCTTGGGTGACATCGCCAACTGGCGCGCGCATCAATGTGCAGGCCATGGTGACCGAGCGCGTGGCACCCGATACGGTGTTTTTGCCTTTCCACTTCTCGGGTCATTGGCAAGGTGCGGACATGCTGGCGCACTACCCGAAAGGGGCCGCGCCCATCGTGCGCGGCGAGGCGGTCAACACCGCCACCACCTATGGTTACGACAGCGTGACCATGATGCAAGAGACCAAATCCACCATCTGCAACATCGAAAAAGCCTAAGCGCTCCAGGAGAACACGATGGCACGAATGAAATTTATTTGCGACGCAGAGCGCTGCATCGAGTGCAACGGCTGCGTCACCGCATGCAAAAACGAGCACGAAGTGCCGTGGGGCGTGAACCGTCGCCGCGTGGTCACTTTGAACGACGGCGTTCCGGGTGAAAAATCCATCTCGGTGGCGTGCATGCACTGCTCGGATGCCCCCTGCATGGCCGTTTGTCCCGTCAACTGTTTTTACAAAACCGAAGAAGGCGTGGTGCTGCACGACAAGGACATCTGCATTGGCTGCGGCTACTGCTCTTATGCCTGTCCGTTTGGCGCACCGCAATTTCCGTCCAGCGGCACTTTTGGCTTGCGTGGCAAGATGGACAAATGCACGTTTTGCGCCGGCGGCCCGGAAGAGCACGGCAGCCAGGCCGAGTTCGACAAATACGGCCGCAACCGTTTGGCCGAAGGCAAGCTGCCTGCGTGCGCCGAAATGTGTTCGACCAAGGCACTGCTCGCGGGCGATGGTGACGTGGTGGCCGACATCCTGCGCGGCCGAGTGGTGCAACGCGGCAAAGGCGCAGAAGTCTGGGGCTGGGGAACTGCGTACGGCAACCAAGCCAAGGGGGCCTGACCATGTTCATCAAAACAGCGCTTGTGTTCAGCAGCATTTGGCTCTTGGCCGCTTGCGGTGAAAGCGATCAAAAAACCTTGGGCGCCATCACCGATCAATCGGTCGTGGCAGGCACCGGCGTCAAGGTGTTCACCGACCCGGGTTGGACGCCTGGTGACCGGGCCAGTTGGGCCAATCACCTCAAAGCGCGTGCCAGCTATGGCCAAAACGACCACGCCCGCTCGCCCCAATAAGCGACAAGGAGAAGTTCATGCGCCGCTTTTTAGTCAGCATGGGGTTGGTATTGGTCAGCTGGGGCCTGAGTGCCCAAACACCGCCAGCAGCCGACACCAGCAACACCGCACTGGGCGTGAAAAGCGCCAACATTTTTCAAATTGGGCCCGATGCCGAGGCCGACCCCAATTACAAAAATCAAACCAATGCCGAGCGCGCGCAAGTGCAGCCGGGCAACAACGCACCCATGTGGCGCGCAGTGGGCCAAGGGGTCACCGGCACCACCAGTTTGCCCAAGAGCCAAGCTCCTGAGGCGGGCAACCTGATTCAGCCCTTTGTGCAATACCCCGGTTCGCGTTGGACTACCGCTGGCGAGGCCTGGCGTCAAGTGCGCAACAACATCGTCATTCCCTACGGTGCGGCTTTGCTGCTCATCGCGCTTGGCGCGATGGCTTTGTTCTATTTCAGCAAAGGCACAATCGAATTGCACGGCCAAGAGACTGGCCGCAAGATCGAGCGCTTCACTGCATTTGAGCGCTCAGCGCACTGGAGCAATGCCATCGCGTTCTGTGTCTTGGCCATCTCGGGCATTGTGATGGCCTATGGCAAATACTTTTTGTTGCCCATTTTGGGCGGCAATTTGTTTGGTTGGTTGAGCTATGCATTGAAAAACGTGCACAACTTTGCAGGGCCCTTGTTCGCAGTCTCTCTGGCGGTGATTTTTTTCACCTTTGTCAAAGACAATATGCCCAGCAAAGACGACATGGTTTGGTTGCTCAAAGGGGGTGGACTGTTTTCAGGCACAGAGGTGCCTTCGCACCGCTTCAATGCAGGTGAAAAGGTGGTCTTCTGGGGCGGTGTGCTTTTCTTGGGGCTGATCGTGGTGGGTTCTGGTTTGGTGCTCAACATGTTGGTGCCCGGGCTGATTTATGAGCGCGCCACCATGCAAATTGCCAACATGCTGCATGGCGTGGCGTCATTGCTCATGATGGCCATGTTCATCGGGCACATCTACATGGGCACCATCGGCATGCGCGGCGCCTACAAAGCCATGCGCCACGGTTATGTGGACGAAACCTGGGCCAAAGAGCACCATGCGTTGTGGTACGACGATGTCAAGTCGGGCAAGATTCCAGTGCAGCGCACTGGTGTTCAAAATGCGGCAACAACAGGCAAAGCCAGCACCGCTGCGGCTTGAAACCGGAGACAACACATGAAAAAAACCCTGCTCGTTTTGTCCGCCTTGGCCATCGCATGGGGCGCATCTGCCAAGCTGCCAGCGCCCTCGGAAGAGGCCAAGGCCAAAGCCGCTGAGGCTGCTGCCAAGGCGGCCCATGGCAACAAAGTGGCCGATTTCCAGTTGTGCAAGTCACGTGAAAAAGTGGCGGCACACTATTTCAAGACCGAAGGCCAGGCCCAGACGGCGCCCGTGGCCACGCCTGCCTGCATTGATCCGGGTGCCTACGCAGCACCGGCCGTGACGGCTGCCCCTGCGCCCGCTGCCCCTGCTGCTGCCCAGCCCAGCCCTGCACCGGCCAAAAAAGGCTGATCCTTTTCCTTTGCACCCCACTGCGAAATCCCCCGTCGGCAACGGCGGGGGATTTTTGACCTTAAGCCCATTCCATGTCTGCCGTTGTGAACGCACCTGTCCCCATCTCTGGCTGGCCCAAGCCGCTCATCACCCAAGCGCGCGCGCCCTTGACGCGCAAGGTCCAAGTTCGCAACGAGTTCGGTGCACAGGCTGAAACATCGATCCCCGCCGAAAGGGCCTTGACGATTTATTTGGACAAAAAAGAGCTGGTGACCTTGATGACTTTGGGCGCTGAGCCTGAGTGGTTGGTGCTGGGTTTCTTGCGCAACCAAAGGCTGATTGACTCGGTGGACCAGTTGGAATCCATCACCGTCGATTGGACCGTGGGGGAGGGCGAGTTGGGCGAACCGGGCGTTGCCGCCGTGAAAACCCGCGCCCACGCCCAAGTCTTGGCGCAGCGCAGCGCAGACCGTGTGGTCACCACCGGTTGCGGGCAAGGCAGCGTATTTGGTGATTTGATGGCCTCCATCGATGACATTGTTTTACCGTCTGCGCAAATCACACAAAGCCAGTTGTATGGGCTGGTGAACGCCATCCGCTTGCAAGAAACCACCTACAAATCGTCAGGCTCGGTGCATGGTTGTGCCCTGTTTCAGGGCGAAAACATGCTCATGTTTGTGGAGGATGTGGGTCGTCACAATGCGGTCGACACCATCGCGGGGTGGATGTGGATGAACGACATGGATGGCCAAGACAAGGTCTTTTACACCACAGGCAGGCTCACCAGTGAGATGGTGATCAAGTCCGCGCAAATGGGCGTGCCCGTCGTGGTCTCGCGCAGCGGCATCACGCAAATGGGCTTGGATTTGGCCGAGCGCTTGGGCTTGTGCACCATTGGCCGCGCCACCCACAAGCGGTTTTTGTGTTACAGCGCCAGTGAGCGCTTGGTTTGGCAGCCTGAGCTGTTGCCTTGAGCCTGCTCAAACCATTGAGCGCACCGGGCCCCTGCAGTCCGAGTTCCTTGGGCTTTGGCGGCCGGTGGCACGCCCAACCCCCCTTGCCTGTTAACCGTGGATGAACTTGGCTGGCCGTTTGTTCAAAAACGCGTCCATGCCCTCTTTTTGGTCGGCCGTGGCAAACAGGCTGTGGAACAGGCGGCGCTCAAACATCACGCCGTCCGAGAGGCCGCTTTCAAAGGCGCGGTTCACGCTCTCCTTGGCCGCCATGGTGGCCAGTTGACCGTAGCCGCAAATCATCAAGGCCGCGCCCAGGGTTTCGTCCATCAACTTGTCCAGCGGCACCACGCGGCTGACCAAGCCGCCGCGCTCGGCCTCGGCCGCGTCCATCATGCGGCCTGTCAGCACCAAGTCCATGGCCTTGGACTTGCCGATGGCGCGGGGCAGGCGCTGGGTGCCGCCTGCGCCGGGGATGATGCCGATTTTGATTTCGGGCTGACCGAACTTGGCGTTGTCGGCGGCGATGATGAAGTCGCACATCATGGCCAACTCGCAGCCGCCGCCCAAGGCAAAGCCGCTCACGGCGGCAATCACGGGTTTGCGGATGCTGCGGATGGTTTCCCAATTGCGGGTGATGAAGTCGTTTTTGTAGACCTCATGGAAATTGAATTGCGCCATGGCCGCGATGTCCGCGCCGGCCGCAAAGGCTTTTTCACTGCCGGTGATGACGATGCAGCCAATCGATGTGTCGGCGTCAAAGGCCTTGAGGGCCAGGCCCAGCTCGTCCATCAGCGCGCCGTTCAGCGCATTCAGGGCTTTGGGGCGGTGCAGGGTGATGATGCCGACTTGGCCGCCTTCGGTGCGGACTTGGATGTTCTCGTAGCTCAAGCGCTTCTCCAAAAAGGGGTTAAATTCTGCGCCCACTATAACCACCGGGGCCGCTTGCGCGCTGTCAAGTCGGGCACGGGACAAGGGCTCAGCGCGGGCCTGCCCATACAGGGGCAAAATTCAACGAGAAATTCAAGCAAAAATTCACCAACCGTGCGGTCGGTGAATGGTACATTTCTGAGCACAGGAGACAAACCATGACCGAAACCCCCCCATCGGTGTTGTACGAGGTGCGAGGCGCTGTGGCGCTGGTCACACTCAACCGCCCGCAAGCCCTCAACAGTTTCACCCGCGCCATGCACCAGGCGCTGTGGGCGGCGCTGGACCAAGCCGAGGCCAACCCGGCTGTGCGCGCCTTGGTGCTGACCGGTGCTGGCCGAGGCTTTTGCGCCGGGCTGGATTTGTCTGAACTGGACTTCACCCCCGGCCCCGACCTGCTGGCGCGTGCCGATCCCGGCCCGGTCATCCAAGACGCGTTCAACCCCAGCACACGCCGATTGCAGTCGCTGCGCATGCCGGTCATTTGCGCTGTGAACGGTGTGGCGGCGGGTGCAGGCGCATCGCTGGCCATGGCCTGCGACATCGCGATTGCCGCGCCCAACGCCAGTTTTGTGCAGGCTTTCAGCAAGATCGGCCTGGTCCCGGATGCGGGCGGCAGCTGGTTGCTGGTCGAGCGCTTGGGCCTGCCCCGCGCCCTGGCGTTGGCCATGACGGGCGACAAACTCATGGCCGACAAAGCCAAAGACTGGGGCCTGATTTGGGACGTGGCCGAGGACTGCGTGGCCGCGGCCTTGGCGCTGGCCGACAAATTGGCCGTGATGCCCACTCAGGCGCTGGTGGCCACGCGCCACCTGCTGCGCGACGCCAGCACCCGATCGCTGGATGCACACCTGAACACCGAGCGCGACACCCAATCGGCCTTGGGCAAAACACATGATTACATCGAAGGCGTGAACGCTTTCCTGCAAAAACGAGCCCCCCAATTCACGGGCCAATGACGCAAAGCAAACCATGAACGACCCCCAATCGCTGGCCCAACGCGTGGGCGACGCCATGTTCGCTGCGGACGTGGCCTCCAAAGACACCATGGGCATGGAGCTGTTGGCCTGCGAGCCCGGCCGCGCCCTGATGCGCATGCGCGTGCAAGCACGGCACCTGAACGGCCACCACATCTGCCACGGCGGTTTCATCTTCACACTGGCCGACTCGACCTTTGCCTTTGCCTGCAACAGCTACAACAAAAACGCGGTGGCGGCGGGCTGCAGCATCGAGTTTTTGAAGCCCGGCAAGCTGGGCGATGTGCTGAGCTGTGAAGGTTTGGAGCAAACGCTGAGCGGCCGCCACGGCATTTACGACATGCAAGTCACCAACCAAAACGGCGAGGTGATCGCCCTGTTCCGTGGCAGAAGCGCGCAAATCCAAGGCACGGTGGTGCCCGAGTGATGGCCGCCTGTCTGCACTGATACCCCCATTCGGAGTCACACATGACGAGACACGCCTTTCCCCTGGAAGCCATTGAAAAAGCCAGCATCGACGAGCTGCGCAGCCTGCAGCTCAAGCGCTTGCAGCAAACACTGCAGCACGCCTATGCCAACTCGCCGGTGTACCGCGCCAAGTTCGACGCGGCCGGTGTGCACCCGAGCGACTGCCAGAGCCTGGCCGACATCGTCAAGTTCCCCTTCACCACCAAGGCCGACCTGCGGGACAGCTACCCCTTTGGCATGTTTGCCGTGCCGCGTGAACAATGCGCCCGCATCCACGCTTCGAGTGGCACCACCGGCAAACCCACCGTGGTGGGCTACACCCTGAAAGACATCGACACCTGGTCCACCGTGGTGGCCCGCAGCATCCGCGCCGGCGGTGCCAAGCCGGGCGACATGGTGCATGTGAGCTATGGCTACGGCCTGTTCACCGGCGGCATGGGCGCGCACTACGGCGCGGAGAAACTGGGCCTCACCGTGGTGCCCTTTGGTGGCGGCCAGACCGAGCGCCAGGTGCAGTTGATCCAAGACTTCAAGCCCCACATCATCATGGTCACGCCCAGCTACATGTTGGCGATTGCCGATGAGTTCGAGCGCCAAGGCATAGACCCCCAAACCACCTCCTTGCGCCTGGGCATTTTTGGGGCCGAGCCTTGGACCAACGACATGCGGGCGGCGATTGAAAAACGCATGCACATGGACGCGGTCGACATTTACGGCCTGTCCGAGGTGATGGGCCCCGGCGTGGCCAGCGAGTGCATCGAGACCAAGGACGGCCCGACCATTTGGGAGGACCATTTTTACCCCGAGATCATCCACCCCGAGACCGGCGAACCCGTGGCCGATGGCGAGATGGGCGAGTTGGTCTTCACCAGCCTGACCAAAGAAGCGCTGCCCATCATCCGCTACCGCACGCGCGACCTGACCCGCTTGCTGCCCGGCACCGCCCGCAGCATGCGCCGCATGGAAAAGATCACCGGCCGCAGCGACGACATGATGATCATCCGGGGCGTGAACGTGTTCCCCAGCCAGATCGAAGAGTTGATCTTCAAGCGCGCCGAGTTGGCCCCGCACTACCAGTGCGTGCTGACGCGCGAGGGACCGATGGACGATTTGAAAGTGTTGATTGAGACCAGACCCGGCGTGGCACCTGACAGCGAGCAGGCGCGTGCGGCAGCCAAGCAGCTGCAGCACGACATCAAGGTCTTCATTGGCACCAGTGTGGCCATTGAGCTCAAAGCCGAGGGCGGTGTGGAGCGCAGCCAGGGCAAGGCCAAACGCGTGCTGGACTTGCGCGGCAAGTGAACCCTGCCCGAAATGGGTGAGGGTGCTGCGTCTTGCAGGTCGGTGCCTTCAGGCCCGACATGGCGCATGAGATGCTTGCCGGTTGTTCAGGCGGCAGGCCACCGATAGCCCGCGCGATCTTTGGGCACGCGCAGCTGCCAGTGGCTCGCTTGCGCAGGCACGTTCAGCGCCAGGCGCAGCAGGCGTTTGTCGCGTGACACCAGGGCCGTCAATTGGCGCTCTTGGCCCAGCAAGGCGCTCAGCTCATCGAGTTTGCCCAGGCGCCAGGCGCCGCCTTGCCCCTTGGACCCCACCTCCAGGCCCAGCCATTCGTCGCCCGCAGCCAGGCCCGCGGCTTCGGCGGCGCTGCCGCGCAGCACCACTTTGACCTGCACACTGCCTGCGGCTTCGCTCACGCGCAAGCCCAAGCGCTGCGCCATGCCCGAAGTCTCGGCCTCCAGCGCGATGCCATGCCCGGTGAGCAGCTCGCGCAGCGGCAGCTCTTGCGTGCTGTGCGCCCAGCGCTGGATCTCGCCCGCCCAGCTGCGGCCGGTCACGGCCTGCAATTCGTCCAGCAAGTCCTGCTCGCGCATGGGCCCGGCCTTGCAGCGCTTCCACAGGCCGCGCATCACGGTGTCAAGCGTGTGGCCTTCGGTTTTGAATTCGCTGCGCAGCGTCAGGTCCAGGCACAGCGCCACCAAAGCCCCCTTGGTGTAGTAACTCACCGTGGCGTTGACGGTGTTTTCGTCTTGGCGGTAGTACTTGACCCAGGCATCAAAGCTGGACTGCGCCACGCTTTGCAGATGCCGGCCAGGCGTTTGTTGCACCTGCAAGAGGGTCTTGCCCAGCAGCTCGATGTACCTGGCATCGTCCAGCAGCCCGGCGCGGCGCAGCAAGATGTCGTCGTAGTAGCTGGTGAAGCCTTCAAAGAACCACAGCAGCTGGGTGTAGTTTTCTTGTGTGTAGTCGTAGCGGGCAAAGGCATCGGGGCGCAGTTGCTTGACGTTCCAGGTGTGAAAGTACTCGTGGCTGATCAGGCCCAAGAGGGTGGTGTAGCCCTCGCTCTGGCGGCGGTTGGCCGACAGGCCGTTGTGGCGCGGCAAATCGTCGCGCTTGTAAATCAACGCGGTGCTGTTGCGGTGCTCCAGCCCGCCATAGCCGTCGTGCACGGCGTTAAGCATGAACAAGTAGTTCTTGTGCGGTGTTTTTTTGCCCGCTGCCTTGCCCGACACCTTGCTCGATCCGTGCCAGAAATGAATCGCCGCCTCGCAGATTTTTTGCGTGTCGGCCAGCAGGCGTGCACCGTCCAACGAGGGCAGCGCGCCGGCCACCACAAAGCGGTGCGGCACGCCGCAGGCGCTGAAGCTGCCACTCCAAAACGTGCCCATTTCCACCGGGCAGTCCACCAGTTCGTCGTAGTTTGTGGCTTGGTACAGGCCAAAGCCTTTTTTGTCGGTTTTAAGCGGCGTCAGACCTGTGGCGGCCTGCCAACTGGCTTGGTTTTTCACGGCTTGCAGTTGCAGCTGGTGCGGCTTTTCTTCTTGCCCGTGCACCCGCAGGCACACACTCGTGCCATTGAAGAAGCCGCGCTGGCTGTCCAGCCAAGCGGTGCGCACCGAGTTGTCAAAAGCATAGACCTCGTAGCTCAGCACCAAGGGCTGTCCGCGCTTGCAAGCGATGGTCCAGCTGCACTTGTCTTGCTGCTGTGTGGGCAAACTGCGCCGGCCTTGCTTGGCGCTCAGGTTTTGCAGGTTTTTGGAAAACTCGCGCACCAGATAGCTGCCCGGAATCCACACCGGCAACGACACGGTTTGCTGCGCTGCTGGTTCAGTGATGGTGAGCGTCACCCGAAACAGATGGGCATGCAGATCGGCGGCTTCAACGGTGTAGTGGATGGCGGTCATGGGTCAAGGCTGGGTTGGATGGGCTGGATGGATGGGCTGGGTTTTTTGGGCCCGGGCGCCTGCAAAAACCGCGTCTTGGCTGCTGCTGCTCAGGTCGCACCTGCCGCCAAAAAGCAGCTCAGGCTGGCCACGGTGGTCAGCTGCCAGCGCATGGGCAGCCAGGGGGCCAGGCCAGCGGCCGGCCAGGTGCGGCGGTCCACCCCATAGCAGCCGATCAGCACAAAGCCCAGCAGGGGCAAACCGGCAAAGGCGGGCATCATCACCCCCACCCAGGCCAGCAAAGATGGCACCACGCCCCAGGTGAAATGGATGCGCGGTGCGTTCGGTGCGATCAAGGCGTTGCGAAAGCCCACGCCCCAATGGATGCCGCCCAAGAACGACACGATCACCGCGCCGTAAGCTTGCATGGACAAAGCCACATAGGGGTGCAGCTCTGGGCCCACCAACCACAGGCACAGCGTCAAAAAAACAAAGGGGATCAAGCCTGCGTAGCCCAAAAGGCGGATCAGCCGCCATGTGGGGTCTGGTGTTGGCATGGGCATCATTTGATGTCGGCGAGCAGCTTCTCAACTTGGGCCATGGGCACAGCACCGGGCACGCGTGTGCCATCTGCAAACAACAGCATGGGGGTGCCGGTGATGCGGTGTTTCTGACCAAAGGCCACGATGGTGTCGATGGCCGAGGCGTCGCAGTTGGCTGTCGGTGGCGTGGTGCCGTTGATCATCCAGTCGTTCCAGACTTTGGCTTTGTCTTTGGCGCACCAGACATGCTTGGACTTGTTTTTGGAGTCCTCACCCAACACGGGGTAAAGGAAGTGGTAAATCGTCACGTTGTCGAGTTTTTGCAGGTCTTTTTCAAAGCGCTTGCAGTAGCCGCAGTTGGGGTCTGCAAACACGGCCAATTTGCGTTTGCCATCGCCGCGCACTTGGGTGAAGGCGGTTTTAAGAGGCAATTGGTCAAATGCAATGGCCGAGAGTTTGTCCAGGCGCTCTTCGGTCAGGTTGCGCTTTTTTTGCACGTCAATGAGCGCGCCCTGAATCAGAAAGTTGCCCGACGCATCGCTGTACATCACGTCATTGCCCATGCGGATCTCAAACAAGCCGTTCATCGGGGTTTTGCTCACCTCGTCAATCTTGGGCAAGTTGGGCAGGCGCTCACTCAGGTTTTTGCGGATGGCCGCTTCTTGGGCCATCGCGTTGCCCAGCGAGAAGGCGCTGATGGCCAGCAACAGGGCCAGTTTGGCGAAAGAGAACTTCATGGACAGGCTTTCGGATTTGAGAGGAAATTGTCAACCAGGCAGGGCGGTTGGGCCTTATGGGGTGCCCGGGCCGCCAGCGCCCATGGCGCGTTGCGTCACCCAGTGCTTCAAAGGCCCACTGTGGTCAAAGCCGCGCAGGCCCCAATTGCGCAGGTTTTGCCAGACCGGGCCGGGCTGGGCAAACAGGCGCTGCAAACTGTCAGTGACCCAGCCCATGGCCTGCACATCGGCTTGGCGTGCGCGCTCGTAGCGGCGCAGCAGTTTTTGATCGTGCAAGGGCCGCCAAAATTCTTTGGCACAGATCACCTGGACCAACTCGGCCACATCGGCCAAGCCCACATTCAGACCTTGACCTGCCAGCGGGTGAATGCTGTGCGCCGCATCGCCTGCCAAGGCAAAAGACTGTTTGGACGCGCCTGGCATGGCGCCGATCCAAGTTTGAGCCCGTGCCAATTGCAGTGGCCACACGGCACGGTCGGCAGACAATTGCATGCTGCCCAAGGCCGCCGCGCAGGCCAGGCTCAGTGCGCCAGCAAAGACTGGGGCTGGCATGGCCATCAGCGCCTGCGCCCGCAAAGGATGCACAGACCAAACCAGAGCCACCTCGCGGCCGCCCTCGCCGCCCATGGGCAGCAAGGCCAAAACCTCGGCCTTTGCGCCGTGCGTCTGTGCCGCTGGGCCAAAGCCAAACCATTGGCGCGCCACGCCTTGGTGGGGGTGCTCGCACAGCAGTCGGGTGGCGATGGCGTGCTGCTCGTAATGTTGGATGTCAAAGCCCACGCCCAGCTCGGCGCGCGTCTGGCTGGCGCGGCCTTCGCACACCACGGTCAAAGGCGCAGCGACCGGGGCTTGAAGCACCTGAATCTGCGGTTGAAACTGCACCGCTTGGGCCAGGCGCTCTTGCAGCACCGATACGTCCACCATCCAGTTGAGCTGATCGACCCCTTGTTCACTGGCCCCAAAGCTGAGCTGGCCGCCGTGGTCGCCCCAAATTTGCATGCGCTGAACAGGCGTGACGGCCGCACTGTCGGGCCAGCAGCGCAAGGAGCGCAGCAATTGCATGCCCGCTCGGTTGATCGAATAAGCGCGCACATCGGGGGTGTTTGAGGGCCAAGCCGGTGAATCGACCAAGGCCACGTTGAGCCGCTCACGCGCCAACAACAAGGCCAAGCTGCGGCCCACGATGCCAGCGCCACGGATGCAAATGTCAGGGGGAGAAGCCATGCGCGCATTGTAAGGAGGCGGCACACCGTCAGGGGCAGCCGGGGACTTTGAGTGCCGGGCAGGGCGAGGTTGGGGGCTAAGTTGGCTTGATTGCCCCCAGCGGGTGACTGGGGTGACAAAAACAGTCCCAGCAGCGCATGGCAGCAGCTGGCAGTCGCCGCTGGCTCTTGGGTGGAGCCGCTAAAATCGCGCGTTGTTTCCAGAATCACCGAAAGCCCTTCATGAGCCTCCAATGCGGCATCGTGGGTTTGCCCAATGTGGGCAAATCCACCCTTTTCAACGCCCTGACCAAAGCGGGCATCGCGGCTGAAAACTACCCCTTTTGCACCATAGAACCCAACACTGGCGTGGTCGAGGTGCCCGACCTGCGTTTGCAACAGTTGGCTCAAATCGTCGCGCCCGAGCGCATCGTGCCCGCCATCGTCGAGTTTGTGGACATCGCCGGTCTGGTGGCCGGGGCCAGCACCGGCGAGGGCTTGGGCAACAAGTTTTTGGCCCACATCCGCGAGACCGATGCCATCGTCAACGTGGTGCGCTGCTTTGAAGACGACAACGTCATCCACGTGGCCAACAAGGTGGACCCGATTGCCGACATCGAGGTGATTCAGACCGAGCTGTGCCTGGCCGATTTGGCGGCGGTCGAAAAAGCCCTTCACCGCGTGAGCAAAATCGCTCGGTCTGGCGACAAAGAGGCCGTCAAGCAAATGGCCGTGCTGGAAAAGTGCCAGCTGGCCCTGAACGACACCCAGCCAGTGCGCACCATCGACTTCAGCAAAGAAGAGCGCGCCCAGTTGCAGCAGTTTTTCTTGATCACGGCCAAGCCCGCCATGTTTGTGGCCAACGTGGCGGAGGACGGTTTTGAAAACAACCCCTTTTTGGACCGGCTCAAGGCCTTCGCTGCCAAGCAAAACGCGCCCGTGGTGGCCATTTGCGCCAAGATCGAGGCCGAGCTGTCCGAGATGGACGATGCCGACCGTTTGGAGTTTTTGCAGGAGCTGGGCCAGACTGAGCCCGGCCTGAACCGCCTGATCCGCGCGGCCTACACGCTGCTGGGCTTGCAAACCTACTTCACGGCGGGCGTGAAAGAGGTGCGCGCCTGGACCATCCACGTGGGCGACACTGGCCCGCAAGCCGCTGGCGTGATCCACACCGACTTTGAAAAAGGCTACATCCGCGCCCAAACCATCGGTTTTGATGACTTCATGGCCTTCAAGGGCGAACAAGGTGCCAAAGACGCGGGCAAGATGCGCGCCGAGGGCAAAGATTACGTTGTCAAAGACGGCGATGTGATGAATTTCTTGTTCAGCAGCTGATCGGCCCGTGCCCCATGAAAAAACCGCTCCTTGAGAGCGGTTTTTTCATGGGGTATGGGCAACAGGACCTGCGGGTGCATCAGGCCGTGCGCATGCTGAGCCTTTTGCGGGCTGTTCATGCCCTGGTGCCACAAGCCCAATGCCCCGTTCCGCGGGTTATTTGGCAGATTGACAGATTGACAGATTGACAGATTGACAGATTGGCAGATTGGCAGATTGGCAGATTGGCAGATTGGCAGATTCATCAGTGGCAGCTCACAGCCAATTGGCCGGGAAAAACCACAACAAACCTGCTGTCATGATCAGGTAGCGAAAAAATTTGCCGATCGCCATGTACAAAACGCAAGGCCAAAATGGCATTTGAAGCCAACCCGCCACCGCGCACAAAGGGTCACCCACCACGGGCAACCAACTGAGCAAACACGCCTTGGGCCCTAGTTTTTGCAGCCAAGCCAAAGCGCGGCTGTGGGTGCTGGAGTCACGCCATCTGTCCACCGCATGGTGGGCACCCCAGCCCATCCACCAGCTCACCATGCCGCCCAGCGTGTTGCCCGCTGTGGCCACGGCAATCGCGGCCCAAAACAAATCTGGGTTGAGCTTGACCAAGCCAAAGACCGCGGGTTCGGAGCCCATGGGCAACAAGGTGGCCGAGACAAAAGACACCACAAACACCGTGCTCAAGCCAAATTGAGGCAAAGCCAGCCAGTGCAAGACGTCGTTGAGCCACATTTCCATGCAGTCAGTTTAGCGGGTGCCCTGTTCTGGCTTGTGCCAGCCCAAGACAGGCCCGCCTTGTGCACGATTCACAGTCATTTTTTGATTGAATTTGTTAAAAACAATGATTTATCGATTTGAAATATTTCTTTGGACCTTAAAAGAGAAAAAATGTAGAATCTAATAATTGAATTCCATGGCAAGCAAGGAACGAGGGAGCCCAGCCTTGAAAAAAACCACGAACAGACCGCCGAGTTTGATGCGGTGGCCGCTGATGGCATTGGCGGTCCAAGTTGTCTGCGCAGCCGCTGCAACCACCGCTGCAGCGGCATCAGCCCCCGGCCTCGCGCCCCAAGACCAGACTGGCAGCGCCCCCGCTTTGGCCACGGCCGAAGAGTTTTTGGAAATGTCGCTGGAGCAGTTGGTGGACTACCGAATCATGTCCATGTCGCGCAAAGCGCAGCGCGTGGCCGACATGGCCGCCGCCGCCTATGTGATCTCCTCTGAAGAGATCCGCCGTTCGGGCGCGCAGTCGATCCCGGAGGCCCTGCGCTTGGTGCCGGGTCTGAATGTGGCGCAAATCTCGGGTGACCGCTGGGCCGTCAGTTCGCGGGGTTTCAACGAGCGCTTGTCCAACAAACTGCTGATTCAGGTCGATGGCCGCAGCATCTATTCACCGATTTTCTCGGGCGTGTTGTGGGAGTCCCAAGACACCGCCATGGAGGACATCGAGCGCATTGAGGTCATTCGCGGGCCCGGGGCAGCGCTGTGGGGCACCAATGCCATGAACGGCGTGATCAACATCGTCACCCGTTCAGCAGCGGCCAGCCAAGGCGGTGCCCTGAGCCTGACCGCGACCACGGGAGGCGGTGCCTCAGCATCCCTTAGCCATGGCGGACGATTAGCGCAAGGCGGTTACTTCAAAGTTTTTGGCAAAAGCAACAGCGTGGGCGGTGTGCCCGCTCGGGCCGCCGGAAAAGAAAGTTCAGATACCGCATGGCAACACCGTCTGGGCATCAAGCTAGAGCCCCAGCTTGATCAGGGACTGCTCAGTTTCAAAGCCGAGGTCTACCAAAGCCGCTCGAACGACGTGTGGGGCTTTCCGTCCTTGCCAGCCTTCAGTGACCGACCGTTTCCAAGCAACGCGCAGCCATCTTTCGCCCGGGATGCCAAGTTGCAACAAAAAGGCGAGGGTGCGGCTGTGCAGGCGCGTTACAGCTGGCAAAGCGAGCAAGGTTTGGACAATGCCTTGCAGGTCTCTATGGACCAAGAGACAAGCAGCCACACGGGTTTGTGGGGCACGGGCACGGGCGCTGGCATGCCGGTGGGCGAGGCACCGAGTTTGCAAACAGCGCAAGGCGCTAAGACCGAAATCGATTTGGACTTTCAACAGCGCCGCCGCGGTGCGGTGCACGACCTCATCTGGGGCTTGAACCTGCGCCACATCACCGACGATTTGTCGATGCCGGCACCGCCTTATGTGTTGACCGAGGGCAAAACCAGCCGCGTGAACTACAGCGCCTTCATTCACGACGAAATCAACCTGGTGCCCGACCGTTTCAAATTGATTTTGGGCTCCAAGTTTGAAAAAGATGGCCTCACGGGCCACAACGTTCAGCCCAATGTGCGGGCGCTTTACACACCCAGCGCCAACGAGGCGTTTTGGGGGGCTTTGTCACACAGCGCGCGTTCGCTGCGCCGTTTTGAGAGCTTTGGGCGGGTGGACGCGGTGGCGCAAGACGCGATTGCGCTTGACCCCAATCTGGCATTGTTGGGCCTACCGCCCAACTTCGTCACCGTCGTGACGCAGGTGGCACCTTTGGCCAATGCGCGTCCTGTGGCTGAAAAGGCACTGAGCTTGGAGGCGGGTTGGCGCAAGCAATTCTCCAATTTCTTGAGCATTGACACGGCGGTGTTTGTGACCGACTACAGCCGTTTGCGGGGTGCCCGTCTGGCGGGCAACTCGGACGCTGTCATGTCGTCCATCGGGCCATTGATGCAGTGCATTGGCAACCCACAAAATCTGCCGGGCAGCTGCTACACCACCATCAACGCTTACAACAGCAACCAAGACACAGCACGCTCTTACGGCGGTGAATGGTCGCTGGAGTGGCACCCCAAACCTTGGTGGACATTGCAAACCTCCTACAGCCACTTGAGGGTCAAGGGGGGGCGTTCGGGTGATATTTTGGGCGACATCTTGGTCAATGTGTTTGACAACGCTTCGCCACGCCACCAGTTTTCCTTGGTCAACCACTTCAGTTTGCGCAGCGATTTGAACCTGAATGTGCGTTTGCGTTACAACTCGGAAACCCGCCATTTGGAGGAAATCAGCGACAAAATGACCCGCTTGGCACCCTACACCGGGCTGGACATGCGGCTGGCCTGGAAGGCGGGGCGACAAACCGAGCTGTCCTTGCTGGGACGCAATTTGCTCAAGGATAGACACACCGAGTTCATCAGCAGCTTTCCTGTGTCTCGGGCCTACGACGTGCAACGCAGCGTGACGCTGCAGTTGGTCACCCGGTTTTGAAGGACATGAACATGAACATGTCTTTTCAATCCCTCATCACTGGCCCCAAAGCTCTGGGCCTGCGGGTGATCCGCTGTGTGACTCGCCCCCTCGTGTCGTGCTTGGCCACGGCCTTGGGCTTGGGCCTGGCCCTGCCTGTTGCCGCCCAAGGTACGGGCCCCACGCTGGACCGCATCAAAGCGGCTTACGTGTACAACTTCGCCAAATTTGTCGAATTGCCCGGTGCCGAAGAAATGCCCATCCGCTTGTGTGTGGTCGGTAAAGACGACCCGAACGACCGCATGTTCAGCCTGAACCGACGCATCGCTCAAAAGCGCGAAATTTTGGTGCGCAAAGATGTGGCCATGGACCAACTCAAAGACTGCGGCATGGTGTTCGTGGGCGCAGCCGACAACCGTTTGTTGCCCCAAGTGGTCAAGCAATTGGGCAATGCCCCGGTCTTGGTGATCAGCGACGACCGGCAAGCGATTGACCAAGGTGCGCACCTGGGCTTGTTGCACAACGATGACCGGGTCGAGTTCGAGGTCAATCTGCTGAACTTGCAAAGGTCCAATTTGCGCGCCAGCAGCCAAATGCTCAAGTTGGCCCGCACCGTGGTGCGCTAGAAAGATTGCCGATGCTGCCTTTTTTTGACCGGCAAAAACAAGAGCTGCTGCGCGCACCCCTGCGGGAAAAGCTGAACCAAATTTTGGCCTTGGGCGTTTGGTGCGTGCTGTTGTTGTTTTTCTTGGTGACCACTTTGTGGCAGGCCTCTCAAACGCTGTACGCCACCCAAGCCGAGGCCGAAAGCCTGGCCGAATTGGCGGCTGAGAGCAGCGCTGCTGCGGTCAGTTTTGACGACCGCCCGGGGGCCCAAAAGCAACTGGAATTTTTCCGCCACATTCAGAAAGTGGAAACGGTGGACATTTACACCGGTGCCCCAGGCGCGCCTGTTTTTGCCCACTACCCCATGCGCACAGATGGGGTGAAAGACCCTGCGCCGCCAGCTGCTATGGTGCTGGGCCAGCAAAAGTCTCAGCTCAGTTGGAACCGTTATGCGATCGGTGCGCCCATCGTGCTCGAAGGCGAAAAAATCGGCTATGTGGTGGTGCAAACCCGGCTGGATTCGTTTTGGTGGGGCATTGTGGTCAATTTGCTGGTGGCCGGGCTGGCCATGTGGTTGGCCTACGCCTTGGTGCGCCAGTTCATGGGGCAGTTGATCGCGGTCATCACCCACCCCTTGCTGGATTTGGCCGAGGTGATGCGCCGCATCACCTCGGTGCACGATTACAGCCAGCGCGCCCAACTCTCCAGCCAAGACGAAATTGGCGGATTGGTCACAGGATTCAACAGCATGCTCGACCAGATCGAGCAAAAAGACAAAGCCTTGGGTCAATACAGCCAGCAACTGGAGTCAGAGGTGCAAGCCCGCACGGCCGAGCTGTTGTTGGCCAAAGAGCATGCCGATGCAGCCAACCAAGCCAAAAGCCAGTTTTTGGCCAACATGAGCCACGAGATCCGCACACCGCTCAATGGGCTGATTGGGGTCTCCGAGTTGCTTGGCACCACCGAGCCGACCGAACAGCAGAAAAAACTCA
>NZ_JBIKIL010000073.1:0-19688 GCF_044361645.1 Limnohabitans sp. | reverse complement strand
GCTGGCGTCCTTGATGGCCAACGCGGCATGGATGTCGTGGCGCAAACCAAGCGACAGCGTTTCAGCCTGCAGCAAGCTGTTGACGATGCGGGCATCGGCCAAGTCCACCTGCAAGTCGCCCACGTTCGCAGCACGCAAACTGTCCAAAGCCAACTGCAAAATCTCCAAATCTGCCTCGGGTCCGGCGTGGCCATAAATCTCGGCCCCCAGCTGCAAGGGTTCGCGGGTGGCGTGGGGACGGGATGGCCGGGTGTGCAGCACGGGGCCGCAATAACACAGCCGGGTCAGGCCAGAGCGGCCCAACAAATGGGCGTCGATGCGGGCCACTTGCGGTGTGGTGTCGGCGCGCAAACCCAGTGTGCGGCCCGACAACTGGTCTACCAGTTTGAAGGTTTGCAAGTCCAGCGCCTCGCCCGTGCCGGTGAGCAAGGACTCCAAATGCTCCAGCAGCGGCGGCATGACCAACTCATAGCCATAGCCACGGGCGGTGTCGAGCAGTTCGCGGCGGAGTTCTTCGATGTGGCGTGCCTCAGAGGGCAAGACATCGGCAATGTGATCCGGCAGGACCCAAGCAGACATGGGGGATGAGGGGGGCTGTTAAAAACGAGATTTTACCGGGTTGACAAGGCTTTTTTGTCAAAATACAAAGCAAATGTCAACCAAGGCAAAAAGGCCAGGCCCAGGGAAGGAAAGACCCCGAACAAGGACGCCAGCGGGCTCAAACCCACCACATTGTGAGCAAGCCGAGCGAGACCAAAAGGGCACCAAAAAATCGGATTTGGCCCTCTTTCAATTGCAAGATTTGCTCAAACAAGCTGCGCCAGCGGCGCGGTGCCAGCATGGGCATCAAGCCTTCCAAGATCAGCGCCAGACCCAAGGCCAAAAGAAGGCTTGAGAGCAAAACTCATTTCCGGCTTGATGCGCCGCTTGGCGCGCCGCGCATGCCCTTGAAGAACTCGGAGCTGCCGGGGTCTAAAACCATCACATCGCCTTTGCTGTTGAAGCTCGACTTGTAAGCCTCTAAGCTGCGGTAAAACTGCGCAAACTGAGGGTCACGGCCAAAAGACTCGGCAAACAACTGAGCAGCTTTGGCATCGCCCTCACCCTTGATTTTTTGCGCATCACGGTAGGCGTTGGCCACTGTGACTTCGCGTTGGCGATCGGCATCCGCGCGGATCTTCTCGCCCTCAGCAGCGCCAGTGGAGCGCAACTCGTTGGCCACACGCTTGCGTTCGGCCTCCATTCGGCGATACACCGACTCGGTGATGGTGTCCACATAGTCAACGCGGGTGATGCGCACATCGACCACGTCAACACCCCAAGGCTTAGCCCCTTGCACCGCCAACAAAACATCTTTTTTCACATCGCTCATCAACTCCTCTCGCCGGGTCGAAAGCAATTCGCCGACCGTGCGCTTGTTGATTTGTTCTTGAAACGAGTTGCGCACCACCCGGTTGAGCTGATTGGTGCCCACTTGTTCGTTCAAACCGACATTTCGAATGTAGGCAGACGCGTCGGTGATGCGCCAACGGACGTAGTAATCAATCACCACACGCTGCTTTTCAGCGGTCAACATGGGCTCTGTGCCCGGGCTGTCAAGGGTCAGCAGGCGTTTGTCAATGAACTGAACGTTTTGCAGTGGCGGCGGCAGTTTGAAGTGCAGTCCAGGCTCGGTGATCACCTCTTTGATCTGCCCCAAGGCATAGACCACGCCAAATTGACGTTGGTCCACCACAAACAATGTTGAACTGAGCAGTGCCAGCAGCACCAGTCCACTCGAAATCCACAATCCGATGCGATTCATTTTCTAAGTCCTTAGCGTGGATCGCGAGTGCGCGAACGTTCGAGCTCACGTGAGCGGGTGTCTGCCGATCCGTTGCCCGTGGTCGGTGTTGTGGGCACGTCCATGGCGGGCGGTGCCACTTGGGTGGATTGCTGCATGATTTTGTCCAGCGGCAAATACAACAAATTGGAACCTTGCTTGCTGTCCACCAAAACCTTGGTCACATTGCTGTAGATTTGTTGCATGGTGTCGGTGTACATGCGGTCACGCATGACTTGGGGCGACCTCTGGTACTCGGGCAATATGCTTTTGAAACGCTGGGCATCACCTTCGGCTTGCGCCACAATCCGCTCGCGGTAAGCATCGGCTTCTTCTTTCAAACGAGAGGCTGTACCTACGGCGCGGGGAACCACGTCGTTGGCATAAGCTTGGGCTTCGTTTTTGGCGCGCTCACGCTCTTGACCGGCTTTGAGCACGTCGTCAAATGCCGCTTGCACTTGCTCGGGAGGACGCACACCGCCTTGCTCCAAGTTGATGCCCACCACCTCGACACCCACTTTGTAGAGGTCCAAGATGGATTGCATCTTCTCCCGCACCCGGGGTGCGATTTGATCGCGCTCTTCGGCCAAAGCCAAATCCATCTTCATCTTGCCCACCACCTCACGCACAGCCGTTTCGGCCGATTGCACCACGGCTTGGGTGGGGTCGCGGCTTTCAAACAAGAAAGCGCGCGCGTCATTCAATCGGTACTGCACGGCAAACTTGATCTCGACAATGTTCTCGTCGGCGGTCAACATGGCCGATTCGCGCAGGCCGGTGGCTTTGACGATCGTGTCACGGCCAATGTCAACCGATCGGATCTGGGTCACGAAGACCAGTTCGTGGCGTTGAATCGGCGCGGGCAGGCGCCAATTAAAACCGGCATTCACGGTGGCGTGGTATTTGCCAAACTGCGTGATGACGGCCTGTTGACCTTCTTGCACAATGAAAAAGCCGGTCGCCAACCACACCAACAAAGCCGCCCCGAGAATGACCCCAATGCCCAAGTTTTTGATGAAGGCAGGAATCTCTGGGCCGCCCGAGCCACCACCTGAGCCGCCAGAGCCCTGTGGCCGGTTTGGGCCGCCGCCCTTGCCACCGAAAATCTGACCCAGCTTGCGGTTGAAATCGCGCCACAACTCGTCCAAGTCTGGCGGACCACTTTGCTGCTGCTGTGGTTTGCGGCCCGGTGGCGTTTGCCAAGACTCGGGCTTGGGCGATGAACCGGGTGGGAGATCGCCCTCGGGCTTGCTGCTGCTGTCAGGGCTGGCTTTGTCGTCGTCTCGACCCCAGCGCGGGTCGTTCAGGTTAAACATGCCTCTGATCTTGGCTGGAAGCAAAGACCAACGCAAGGCTGGCAGGTGGAAATTCATGGTTCTAGGTCTTCTTCAGGATAGCAAGGGGGTATTGTGCCGAATTTACCGGCCCCTCAGGACACCGCATCGGGATATTCCCGGCTCAAGTCACGGGGATCATGGCCATGGGAGCGGTCTGGTGGCAAGGCAGCTTTCACGGTGTCTGACAGCGCCGAACGCAACAAAGCCAAGCCTTGGCCGGTTTGCGCACTCAAAAAAATGCGCGGCACGGGGACACCATCGAGTTCGTACAAGTCGTGCAAGCTCAAGGGATAGCGCTCGCAAGAGATGGCATCGAGTTTGTTGAAAACAAGCAACTGCGGCAGCGCATCGGCCCCGATTTCGTGCAACACTTTTTGAACCTGCGCCATCTGCTCGGGGAAATCCGGATTGGCAGCATCGACCACGTGCAAAAGCAAATCCGCCTCGGTGGCCTCTTGCAAAGTGGCTTGAAAAGCGTCCACCAAACCGTGCGGCAAATCACGGATGAAACCGACCGTGTCAGACAAAGACACCGATCGCCCAGCCTCGCCCAAGTACAGCTGGCGCGTGGTGGTGTCGAGTGTGGCGAATAACTGGTCTGCCGCGTAAGCGCGCGCCTTCACCAGGGCATTGAACAAGGTGGATTTGCCCGCGTTGGTGTAACCCACCAGGGAAATGTTGAACGTGTCACGCCGCTCACGTTGACGGCGTTGGGTATTGCGTTGCTTTTTGACCTTGACCAGGCGCTCTTTGATGCGTTTGATGGCATCGTTGATCATGCGGCGATCCAATTCAATCTGGGTCTCGCCGGGACCACCGCGCAAACCAATACCGCCGCTTTGACGCTCCAGGTGCGACCAGCGCCGCACCAACCGGGTGCTCAAATACTGCTGCCGCGCCAGATCCACTTGCAATTTGCCTTCGTGGCTGCGCGCGCGTTGGGCAAAAATCTCCAAAATCAGCAGCGTTCGGTCGTTCACAGGCAAGCCAATGTGACGCTCCAAATTGCGTTGTTGCGCAGGACTGAGGGATTGGTCAAACAGCACCTCAACCGCGCCATGCAGCAGCGCCATCTCTTTGATCTCGTCGGCCTTGCCGCTGCCCACAAAAAGCGCCGGATCGGGGGCTTTGCGCTTGCAGGTCAAGCGTGCAACGGGTTGGAGACCGCCCGTCTTCGCCAAAAGACCCAGCTCTTGAAGCTCGGCGTCAAAATGTGCCGCGCCAAAGTCAACGCCGACCAATAAGGTCGGCGCGGGCTTAAAACCAGGTGTTTCAGACAAGGTCAGCTGCTTGTGATGAGGGGCATGAAAGCCGACCGGAACACGGCCAGATCAAGCCGTGATCTCGCCGGTCTCTGGCGTGCTGAAAGTGACGGAGCGACCAGGAACAATGGTCGAAATGGCGTGTTTGTAGACCATTTGCGTGACGGTGTTGCGCAGCAGCACCACGTACTGGTCAAAAGATTCGATTTGACCTTGCAGCTTGATGCCGTTGACCAGGTAAATGGACACGGGCACATGTTCTTTGCGCAGGGCGTTCAGGAAGGGGTCTTGCAAAAGTTGACCTTTGTTGCTCACGATATTCTCCGTGTTCAGAAGTGAAGAGGGCTTGACCTTACCACAGGGTCAGTGGCCAATTGGGGGAGACCTTGTGCAATACCTTGGCACTCAAGCGGAATCCTTTTCAGCAAAGGGATTGGTCGAGGTTTTCATCTCAATGCGCAGGGGTGTACCCGCCAAATTAAAGGCTTTGCGAAAACGGCCTTCTAAAAAACGTTTGTAGGTGTCGGTCACGTGTTCCAGCGAATTGCCGTGCACCACGATGACTGGCGGGTTCATGCCGCCTTGGTGGGCATAGCGCAATTTGGGGCGGAACATGCCGCCGCGTTGCGGGCTTTGGAATTGCACCGCCTCCAGCAACAAACGGGTCAAGATGGGCGTACTCATCTTGCACATGGCCGCTTTGTGCGCCTGCACGATCGAGGCCCACACAGGGCCCAGGCCTTGGCGCTTTTTGGCCGAGATGAAATGCATGTTGGCAAACCTCAAGAACGGCAGGCGCGTCTCGATGGCGCGCTGCACCAACTGGCGCTGGTACTCGTCGATCGACTCCCATTTGTTCACCGCCAACACCATGGCGCGGCCGCTTTCTAAGGCGTAGCCAGCGATGTGGGCATCTTGGTCGGTCACGCCCTGCTCCGCGTCAAGCAACAACAACACCACGTTGGCCGACTCGATGGCCTGCAAGGTTTTGACTACCGAAAATTTTTCGATGGCCTCGAACACTTTGCCCTTGCGGCGCAAGCCTGCGGTGTCGATCAACTCAAATTTTTGCCCCTGCTTTTCAAACGGCACCGAAATCGCATCGCGCGTCGTGCCGGGCATGTCAAACGCCACCAAACGCTCTTCGCCCAACCAGGTGTTGATCAGGGTGGACTTGCCCACGTTGGGGCGTCCGGCCACCGCCAGTTTGATGACCGAGGGGTCGTCCTCGGTTTCTTCGGGCTCATCGGGCAAGTTCAGCAATTCAAAGGCCAATTCCACCAAGCCGCGCGTGCCTTGACCGTGCGCTGCTGAAATGGCGATCACCTCGCCCAGGCCCAGCTCGTAAAACTCGGTGAGCTGAATGCCTTCGAGCATGCCCTCGGCTTTGTTGGCCACCAGCAAAGTGGGTTTACCGATCTTGCGCAGGTACTTGGCGATGTCGTGGTCTTGCGCCGACAAGCCACCCCGGGCATCAACCACAAAGACCACCACATCGGCCTCGGCCACCGCTTGCTGGGTTTGCTTGGCCATCTCTTTGTAGATGCCGGTGTGGGCATCGGGCTCAAAACCGCCCGTGTCAATCACAATGAATTCTTGGCGACCTTGCTTGGCGTTGCCGTAATGGCGGTCGCGGGTCAGGCCTGCAAAATCGGCCACGATGGCATCGCGGCTTTGGGTCAAACGGTTAAACAGCGTGGACTTGCCCACATTGGGGCGGCCAACCAAGGCCAGTACAGGTTTCACTTAGAAATTTTCCGATCCATCATTCAGCGCGAAATCCAAAAACGCCCCCGGCGCGTGTCACCACCACCAAAGTCTGGCCCACGGCCACCGGCTGGCCCATGATGGCGCTGCCATCGGTGTTGATGCGTTGCAAAATTTGACCGCTTTGGGGGGCAAGAAAGTGCACCCAGCCCTCTTGATCGCCCACCACCAAGTGGCTGCTCCAAGCCAGCGGCAAACTCAAGCCACGAAAGCGCAAAGCTTCTTGCGTCCACAAGGGTGCGCCAGACTGACGCTGCCAAGCCAGCACTTTGCCATCGGACTCAACGCCCCATAAGCTTTGCGCATCACCGGCCAAACCTTGGTGGCCTTGCGCCGCTCGGCTCCAGGCCACGCGGCCGTTGGTGCCATTCAAACAGGCCACTGCCGCTTGAAAGGCACGCACACACAGTGAACTGCCCTCGCGGCTGGCCACGGCCACCAAATCGACCAAACGCTCCACCTCGTTGGTGCCACGCGTGGTGCCCACCAAAGTTTCCCAGAGCACCGCGCCCGACAAGGGGTTGAGTGATGCCAGACGCCCTCCCCAGCCCACCAACAATTGGTCACCCAAGGGCATCAGCAAACCGGCTTGCTGCAACACCAGCGGCTCATTGGGGCGCTGCTGCGTCCACAGTTTTTGACCAGTGGCACCGTCAAATGCAGTCACTGCACGGTCGCCAGTCAAAACAAACACGCGTCCACCCGCCACCAAGGGCGGGGTGTAAGACAAGGCAGACAGGGTTTGCCGCCAGCGCACTTGGCCGGCTTCAACCACCACCAATTCGTTGTTTTGCGTGACGACGGCAAAGCGCTGACCATCCCCGCCGACACCGGCTTGGATGGCAGCGTTCAAGTTCAAGCGCCAGACGGTTTGACCACTTGAGGCATCGATCAAGGCCAGTTGACCGGCAGTCGACGCCACCGCCACCTGCTGGCCGTGCACCGAGGCCAAAAGCGCTGTGCTGACCGCACCCACCTGGTTGGACCAAAGTTTTTGCACATTGAAAGTGCCTGCGACTGTCGGCAAAGGCGAGGGTTTAGGTTGCTCCGGGCCACTGGCGCAGGCGGCCAACAAGCTCAGACCCACCAGGGCCAAGCAACGGATCCAAGCGGGTTGGGTTTGCATGCTCACTGCGGGCTTCCTGAGGAAGATGCCGCATTCGGGTCAACGCCCAAAGCATTGAGCTTGGCTTGGACCAAACGGCGGTAATCTGGGCTGTCGGCCAGTTTTTCCCATGCGCTTGTATAGGCTGCCAAAGCATCGGCTTTCTGACCTTTGGCATGCCACACATCGCCCCGCAAATCGGCGGCCAAACCCGTCATCGCGGGCGCAAAAGGCGCACTCAACTGGGCCAGCGCTTCGTCGTGGGCACCCGAGTCCAACATCAGCGCGGACAAGCGCAAACGCGCAATATCGCGGTAAGCCGGGTCGGGCGCACCGTCCACCACCCACTTTAAGGCGGCGCGAGCGGCATCGGCTTTGTCTTTGGTTTGCAAAGTTTTGGCTGCCAACAAGGCTGCTTGGTGGGCGTAATGCGTGCCGCCAAATTTGTCTTTCATGTCGGCCAAACTGCGCTCCACACGGGCCAAGTCATTGGCGGTGACGGCGCGCTCCACCTCGTCAAACAGCACAGCCGCTTTGCTCGCTTGGTCGCGCTGCCAATATTGGTAGCCATTCCAAGCGGTAAAGCCACCCAAAACAACGATCAGCACCCCAGAAATCAGGTTGCCCCAAGTCTTCCAAAAGTGCTTGATCTGGTCAAGTTGTTCTTGTTCTTCAAGGTCGAGAGCTTTGGCCATGGTGTAGTGAATGCTGGTTGCGATTTAAAGCGGAGATTGTAGGCTGTGGGCCCAATCGGCCAGCTTGCCCAAGGACTCGGTGCGCTGCGCGCCTGCGCCGTCGCGCAGCGATTTGACGGCCACTTGCCCCAAGGCCAATTCTTCGGCACCGAAGACCAGTGCAAAACGCGCGCCTGAGGCATCGGCTTTTTTGAATTGCGACTTCATGCTGCCCATGCTCTCGCCACTGCCGACGTGCATTTGAGCCGACACGCCCAAGGCGCGCAAAGCCTGCAGCACCTGCATGGCCACCGGCAAGGCCGCAGTCTCGGGGATGATGGCGTAAACATCGGGGGCCAAGTCGGGCAAAGCCTCGCCCTGCTCTTGCAGCAGCTCGAGCACACGCTCGACGCCCAGTGCCCAGCCCACAGCAGGCGAGGGTTTGCCGCCGATCTGCTCAATCAGGTAGTCGTAACGGCCACCGCCGCAGATCGTGCCCTGCGAACCCAGGCGCGTGGTGATGAACTCGAACACCGTGAGGTTGTAATAGTCCATGCCCCGCACCAAGCGCGGGTTGATGCTGTAGGCCACGCCGTTGGCGTCCAAAATCGCTTTGACCGCGTTGAAATGGGCCAAGGAGGCCTCACCCAAAAAGTCGAGCAAGCGGGGGGCGGCCTCGACCACGCTTTGCATGGCCGGGTTTTTGGTGTCCAAAATGCGCAGGGGGTTGCTGTGCAAACGGCGTTTGGCCTCTTCGTCCAGCGCATCGCTGTGCTTTTCCAGGTGGGCGATCAAGGCCGCGCGGTGGGCTTGCCGTTCGGCCGGTTGGCCCAGGCTGTTGAGCTCCAAGCGCACGTCTTGCAGGCCCAGCAGCTTCCACAAGTCATTGGCCAACAAAATGAGTTCAGCATCCACCTCGGCACCACCAAAGCCCAGCACCTCGGCACCGATTTGGTGGAACTGACGGTAACGGCCGCGTTGCGGGCGCTCATGGCGAAACATGGGGCCCATGTAATAGAGACGCTTACCGCCTTCATAAAGCAAGTTGTGCTCGACCACGGCGCGCACCAGACCGGCAGTGCCTTCGGGCCGCAGCGTGAGTTGTTCACCGTTCAAGCGGTCTTCAAAGGAGTACATCTCCTTTTCCACAATGTCGGTCACCTCGCCCAAGCCGCGCACAAACAAGGCCGTGGGCTCGACGATGGGCAAGCGCACGTTGCGGTAGGCGTAACGCGCCATCAAACTGCGCACTTGGCCCTCCAGCCACTCCCAGCGTGCTGAAGTTGGCGGCAAGATGTCGTTCATGCCCTTGACGCCCACCAGTTTCTGGGGTTTGGCTGATTGATTGGCTGTATCGGCTTTCAAAGCCGCGTCCTCATTCAAAGCTTGGCTCATGTGTGTTCCGCGGTTCCGGCACCAAAGCGGTTCTCGATGTAGTTTTCAACCAGCACCTGAAACTCTTGGGCAATGCCATCGCCGCGCAAAGTCAGGCGCTTTTCGCCGTCGATGAATACCGGCGCAGCCGGTGCCTCACCCGTGCCCGGCAAGCTGATGCCGATGTCGGCGTGTTTGCTTTCACCGGGACCGTTCACGATGCAGCCCATCACGGCCACTTTGAGGTTTTCCACCCCGGGGTAGCGCACGCGCCACACCGGCATTTGGGCGCGTAAAA
Organism: Limnohabitans sp.; assembly: GCF_044361645.1. Lineage (GTDB taxonomy): Bacteria > Pseudomonadota > Gammaproteobacteria > Burkholderiales > Burkholderiaceae_C > Limnohabitans_A. The sequence goes on along the minus strand of NZ_JBIKIL010000073.1, from coordinate 10,049 downwards.
AATCGTCGATCTGTTTGGCCAGCTCTTGGAAGGTGCTGCTGGTGGTGCGGCCGCAACCCGGGCAGGCTGTGACACTGGGCACAAAAATGCGCAGACCCAGCGACTGCAAAATCTCGGACGCGATCACCACCTCCTGGGTACGCGCCTCGCCCGGCTGGGGCGTGAGCGAGACGCGGATGGTGTCGCCAATGCCCTCTTGCAACAAGATGGACAAAGCCGTGGCCGAGGCCACCGTGCCTTTGGTGCCCATGCCCGCTTCGGTCAAGCCAAGGTGCAGCGCATAGTCGGTGCGACGGCCCAGCTCACGGTAGACAGCGACCAGGTCCTGCACACCCGAGACCTTGCACGACAAGGCGATTTGCGCACCATCCAGGCCCATGTCTTCGGCGCGCTGGGCAGACGTGATGGCCGATGAAATCAGGGCTTCGTACATGACTTGGCGGGCTTCCCACGGCTGGGCACGCTGGCTGTTGGCGTCCATCAACTCGGCCAACAACTCTTGATCGAGGCTGCCCCAGTTCACACCAATGCGTATGGCTTTGTTGTAGCGCATGGCCGCTTCGATCATCTGGCCAAACTGCACATCGCGCTTGTCGCCCTTGCCCACGTTGCCGGGGTTGATGCGGTATTTGGACAAGGCCTCGGCACACGCGGGGTAGTCGGTCAGCAAGCGGTGACCGTTGTAGTGGAAGTCGCCGATCAAGGGCACGTCGATGCCCATTTTGTCGAGCTGGTCGCGGATGTGCGGCACAGCCTGCGCGGCCTCGGGCGTGTTGACGGTGATGCGCACCATCTCAGAGCCTGCAATGGCCAGCTCTTTGACTTGGATGGCCGTGCCGATCACGTCCACCGTGTCGGTATTGGTCATGGACTGCACGCGCACGGGTGCGCCACCCCCCACGGTGACCACCCGCGAACCCCAGACCACTTGGGATTGGCGGCTGTGGCGTTTGGCCGGTAGCGCGACAGCGATGGGTTCGCAGCGCAAAGGCAAGTCGGCTTGGGTCATGGTCACTCCTTCACTTCAAAACGCGCCACCGCCACCCGGGTGTGGGGCTTGAGGTCAAACGCTTGGCCACGAAAACGCGCACTCACCACCTGGGCCCGCCCCACCACCACGCTCACAGGCAAAGGGCTTTGGATGCGGGTGCTTTCACCTGCCTTGAGGATGCCACTCCAAACCACGCCACCTTGGGCGTTGCGCATCTCCAGCCAACTGTCGTCTGTGGCCGTGAACACCCACTCTGGGCCCAAAGGTGATGCGGCCTGCTGCCCCGGCTTGGCGATTTCGCGTGGGTCAGCAGCCGAGCTGAGCGCTGGCTGCATCGGTGCAACAGAAGCTGCAGCCGCGACCGCCAAATCGGCCGGCACGGGCGCGGGCAATGCACCCATGGACTCGCCTAAAACAACGGGCGATGCCGGTCCGTTGTCCGCCAAATCGCTGGGTGGCGAAGGGGCGCCGTCGGCAGATGGGGGCGCATTCGCCGCAGCAGCGTCCGCCTCCGAGGCCAATAAAGTCTGCACATGCTTCAGCCAGGTCCATTCGCTGGGGCCCGGCAGCCACAGCAGGGCCCCAGTCAGAACGATCATCACAGCAGCGCCCCAAAACACCTTTCCCAGCGCAAGCCCAGCAGAAGAGGGGTTTTCCAGTGAAAAGTCCCCTGTCGACACCAAAGGCCCCGTGTCTTTTTGCTCTGACTCCCATGGCCCTGGGGCAATCGGCAACAAAGCCAAAATCTTGGCAGGATCGGCGCGCAGATGACGGCACACACTGGAAGCCAAACCGCGGTAAAAAACAGGCCCTTTGGACGGGTCCCAAGCATCGTTCTCGAGGGCTTCGAGTTCGCGCACAGGCACCTTCAAAGTCACCGATAAAACGGCCAAATGCACCCCCGCCTTCACGCGCGCCTCTCGCAGCAAACGCCCAGCGCTCGGGGCGATCGGGGCCGGGACGGTCGATGGCAGTGCGGCAACTTCAGGGCTGGAGCTTGGTGTCATGGCTGGGTTCCAAGAAAGGCACGGAGGGCACGGGCAAAAACGTGATGCTGCGTTGCTGTGCCATGCGCGATTGGACTTGTGTTCTGTCCCTCACATCGCCAGCGAGTTGTCCGCAGGCGGCGTCGATGTCGTCACCCCGGGTTTTACGCACCGTGGTGACCAGACCTGCATCATGCAACTGTTGGGCAAAGGCCTGCACACGGGCAGGGGCCGAGCGCAGCAAACCCGAGGCCGGAAAGGGGTTGAACGGGATCAGGTTGAATTTGCAGCGCAAACCGAGTCGGGCGTATTTTTGCACCAGATCGATCAACTGGCTGGCGTGTTCGGGCTGGTCGTTCACGCCCTCGAGCATGCAGTATTCGAAGGTGATGAAGTCGCGCGGTGCATGGGCCAAGTAGCCGATACAAGCGTTCAGGAGTTCATCCAAGGGGTATTTGCGGTTGAGTGGCACCAAGTTATTGCGCAAGGCGTCGTTGGGGGCGTGCAAGGACACGGCCAAGGCCACCGGGCAATCCCCCGACAAGCGCTCGATCATGGGCACCACGCCTGAGGTGGAGACCGTGACCCGGCGGCGCGACAGGCCATAACCGTGGTCGTCGAGCATGGCGCGCAAAGCGGGCACCAAGGCCGCGTAATTTTGCAGCGGCTCGCCCATGCCCATCATCACCACATTGGAGATGACACGCTCGGAAGTGTTCAGGTGTTGGCGCAAAAAATGCTCGGCAAACCACAGCTGGGCCAAGATCTCGCCCGTACTCAGGTTGCGGCTAAAGCCTTGGTGGCCCGTGGAGCAAAAGCGGCAGCCCACAGCACAACCGGCTTGGGAAGAGATGCACAAGGTGCCCCGGTCGTCTTCGGGGATGAAGACCGACTCGATGGCGTTGCCATCGCCGACATCGAACAGCCACTTGATGGTGCCGTCGGCCGAGAGGTGTTGACTGATGACAGGCAGCGCTGAGATGTGCGCGTGGCCCTGGAGCTTTTGGCGCAGCGATTTGGCCAAGTCACTCATTTGCTCAAAATCCGCAGCGCCCCGCTGGTGAATCCAGCGGAACAACTGGGTGGCCCGGAAACGCTTTTCGCCCAGCCCCTCGCAAAAAACGGCCAAACCCTCCAGATCGAATTCGAGCAGGTTGGCCGTCATGGGGAGCGTGGACGGGCGTGGGCCGCGACGCGATCAGCGTGCGTAAACGTTCAGGCCAGCGAAAAAGAAAGCGATTTCGGCGGCGGCTGTTTCGGGGGCGTCAGAGCCGTGCACGGCGTTGGCGTCGATGCTGTCGGCGAAGTCGGCGCGGATGGTGCCCGCGTCGGCCTTCTTGGGGTCGGTAGCGCCCATCAGGTCGCGGTTCTTGGTGATGGCGTTTTCGCCTTCCAAGGCTTGGATCATCACCGGGCCGGAGATCATGAAATCGACCAAGTCCTTGAAGAAAGGACGTGCTTTGTGCACACCGTAGAACTGCTCGGCTTCAGCGCGTGACAGATGAACCATCTTGGCGGCCACCACTTTCAGGCCTGCGGCTTCGAAACGGGCATAGATTTGACCAATGACGTTCTTCGCAACGGCGTCGGGCTTGATGATGGAGAGGGTGCGTTCGATGGCCATGGTTTTTCCAATGATAAAAAGGGTTTAATGCTGATTTTGCCCTGCGACAAAGCCCCTGATTCTAACCTCAGCGCAGGGGGCCAAAAGCCCCGGGCCAGCACAGGCAAACAAGGAGAACAGCTTGCGCGCCACGGCCCCAGCAGCGCCAAGTTTCACCGACCGCGCCCACCTCGCCCGGTGCCACCGGGGGCTTTTTTCAGGCGGTTGAAGCTTTCAGCACCAATGTACTTGGCCTCGGCTTTGGGGGCATCGGGCTTGGCATGCAAGCCTGAGCCGCCAGCGGCTTGGTTGGGTTTGGCCGCCGGTTTGGCGCGCGGCACCGCCGTGCCTGCCCTGCCCTGCCCGCCCGTGCGGGGGCGGCGGTCGTTGCGGTCGGTTTTGGAAACCGGGCGGGGTGCCGCCGCGCGCGTGCGCTCCAAACTGCCTGCAGCGCGCATCAGGGCGCGGATGTCGGACTCGTCCAGCTCCAGCCATGCGCCCCGGCGCAAGCCATGCGGCAAGACCATGGCACCGTAGCGAATGCGGATCAGGCGGCTGACCGCGTGACCGACCGACTCCATCATGCGGCGCACCTCGCGGTTGCGACCTTCGGAAATCGTCACGCGGTACCAGCAGTTCGAGCCTTCACCACCGCCGTCTTCGATCGAACCGAACTGGGCCGGGCCATCGTCCAGGTTCACCCCGTCCAGCAGTTTTTGCTTTTCGTCCTTGCTGAGCGCGCCCAAGACGCGCACCGCGTACTCGCGCTCCAGGCCAAAACGCGGGTGCATGAGCTGATTGGCCAGCTCACCAGAGCTGGTGAACAACAGCAAACCCTCGGTGTTCAAGTCCAAACGGCCCACCGACTGCCATTTGCCGTTTTGCAAACGCGGCAATTTGCGAAACACCGAGGGGCGGTTTTGCGGGTCATCGTGGCTGACGATCTCGCCCGCAGGCTTGTGGTAAGCAATGACACGAGCGGGCGGCGGGTCGATGCGGATGTGGATCGGCTTGCCATTGACCTTGATCTGGTCACCGTATTGCACACGCTGGCCCACATGGGCGGGCTCGTTGTTCACCGCGATGCGGCCTTCGGCGATGAGTTTTTCCATCTCCAGGCGCGAGCCCATGCCTGCTTGGGCCAGCACTTTGTGCAGTTTGGGCGAGTCGGTTTGGGGGGCCAGCACGCGCTTGCCCAGGTCCTGCAGCACGGCCGGGGCGGCTTCTTCATCGTCAAACTGACCAGAGACCACATCGGCCAACACAATCGCTTTGTAAGCCGTTGGGCTGGCTGCTCCTGCCTCTTCACCCGGTACGCGAGCGGCGTAGACGCTGGCCTTGATGTCTGGTTCGTTGCGCGGAAAATCGTTCATGGGGCGGGTTCTTCACCGTTCGGGTTTGGGGCGGGGTCAACACCTGGCGCTTGGCTAGGCAGTGGTTCGGGCGGTGATTCAAGGAGGGGCTCAGGCGCGTCGTTCACGACCTCCACCAAGGATGTTTCAAGCGACAAACTGGCTTGCACAGGTGCCGCGCTCAGACTGCTGGACAGCGCCGACAAGGGGTCGTCCGTCTGCGAGAGCAAAGGAAGCTGGGCCAGCGATTGCAAGCCCAGATCGTCTAAAAATTGCCGCGTGGTGGCAAACAAACTTGGACGCCCCACTGTCTCACGCTGGCCGATGACCTCGACCCAGCCCCTGTCCTCCAGTTGCTTGAGAATCTGCGAGCCGATGGTCACACCGCGAATGTCCTCCATGTCGCCGCGTGTCACGGGTTGACGGTAGGCGATGATGGCCAAGGTCTCCAACACCGCACGCGTGTATTTGGGTGGTTTTTCAGGATGCAAGCGGTCGAGGTAAGGACGCAATTCCGGACGGCTTTGAAAGCGCCAACCGCTCGCCACATGGGTCAGCTCCAAACCGTGCTGGCTCCATTCCAGTTGCAAGTCTTGCAGCAGTTGCTGCAAGGTATCGGCCCCGAGTTCGTCACCAAACAAAACCCTCAGGTCGCGCAAAGACAAAGCTTGGCCTGCCGTCAGCAGGGCCGTTTCTAGGACACGCTTGGCTTGCGCCGAGTTCATGGTGTCGATCTTTCGGAAAAAAAACGCCTCACGGCGTGGCTGCAAAAACGCCTCACGGCGTCTGAAAATGGCTTGCGCTGCGCTTGGCGTTCCAAGCTGGGTTGGTCAAGGGGGCAGATTGTATCTGAGGCCCAAATCTTGCTGCGCTCGTGCCATGTCAGCAGGCAAGGCAGATTTCAAATCCATGGGCTGGCCAGTGACCGGGTGGACAAAAACCAAGCGCCAAGCGTGCAGTGCTTGCCGCGTCATGCCACCCCATGGCGCGCCCCCGTAGACCGTGTCGGCCAACAAAGGATGCCCCTTGTGTGCCATGTGCACGCGGATTTGATGGGTGCGCCCGGTGTGCAAGGTGCACTGCACCATGCAAGTGCGATCGCCTTGGGCCAACACCTCGATGGTCGTGGCCGCCGTCTTGCCCGACTGGTGGGCCAAATCCACCACGGCCATGCGCAAGCGATGGGCCGGATCACGGCCAATGGGCGCTTGCACCGTGTGGGGGGAAGGACCCAGCCAATTTGCGTGCGCCAAGGCCAGGTAGTAACGGTGCACATCGCGCGCGGCGATCAAGGCCACCAAGGCATCCATGGCTTGGCGTGTTCGGGCCACCAACATCAAGCCACTGGTGTCCTTGTCCAAGCGGTGAACAATGCCAGCACGGGGCACCAAGCTGGCCAGCGGGTCAAGGGCCAACAAACCGTTGAGCAAGGTGCCACGCCAGTTGCCGGGGGCCGGGTGCACCACCAAACCTGCAGGTTTGTGCACCACACGCAGGTGCGCATCTTCGTAAACCACCTCAATGGGCATGGCCTCGGGCACAAAAGCTTGCGACTGCGGTGTGGCCCGCAAGGTGATTTGCAGCCGATGGCCCAAACGCACCTTGGCCGACACTTTGGTGGTGACCCGACCATCGACCCAAGCGTCGCCCTGCTCGATGAGTTGCTGCAAATAACTGCGCGAGAACTCGGGCACCAATTGCGCAAACACTTTGTCAAGGCGTTGACCGTGCAAGGCGACAGGCACCAAGGCGCTGCGCACTTCTTCTTGAGCCGACTCCAAGGCAGGTTCTGCCTCGTCTGGCAACTCTTGAGCGTCCTGCATTTCGGGGGCGGTCGATATAATCAAAGGGTTCAACAGTACAAGGGTGTCACAGATGCGAAGCTTCAGATTATCGATGGTTCCGACAGGCTGGATTTTGGCATTGGGACTTTTTCTGAATGGCTGCGCCAACACCTCAAACGACCCCACCGGCAATTGGACGCCCGAAAAAATCTACAGCGAAGCCCGCGACGAAGTCAACGCCGGTGCTTGGGACAAAGCCATCGCTTACTACGAAAAGCTCGAAGGGCGCGCAGCCGGCACGGTGCTGGCCCAACAAGCCCAAATAGACAAGGCGTACGCCCAGTACAAAACCGGCAACAAAATTTTGGCCATCGCCACTTTGGACCGCTTCATTCGCCTTCACCCCACCAGCCCAGCCATTGACTACGCGCTGTACCTCAAAGGCATTGTCAATTTCAACGACAACTTGGGCCTTTTTTCTTTTCTCACGCGGCAAGATCTGTCAGAGCGCGACCAGAAAGCGGCCAAAGATTCTTACCAGGCGTTTCAAGAGCTGAACCAGCGCTTTCCCGATTCCAAATACAGCCCAGAGGCGCGCCAGCGGATGACGCACATCGTCAACTCCTTGGCCGCCTACGAGGTGCATGTGGCCCGCTATTACGCCCAACGTGGGGCCCATGTAGCGGCCATCAACCGGGCGCAGCAAGCCATTGCCGATTACCAAGGCGTGCCTGCAATGGAAGAGGCATTGGCCATTTTGGTCAGCTCCTACGATGCCATGGGGATGACCGCGCTGCGCGACGACGCCAAACGCATCCTGAGCATCAACTACCCAGATTCGGTTTACTTGAAACCAACAGCGGCTGTCAACTCCAAGTCTTGGTGGCGTCTGAGGTGAGTTGACGCAGCGCGTCGAGAAAAGCAGCATGGTCTTGCAAGCGGCGCATGGCGGGCAAGCCGCGCAGCAAACGCCGACCATAAGACATGCCGATCAGCCGGGTGTCGCACACAACCAAAATGCCGCGATCGGTTTCGCTGCGAATCAAACGCCCAGCGCCTTGCTGCAGTGACACGGCGGCTTCGGGCAGGGCATGGTCGGCAAAAGCACTTTTGCCCTGCTGCGTGATGCGCTGACTGCGCGCCTCAAACAAGGGGTCACCCGGCGGGGGAAACGGCAGTTTGTCGATGACCACCAACTGCAGCGCATCACCAGGCACATCAAAGCCCTCCCAAAACGACGCAGAGGCCACCAACACGCACCCCGTGCGCCCTGGTGCATCGCCTGGCCCACCGCCTTCGCGAAAGCGTTCCATCAAGCGCCGCTTGGGGCTTTGGCCTTGCACCAACACCTCGACCCGGGCATCCCCTTGGGCCTGCAGCTGCTCGCCAATGCTGCGCATCGCATTCAATGTGGTGGTCAGCACCAAGGTCCGGCCGCCCAAAATGGCCAAGGCCTCCAACACGAGGGCGACCACTTGGCTGACATGGCCCGGGTCGCCGGGGCGCGGCAGATGGGGCGGCACGTACAAACCCGCTTGCTGTGCGTAGTCAAAAGGGCTGCTGACCTGCATGACCTCGGCCGCGCCCAGGCCGCAAGGCTCGGTGAACCAGCGCAAACTGGGCTCATCGCCCAAAGTGGCCGAGGTGAAAATCCAGGCGCGCTGACCTGTGCCCGCTGCCGTCGCTGGCGGCGCCGCACTGTTCGCCGCGTGCCGGGGGTTCCCCGCCATCAAGGCCTCCAAGGAATCGGCATCGGCGCTCGCGGCAGCATCACCGGTAGCCGTCACCGACAAAGGCCGCGTCAAGGCCGAAAAGGTCTGGGCAATGTCCAGTGGTGATTCGATCAAACGCAGCTGCGCGCTGACTTCGGCCCAACGCACGCCCTCCGGCTTGGGTGTGTCGGCAAACACAGCGGCGCGCTGCAGCAGCTCACGGGTGCGGTCACCCAGACGCTGAAAATCCGGGGCCAGCTCGCTGACCCTGTCCAGGCCATTTTGCAAATCGACCAGCGCTTGCGTCACGGCCTGCAAACCGGCGCGCCATTCCTTGGGCTCTACGCCCTCGGGATGCTGACCCGTCCAACGCAAGCGCACCGCGCCTCGGTGCATGCCAGCGGCCAAGCGCCAATCGCGAGCGGCTTTTTCCAAGCCTGCACTCAAGACCTGCCAGTCAACCAAACCACGGGCCAACTGCAAACCCGTGGCAAGCACATCACGCACCAACTCGTGCAGCTGCACCGTAGACAGTTGCTGACCTAAAAAGTTGACCCCAATCTCATTGAGTTGGTGGGCCTCGTCAAACACCGTGACGCGCACCGTGGGCAGCAACTCGGCCACGCCCGATTCCCGCACCGACAGGTCAGCAAAAAACAAATGGTGGTTGATGACCACCACATCCGACGCCATGGCCTCTTTGCGAGCCAAGTTGACATGGCATGCGCGGTAGCGCGGACAGCTCGAGCCCAAACAATTGTCACGGGTCGAGGTGACCAGCGGCCACAGTGCTGAGCGCTCATCCAAACCGGTCAACTCGGCCATGTCGCCCGTGCGGGTGGACTGGGCCCAAATTTCGATTTTGGCCAGCGCTTTTTGCGCCCCCGGTTGAGACGACTCGGGGCTGTGCCGCGACTGCTCCATGCGGTGCAAACACAGGTAATTGGACCGGCCCTTGAGCAAAGCCACGCGGATGGGCAAGCCCAGCACCTCCACCAAGCGCGGAATGTCACGCGAAAACAACTGGTCTTGCAGCGCCTTGGTGGCGGTGGACACCAGCGCACGCTGCCCACTCAACAACACCGGCACCAAGTAGGCAAAAGTCTTGCCAGTGCCCGTGCCCGCCTCGACCACCAACTGGCCACCGCACTGCAGCGTTCGGCTGACGGCCATGGCCATATCGGTCTGCCCCTGTCGGGGCTGAAAACCCGGTAGCGATTGCGCCAGCACCCCGTCGCTGGACAAGGTCGCCGCAACCCGCTGATCGAGCAAGCTCAAGCGGGCTCCTTGGGTGCGAGCTGCACTTGCAGCAAGACCATGTGGTCGCGCAAAGCCAAGCGCCGCTTTTTCATGCGGCGCAAGCTCAACTCGTCGGTCAAAGCAAAGGCGGCGGCTTGGTCAATCCGCGCATCCAAATCAGCGTGTTCAATTTGACATGCGATCAACTGGCGTTGCGGCGAGCGCAAGTCGAGCTCTGCGCTCACGCCACCGTGGCTGGAGATCTCGCTGCTCATGGTGCCCGTTCAGGTGCAGGCTGCTTGCTTTGCAAGCGAAGCTCACGCTGCTGCGTGCGCAGCAAGCGTTCTTGCGCGTTGAGCGCCAATTCTTGCAAGCGCAAAGG
>NZ_JBIKIL010000072.1:0-19847 GCF_044361645.1 Limnohabitans sp. | reverse complement strand
CATGGCGAGCGCAGCGTTGCCATCCATCTCTTGTCACCTTGGGCGGAAAGCGCACAAATGCATGGATCGCTTCGTGCCTCGCGATGACGGTTCTGGCGATGACGGTTCTGGTGATGGCGGTTCTGGTGGTGACTGTCACTGCGATGGCATCACCCAGTCCCCCGTCATGGCGAGCGCAGCGTGGCCATCCATCTCTTGTCAACTTGGGCGGAAAGCGCACAAATGCATGGATCGCTTCGTGCCTCGCGATGACGGTTTTGGCGGTGATGGTTTTGGCTTTGACGGTTCTGCTGGTGATGGTTCTGGTGGTGACGGTTCTGGTGGTGACGGTTCTGGCGAACACATATTCAGCGCTGCGCAGTGGGCACGGCTTGGGCCACATCGCCGTACAAGCGTGTCATGGGGTTTTTGTTGACTTGCCCTTGCAGTGCTGCGTTGGCCGTTGCAGCGCTGGTCGGCAGCAGGGCGTTGGTCAGTCGGTACAAGCCATCCAAAATCGAGTTGCGGGTGATGGGGCCGCGCGTGTCTTGGCCCACGTGCAGGTAGCGCGCTTGGGGGCCGGCGATGTCCAAGGGGACGTTGGGGCGGGTTTCTTTTTTGGCTGCTGGGGTGAGCACCGTCAGGTACAAATCGTCCAGCCCTAGCGGCGGGCCTTTGACGCGCAAACCCGCTTGTGAAAAATAGCGGTCCACCAAATCGAGTTGCTGCAGCAAACCCATGCCCAAAATGGCGCGGGGATTGTCTTTGAGGCCGACCGAGGCGGCCCCACGGTTTTCGCCGTCACAAAACTGGATGATGCCGTGGCAACGGCCATTGCTGGCTTGCGGGTTCATGCCACCGCTCTCCATCAGGGTCAAGCGGGCAAAGTCGTCGGGTTGAAAGTTGTAACGGTCGGCCAAGGCCATGACTTTGGCGCGCACCGCTGGCAGCTGCGCGGCGGGCACAAAGCCCTTGGCCACCGCGCGCTCCAAGGTGCGCTCAAGCACCGGGTGTGCGCCTTTGGCTCCCGGGCTGGTGGGCCAAGCGCTGGGCCGCGTGGCCAAGGCGTGGGCCGTCGATGGGGGGGCGAGCAGGCCTGTCACCCACTGGGCTTGGCCGGGGGGCAGCGCCAAAGAGCCCGCTGGCTCGGCGCGGCTCAAGGCGGACATTTGCAAGGGCGCAAAGTCGATCTTTTGACCCGGCAAGATCAAATCCGGGTTGTCAATTTGGTTGTGCGCCGCCACCTGGTGGGCCAGTCGCAGGGCTTGGTTTTCGGTCAGTGCTTGCTGCTGCTGCCGGTAGTGCGACTTGACCAAGCCGATCAAGGTGTCGCCCTCTTGCGCTTGAACCACCGTTTGACCGGGGGCCATGTTGGCCAGCACCTGACCAAACCCCGCCGGTTGTCCCGTTGCGGGCGTGCTGGCGCTGCCCGCTGTAGGGGCCAAACGGTTCAGCGGGGCAAGGCTGGACAGTGGGGTCAACAAGTTGCTCATGTCAAAGGCGTTGGTGTAGGGGTGGTCGGGTTATGAAGGCCTGGTCTCGTTTTTGCTTGGTAGTTGAAAATCATGAACACTGTCAAAACTTCCACACCGATGAAACCCACCATGCAAATGCTGTGCCGACTTTTGGATCACCTCTGGGTTCGGGGGCTGTGCTTGGCTGCGGCCTTTGGCTTGGGTACGGGCTTGGCCATGAGCGCCACAGCCAACGCCCCGGTCTCGGGAGCCCAGGCGCTGCAGCAGGCGGTGACCGAGTGGGTGGCGCAAACCCAATCGGTGGACCCGGGCGTGGTGGACATCGCCCCCCTGGATTCGCGCTTGCAAATCAAAAGCTGCCAGCAAGCCCTGAGCATGGATTTGCCTTTTGCCAGCAAGCAGACCGTTCGGGTGCGTTGCGCCCAGCCGGTTTGGCAGTTGTTTGTGCGGGTGTCGGTGGCAGGCCAAGCCCCGGCAGAGCCTGTGCAGGTGGCAGACAAACCCGCTGAGCCAGCGCCACAGCCGCGCCAGGTGCTGGTTGCCGCCGTGCCCTTGCAGCGCGGCATGCAACTGTCGGCCAAGCACGTTCGGCTGGCACAGCTCGACACGCCGGGCCTGCCCGTGAATGTGTTGGAGCATGTTGCGCAGGTCATGTATGCCGAGGTGGTGCGCGATGTGCGGCCCGAAACCCCCTTGCGCAGCCAAGACATTCGGCCCACTGTGTTGGTCAAAAGAGGCCAAATGGTGCTGCTGTCGGTAGGACAGAGCACGGGTTTTCAAATCTCGGCACGGGTCGAGGCCATGCAAGACGGCCGTTATGGCGAGCAAATCACGCTCAAAAACCGCGAATCGGGCCGATTGCTCAGCGGCATGGTCAAAGGCCCCAATCAGGTTCAAGGGCTTTGACAGGTATAAATGTGAAAATCATTGAAAAAACAGCCGATCACGCTCAAGTTCTAGAATCTGCTGTCGATTCTGAATTCGAGCGAGGTCTCCGCTCATTCACCCGAGACCAGAAAAGAGAAACCTCATGACTGATCCCATCTCCAGTTTCCGCCGGGTTACCCAAATGGACTCGTCCAATCGCCAAGTGACGGCGAAGGCGCAGGAGCGCTCGTCCGAGGCGGCTGCTGAAAGCCCGCTCAAGCCCGCAGCGCTGCAGTCTGACGAAGTCAAACTCAGCGACATCGCGCAACAAGCCATGCAAGAGCCGCAATTCGATCGCGCCAAGGTCGAGGCCATCAAGTTGGCCATCCAACAAGGGCAGTACCCCATGGATTCGCGCCGCATTGCCGAAAACTTCATGGCCATCGAAAAAATGATCCAAGACTGATTGCCCCGTGAACCCCAGCACGCCAGCCCCTGCCGCCCCCGCGCCCAGCGGAACCCTAGCCGCTGCAATGGCCGCAGCGCCGCAAGATGCAGCGCGTTTGGGCGAGTTGTTGGCCTTGGAGTTCGAGTGCTTAAAAAAACGCGACATGTCGGGTTTTGAAGCCCTGCAGGCCGAAAGAACCCCGCTCTTGGCGCGTTTGGCATGGGTGGCCCAATGGGCGGCAGAGCAAAACCCGCCCCCCGCGTTTTGGCAAGAGCTGCTGCCCCTTTTGCAGCAGTGCAAGCAAGACCATTTGCGCAACATCCAATTGCTGCAGCGCCAACTGCAAGCCGTCAAAGGCGCGCTGCAAGCTTTGCAAGGTGAGTCGGCCGCCACGGTCGATTTGTATGACCGGCTGGGCCAAGTCTCGCGCCGCCACGGCATCACGCAGTACATGGACGCCTGACCCCAGGGCGCGCAGCCGGCCTTGACCGCAAGCCCCAAGCCTTGCCACCCTTTCTGTGTCAGGGCAAAGCTTCGCGAGGGTTTGACGGGGCTGGCAGCGGCTGGGTGGGCCAGTCCACCGACCAGTCCATGGGCCAATTGAGCAACTCGGCCAAGCGGCAAACCACCCAGTGTGCTTCGGCGGGGCTGAGCACCGTCGGTTCGGCCAACAAGCCCAGTGCGCACTGCTGCAGCACCAAATCTTCGCTGATGCCCAAGGTGAATTGCATGTTGGCGGCTTTTTCGGTCAACAAGTTGGCCAAGTCTTCGCACAATTCATAGCGCGCAGCCATGTCGCGCTGGCCCAAAGTGGGTTTGATCTTGCCCTTGGGTACAAACAGCGCGATGAAAGAGGGCGGAATGTGGATCTGGAATTCTTCGGTCATGGTGCGGTGTGCAATCAGCTTGGCATTAACGCACACCCGGCCGCAGGCGCCTTGCCAGTCCACGGGCGGCGTGCGGCACAAGCCGCAGACCGCTTGGCCGAGGGGCGTTCATGGCAAGCCAAATTGCGCGCGAAAGGCCTGCACAAACCCGGCTGTGCCGCTCAGGGTGAGGCTCAGCGACAGGCTTTGCAGCGCTGTGGGTGCTGGCCACAGCGTCAGCTGCCCGGTGCTGGGCACAAACCGGGGCTGGCTGACTTGGGGTGCCAAGCCTGGGGTGATCAGCGTGACTTGCAAATCGAAGTCCCAGTCAGCGCCATGCTCGAGTGGCCCGGGGCCATGGCTGTCAAAGCCGTGCGCCCACTGCAAAACCTGCGTCGCCTCGTGCAGCAAAGCTGTGTTGTAAGCGGGTGCAGGCTGGGCCAGTGCGTCCCAGCACACCACGCCCTCGGCGTCTTCGGTGCAGTCAAAGTCAAGCAATTGCAAATTCATCGGTGGGCTCCAAGAGGGTGCTCCGATTGTCGCTTCCCGGCGGGGCAGGGGGCAGCACTGAAGACGCGTGGTTTGTCGGCCAACATGGCCAGTGTCTGGGGCGCGTCCAAGCGCTGCTCGCCGCGCAGCTGGGCCTGGGGCTTTGCCGCTCAGAGGGGCACAAGGCCTTGCCGCTCAGGAGGCGACCGGGGGGCGAAATTCGCGCCACAGCAAATACAGGCCGCTGGCCACCACCACCAAAGCGCCCAGCACCACGGCCAAGTCGGGCACTTGGCCAAACACCAACCAGCCCAACAAGCTCATGTAGATGATTTGTTGGTACAAAAATGGCCCCAACACCGATGCCGAGGCATAGCGGTGGGCCACGGCCACAAAGTAGTGGCCAATGCCACCGCACAAACCGGCCAAGGCCATCACAAACCATTCCAGCAAGGTGGCCGGGGTTTGCCATTGCCACATTGCAAAAGGCGTGAGCACCAAGGTGGCCACCACCGCTGAAGTCAGTTGCGTGGTGGCAGGGTGTTCGCTGCTGGCCAGGTAACGCGTCATCATGTTGAAGAGGGCGTACAAAATGGCATTGAGCGCCGTCAACAAAATGGCCGGGTGAAAACCTTGACTGCCAGGGCGAATGATGATGAGCACGCCGACAAAGCCCACCGCAATCGCCAGCCAGCGCTTGGTATCCAGGCGCTCGCCCAGCCACCAAGCCGACAGCAAGGCGATCAAAATCGGCACAGAAAATTGCATCGCACCGGTTTCGGCCAATTGCAAATACTGCAAAGCCCAAAAATTGAGCGCCGTCATGGACGCCAGCATCAAGCCGCGCAACAGCTGCAAGCCGGGGTGCCGCCAACGCAGCAAATCGCCCCTGACCGAGGGTGCAAACACCGCAATAGAAAAGAGCGAATGCGTCAAAAACCGCATCCACACCACTTGCATCACGGGCAGGCTCAACACCAGCCACTTGGCCGAAGCGTCCAAGGCGGAAAACATCAAGGTGGTGATGGTGACCAGTGCAATGCCGATGCGCCGGTTGCGGGCGTTGTCGCTGAAAAGTTGACTCATCGAGACGGAGTCAGCGGCGCAGGGGTTTCGAGACCACCGGTGTAAAACCGGTTGAAAGTGGGCGAGATGACCAACTCATTGATGCAGGTGCGTGGCGGCATTTGCGCCACAAACAAAATGGCCTGGCCCATGTCTTGCGCCTGCACCATGCGCTCGCGCTGTTCGGCCGACGGGGGCACGGGGCGTTTGTCCAAGATCGGTGTCGCCACCTCGCCGGGCAACAGCGATGTGGCGCGAATGCCGTGTGTGCACTCCTCCATGTTGATCGATTCGGTCAGGGCCAGCACCGCCCGCTTGGTCGCGTTGTAGGCCGGACCCGTCAGCTTGGACGCGTACAGCCCCGCCCAGGAAGACACGTTGATGATCAAGCCGCCTTGCTGCTGGCGCATGGCGGGCAGCACCGCATGCACGCAATAAAACAAGCCCGACAAGTTGATGGCCACCACATCGTCCCAGGCCTCTGGGGTGACCACGTTGAAGTTGCGCTGCGTGGCGTTGGTGCCAGCACTGGTCACCAAGATGTCGATGCGACCATGCTGTTGCAGGATTTGCTGCGCCGTCGCCTTGACCGCTTGTTTGTCGGCCACATCCAGCAACAGGGCCTGGGCACTGCCCAGGCCCTGCAAGGTGCTCAAAGCGTTGGCGTTGGTGGCCGCGTTGCGCCCCGAAATGACCACATGGGCCCCGGCCTCGGCCAGGGCCGCCGCGCCCGCCAAACCGATGCCGCTGCCCCCTCCGGTGATCCAAGCGATTTGGCCTTTGAGGGTATGGGTCATGAAAAAGTCCTGTGAAAAGTAGCACCAGCGCTGGCGCAGCCAATGCGCCAACCGCTGGATGATGCCTGAAGATGGTGTGATGAATGCGCAGTCGGTGTAGGGTTCATTGTCATTTGTTTTGGCTCACCCCGGGCTTGATTTTTTTGTGATCCCGGTCGCCTTGCTTTGTCAGACTGCATGCGTTTTTTGTCACCCCGCACACGATCTGGGAGCCAGTGCTGGCCGCCATCACTGGCCAAGACAAGAGCGCCACCCGGATCACGGGTCTTCGCCCAGGATGACAAAAAATTGGCACAACCCCGATCAGATTGGGGCAGCAAAAAAACAAAATCGTTCCTGCACCCAAGCGCTCACCAAGATGTTTCGAATTTAAGCAGTCACGCGCTTGCTGTCTGCTGCTAAGGTGACATGGTGCCCGCACCGTCCAAACGCCTGAACCACGCATTGGGCGCCCGCGCAAAGCCAGCGGCAGGCACGCTGCAAGTTTGCGTATGATTCCACCTAGATCAATAACGGAGCCACCATGAGTACTTTTGTCATCCAACTCAAAACAGAAATCGCACGCATTGTGAAAAAAGAATCGCGTGCGCAAACTGCAGCGATCAAAAAATCCAACGCCACCTACCGCGCCGAAATCGCCGAGCTCAAGCGACGCATTGCCAGCCTTGAATTGGCAGAGAAACGGGCAGGCAAGACCAGCCCTCAGCCCAAGGCCGCCGCCAAAGCGCTTGCGCCAGCAAGTCAGGGCCTGCGTTTCAGAGCCGATGGCTTTGCCTCTTTGCGTAAAAAATTGGGTTTGACAGGCTTGCAGATGGCCCAATTGCTGGGCGTTTCAAACCAGTCGGTGTACCACTGGGAGACGGGCAAATCCAGACCCCGCGCAGCGCAACTGCAAACCATTGCCGCTGTACGCAAGCTGGGCAAAAAAGAGGTGGCAGCCCGGATGGCGCAGCCCTCGTCTTGAGGCAGCGCTCGTCTTGAACCTTGGCCTGAGGGCAACCCAGGCCACACATCACCCGGCCTGGTGCAAGCCACGGCCTCATGTGACCCAGCCAATGGCCTGAAAAAAAGCCCTGACGCTTGTGGCCTCAGGGCTTTTTTAATCACCAAAATATGGCTCCTCGACCTGGGCTCGAACCAGGGACCTACGGATTAACAGTCCGGCGCTCTACCGACTGAGCTATCGAGGAACAGCCTCGGATTATAGAGAGGAAATGTGTTGGTTTTGAGAGGGAAAGAAGAATTTTTGAAAAACCAAATCGGGTCTTTCAAAAGCTGGCCTTCACAGCCAAACGCAGGGTCCGGGGCGCACCGGGGTACAGGTAATAGTGCCCATACTGTTTGGGCGACTCGCGCCAGTAGCGTCGATCGGCCAGGTTGTCGATGGCCAGCGTCCACTGGGTGCGCTTGCCCTGAATGCGGGTGTCGTAATGCGTGGCCAGATCGAGCGTGGTCCAAGCGGGCAGTTGGATGACGCCATCCTCGGTGACGCGGCGGGTGCCTTCGTGGTTCAAGCGCAAGCTGCTGCGCAGGCCGGGGATGTCGGTGAAGCGGTATTGCGCCATGGCGCGCAAGCTCATGCGCGGCACGTTCAGGGCGCGTTGGCCGTTCACGCTGGGGTCAATCTCGGCCGCTTGGCGCTTGGCATCTGTCCAGGTGGTGGCGAGGTCCCAGTGCCACTGGGCTTGGCTCAGGCTCGCCGACAGTTCCAGTCCACGGTGGCGTGCTTGGCCGTCAATTTTGCGGGTGCAAGTGTTGGCATCTTCACAAGCACCTTGGTCGCCCGCCACAGGACGGGTGATCTCAAAAAAGTTGGCTTGCCAACGTGCGTGTGCCCAATGGCCTTTGACACCGACTTCAAACTGCTCGCTGCGCAGCGCTGGCAGGGCTTGTCCAGCGTTGGTGTAGCGGTTGCGGTTGGGGGCGATGTCGGTCTCGATGCCTTCGCCATAGCTGCCGTACACGAGGTAAGCGGGTGTGATCTGCTGTGTCAGGGCCAGCCAAGGGGTGTTAAAGCGGCGCTTGTCCTGCACATCGCGGCTGCCATCGGTGCGCTCGCTGGCACGATTCAGGTGCGTGCGACGCAGGCCCAACCAGACAGCAGTTTGGGCACTCAGTTCGATGCGGTTGCGCAGCGCGATTTCGGTGGTGTATTCGCTGCGCTGGGTGTTCAGGTCACCGGGAACAGGCTGGGCCTCGGGGCTATTTGAGGTGCCGTCGATGTTGCCCGTGCCGGCCCAGTTGTAGGCCTGCATGGCCGAAGGGCGGTCCAGCATGCGGCTGCGCATCACGCTCACACCCAAGTGGTGGCGTAGCCCAGCCAGTTGCATTTGGCCACTGAGCTCGGTTTGCAGCGCATCGCTGCTGCGGCGTTCCTTGTCGCTGCGGTAGTCGTACAGGTCAAAATTGCCATCGCTGCAAAAGCGGTCGTAGGTGTCGGCCGCACTGCAGCCAAAGGCATAGCTGAGCCGGTCATCTGTTTTCAGGCGCTGGCCCCCGTATTGCGTGGTCCACAGCCAACCGCCCTCTAAGTTGTGTTTGAAGCGAAGGGTGCCGGTGGTGCCTGCAAACACACTGGGCACCGACCACGCCTGGCGCGTGATGTTGCGCTTGCCATCCACGGGTGCTGGCAGGCTGTCGCCCAGCAAGCTGTAGGCGTTCACGCCCATTTGCTGGCGCTCGCTGCGTTCGATTTCCCACTCCAGACGGCTGTCGGGCGTGAGACGCCAGTCCATGGCCAAGGCGAACAGCTGACGCCAGCCCTCAGAGTCGCGGATGTAGGGGTCCAGGTTTTCATACGCGGCATTGAAACGGTAGCCCAGCGCCTGGTACTGGCCAAAGCGGCCGCCCAAGTCCAGGGCGATGCTGCTGTTTTTGCCCGGGCCTGTGCTGACGCTGACGTCGCGGATGACGGTGTTTTGCGCGGAAGGTGGGCGCTTGACCACGTAATTGACCAAGCCCCCCGGGGCGCTGGTGCCCGCCTGAATACCGCTGGTGCCTTTGAACAACTCGATGCGCTCTTTGTTGTCCATGCCAATCATGGTTTCGGCCGAGATCGGCAGGCCCTCGCGGCGGTAGTTGTAGCGGTTGTCCAAGGTGTAGCCGCGCACGCTCAGGCTGTCCCAGTAGGCGGGCGAGTTGTAGCTGTCGGCCACGCTGGCGTCCAGCCGCAGCGCGTCAGATACGCGTTGCGCACCGATGTCTTGCAGGGTTTGACGGTCAATGGTGACGGCGCTGAAAGGCGCTTTGCTCAAAGGCACATCACCAAAACCGCTGACCTGAGAGGGCGCGGTGTCGGTGATGGTGATTTCGCTCAAACTCTGGGATGGGGCCAAAGCCTGAACCTGAGCCAAAACCTGGGCCTGAGCCTGACCACAGCTTATGGCCAACAAGGCCACGGCGCTGGCGATGCGGTGGGGGCGAACGGTTAAACGCGCCTGTGAAAGGCCCGAGGGCCGCTTGAAAAATGGCGAAAAAAATGCCATGACGTTTTTCCTTCAACGTTATGGCAGGTCGGCTGGCTGGGAACATGCTGCGCCCAAGCGGGGCGCTGTGGACACGGTTCTTTTGACAAGCTTCCCTGCGCGAGGATTACCTCAATCAGGTTCAAAGGGACTTTCTCAGTCGAAGGCTTTGCCGCCCCCAACACCCCTAGCGAATGCGCCGCAGGATTGCGGTGCAAGGCGCATTCTATAGATTTGGCCCATGGGTGGTGTCTTGCCCGGCCAGACCCGTGGTGTGCCTTGCCAAGCTGGGCTCCTCATCCTGCACTCCAAGCGAGGTCAACTGGCCTTTCGCACCCATGACAAAGGGCCCACAGGGGCCCTTGTTGACAGATCACCGACAAGCGGCGTGGTTTCAGGCGTTTTGGTTTGAAACCGGTGGGTGCAAGATCAGGTGCGCCACCACTTCTAAACGCAGCGCTTCGAGTTGGGGGGCCAATTCTTTGTAGGCCAGGCGCAGGTCTTGGGCCTCGGAATGTTTGCTCAAGCTTTCCACCAAAACCACCTTTTCCACCAAACTGTCGACACAAAAAACGGGCGTGAACCCCTTGAGTTGGTGCAAGATGCGGTTGGCCGAGTACACGTCTTCTTGGTCCAAAAAGGCTTGCAGGCGGGGCAAATCGTCGCTCAGGGTTTGTTGCAGTGTTTTGAGCAAGGACAGCACGCCATTGGCGTCGCCAATGAACTCCATGGCCCGCTCGATGGACAAATAAATGGGTTGAGGTGCAGTGCTCATGGGTCGATGTTACAAGTGAATACAAAAATCACGTAAGGAAATGCAACGTGAAACAGACACATTCTAGTCAAGCAAAGCGGCTAAGCCCAGCTCGGGCTCAAAACGTTTGTTTTTGAACACCAATCGGGTGGGGCCTGGAAAGGCCGCCTGCCGAACCGAATGGCGAGGATCGCCCGGATAGCAGATCGTGCGGACGCCGTCTTGGTCGAAGGGCTCGGGCTCGACCACGGGGGGGCGGCGGTTTTGGGCCTCGGCTAAAACGCTCTGGGCATGGGGGTGGCGGCTCAGGTGCACCAAGCTCATGATTTGCGGCGGGGCCAGCTCGATCTCGCGGTCCCAATACCGCAGCAAGGCTTCGCGCGGATGAATCCACAGGGTTTCGGTGGCCTCGTGGTTGTCGTGTTCGGCCAACTGGTCATCGGGCACTTGGGTGACAAAAAACCGGGTGTCAAAGCGCTTGTGGGTCACCGACGCCTGGCGCGGCGTGATCCAGCGGCACCAAGGCAGCAGCGGCTCGGTGTGCAAATTCAAAGCCTGGCTTTGGAAGGCTTGGTGCCAGTTTTGGCCGCTGCGCAGGGCCTGCAGCAGCGCCTGGGCCTGCGCTTGCGCGTGCGGTGCGCAACCCAGCAGAACGCGGCATTCTTCATAAGCTTCGCGCATGGCGGCCACAAACAAACCCGAAGCGCGCTCGCTGGGAATGTCGGGTTCGTGCAGCCTTTGGTGCAGGGTGCTGTTGTCTTGGCTCAGGCGTTGTTGCCAGGCTGGGTGTTGGTCTTCAGGGTCGAGTTTGCCGCCCGGAAACACGTACACGCCCCCCAGCACATTGGAGGCTTGGTGCCTGCGCATCAGCAGCACCTGCAAACCGCTGAGCCCATCGCGCAGCATGACGACGGTGGCCGCATCCAGTGGCAGGGTGTTGAGGGTCTCGGTGTGCAGTTCCATGAGGATGTCAATCGTGTAACAGCCAGCGCCCAAGGGCTGGTTTAAAGTTCGGCCGCGACGCTCGCGTGGGCATGCGGGTCAGATTAGCAGAAGCTTTTGGCTTGGCGTGTCGCCTGTTTTGACCGCCCAGCCCCTCAATGTCACAAGGAAAATTCATGCGCATCGATTTCACAGGCCGCGTGGCCATCGTCACCGGCGCGGGCGGCGGTTTGGGCAAACAGCACGCGCTGGCGCTGGCCGCACGCGGGGCCAAAGTGCTGGTCAACGATTTAGGCGGCGACGTGCGCGGTGAGGGTGGCTCGGTGTCGGCAGCGCAAGCCGTGGTCGATGAAATCCGCGCGGCCGGTGGCGAGGCCCTGGCCAACGGCGCATCGGTCACCGACTTAGAGGCCGTCAAAGCCATGGTCCAGCAAGCGGTGGACGCTTGGGGCCGGGTGGACATTTTGGTCAACAACGCGGGCATCTTGCGCGACAAGAGCTTTGCCAAGATGGACTTGGCCGATTTCAAGCTGGTGATGGACGTGCACGTCATGGGCGCGGTGCACTGCACCAAGGCGGTGTGGCCGCACATGCAGGCACAAAACTACGGGCGCATCGTCATGACCACCTCGTCCAGCGGCCTGTATGGCAATTTTGGCCAGGCCAATTACGGCGCGGCCAAGATGGCGCTGGCCGGCTTGATGCAAACCCTGTCCATTGAGGGCGAGAAACACCACATTCGGGTCAACTGCCTGGCCCCCACCGCCGCCACCCGCATGACCGAAGGCCTGATGCCCGAGGCGGTGCTGCAAGCCCTGGAGCCCAGCGCCGTGGTGCCCGCCATGCTGGTCATGGCCAGCGAGGACGCGCCCAACCGCACCATCATTTGCGCAGGTGCGGGCAGCTTTGAGGTGGCGCACATCACCTTGACCCAAGGGGTTCACCTGGGCACCGGCCCTGACACCGCCGAGCGCCTGTTGGCGGTCATGGCGCAAGTGGCGGACCGTCAAGGCGATGCGGTGCCGCGCTCAGGCTCTGAGCAGGGCACGTTGGAAGTGGGCAAGGCGATGGCCGCGCATCGGATGGTCTGATCCTGTGGGCATTGGGTGATGGTTTCACGGCCCGAGGCGTTTTGTGCCCGAGTGCAGACTTGGTTCTGGGGCAGGGCCCGCGCCGGCAAGGCATGAAGCTGCGCCCATGAAACCCGACGACCTCATGGATCGGCAAACACCCCCATGCCTTTTGGCCAACACAAGGGCATGCTGATCGCCGACTTGCCCGGCAATGGCCTGAACGGGTTTGCCCGGGAGGGTTTCCCCAAAGGCGAGCTTGGTGAGTGGCTGCGCTTGATGCTAGAGATTGGTCACAAGGGCCTG
Organism: Limnohabitans sp.; assembly: GCF_044361645.1. GTDB lineage: Bacteria > Pseudomonadota > Gammaproteobacteria > Burkholderiales > Burkholderiaceae_C > Limnohabitans_A. The sequence continues at coordinate 7,325 of NZ_JBIKIL010000072.1, read as the reverse complement.
AGCGATTGGCTCAAGGCCTGACAACTTCCAGCAAGCGGTCTAGGCCACCCGAGTGGATGGCCACCATGGCCTGCTCGCGCACCTTGGGTTTGGCGTGGTAGGCCACCGACAAACCGGCAGCGCCCATCATCGGCAAGTCGTTGGCGCCGTCGCCCATGGCGATGCACTCGTGCGCTTCGATGCCCAGCAGCGAAGCGACTTCCAAAAGGGTGCGGCGTTTTTCTGCGCCGTCGCAAATGTCGCCCCAGCTTTGCATGACCAAGCCGCCCGTGAGTTCACCGTTCGCGATTTCAAGTTGATTCGAGCGCGCCATGTCGATGTTCAGACGCGCTTTCACGCGGTCGGCAAAGAAGCTGAAACCGCCCGACACCAGCAGCACCTTCATGCCGACTTTTTGGCAAGCGGCGATCAACTTGGCCGCGCCGGGGTTGATCTTCAAGCGCTCGGTGTAGACGCGCTCCATGTCCGCCAGCGTCGCGCCTTTGAGCAGGGCCAGGCGGCGACGCAGGCTGTCTTTGAAGTCGGTGATCTCGCCGCGCATGGCGGCCTCGGTGATGGCGGCCACCTCGGCCTTGCGGCCCACGGCGTCGGCGATCTCGTCAATGCACTCGATGCCAATCAGCGTGGAGTCCATGTCAAACGCGATCAGCTTGAACTGGGACAAAAGCAGGGGGGCGGTGAAGCCTTGGATGGCAAGGCCGGGGGCAAACTCGGTGGGGGTGGAGTTGGAAGATGAGGTGGCGGTGGTCATGGCCAAGATTATCGCGGCTGGGGCATTCATTCCCAAGCCTCACCTACGCGCTGGACAGTGCAGCCATCGAGACTCGATCTTCAAGCCACCAACCCTTTCAAATACTCATCCGCCCGCATCACCTGTATCTCGCCCAGCGCATGGCTGTGTGGCAAGTGACGCACCAGCTGTACTGCTTGGGCTTGGGGCTGTTCGCGGGCAAACCGCAGCAGGGCGCGGTGGGGTTTGGGGTCTGACAGTTTGCATTCCACCAATTGGGTGAGCTGGCCTTGGAGGCTCAGTGCAAAGTCCACCTCGGCCCCGTCTTTGGTGCGGATGTAGTGCAGCCCGGTTTCTTGACCTTGCACGTCGTGCTGCCACTGCACATGTTTGTGCAATGCGGTGGCCACCAGGTTTTCAAAACGCAGCCCGTCATCGCCCACCACCAGACCGGTGTCGTAAAAGTAGACCTTGGGCGTTTGCAGCACGGCGCGTGCAATGTTGTCGTGAAAAGGGCGTACCACAAAGACGATGTAAAGCGCCTCCAGAATGTCGAGGTATTTCTTCAGCGTGACGGGCGAGACGGCCAGGTCGCGCCCAATGCTGGCCAGCGACAGGTGCGAGCCCACGCGCGAGCGCAGCAGCTCTGCAAACAGGCGAATGGCGTTGACCTCTTGGATGCGCGAAAACTCCAGCACGTCGTTGCGCACCAGGCCGTCAAAGTATTGCCTGCGCCAGCGTTCTGCCTGTTCGTTGTCGGTGGCCAGGCAGGGCTCTGGAAAGCCGCCGCGCTCCAGCAAATGCGTCAGCGCCGCATCGGGTTCGGCCCCGGTTTCTTCGCACCATTCGCGCACCGAGACAGGGTGCAGCCGCAAGCCAAAAAAACGCCCAGCCAAGGATTCACCGCTTTGCCGAAAGGTGTCCATGCGGGCGCTGCCGGTCACCAGCAGTTGTTGGGTGGCGAGTTTGCCGTCGACTACGCCTTTGAGCCAGGCTTTCCAGTCGGGCATTTTGTGAATTTCATCCAGTACCAGCAACGGTGCCAACGGGTTCCAGCGTTGGTGCAGGATGATGGCCCGGTCGGCAGGCACATCGTAGTTGAGGTATTGCCCGCCTTGCTGGGCGATGAGCTGGCGGCTGAGCGTGGTTTTTCCGACCTGGCGCGGGCCGGTCAGGAACACCATTTTTTGGGCCAAGTCGGCCTTCACACGGTCATCGAGGTAGCGTTTCATTCGGTCATTTTACGACCAAACGAAATGACATTATTAAAAAGTCGCGACTAAACCATAAAGTTGTGTGGTTTAGTCGATTCAGGGTGATTGACTATGCCATCGATGCTTCTGTCTTGGATGTCCCCCAACTCCGCAGCACATCCCGCACCATCTGCGCCCGCGCTTTGGGGTCGGGCAGTTCGCGTTCGATGCGGATTTTGTCGTTGCCCGCCAGCTTGATGTGTTTGTTTTTCTGGATCAGCCCGATGATGGCCATGGGGTCTATGGGCGGGTTGGGCTTGAAGGTGATCTGGATCACGCCCGGGGCGGCGTCGACCTTGACCACGCCATAGGGCTGGGTCAGCACGCCCAGGTGGCGGTTGCAGTTGTCAGTCAATTTGTAAAAGACAGCGGTCCAAAATGTATTACCCAGTTAGAATTTGGTAAGAATTTTCAGGAGGCTTCATGAGCACCACCCTCACCGTCAAAGGCCAGGTCACCATCCCCAAGCCCATCCGCGATGCCATGGGTTTGACCCCCGGCACCTCGATCGACTTTGCCGTGAACCGCAGCGGCGAAGTGGTGCTGCACAAAGCCGACAGCGGACCAACCAACGCCAAAGCACGCCCCCAGCCCGACCGCTTTGAAGCCGCCCGAGGCAAGTCCGATGTGCCCTGGAAAACGCAAGACCTGATGGCCTTGCTGCGCGGCTGAGCCCAAGATTCAACGCGACATGCTGGTCGACACCAACGTCCTGGTGGACGTGCTCGAAAACGATCCCACATGGGCCGACTGGTCCATTGCGCAACTGCGCGCCCAAGCGCAAATTCACCGCCTGGTCATCAACCCCGTGATCTACGCCGAACTGTCGCTGACCTTCAGCACGGTGGAAGCGCTGGATGCCACGCTGGCCGATTTGCAAATCCCGGTGATCGAGACCCCAAAGCCTGCGCTTTTTTTGGCGGGCAAAGCCTTTGTGCAATACCGCAGCGAAACGCTTGGGTGTGGCGGCACCAAATCCAATGTGCTGGCCGACTTTTTCATTGGGGCACATGCGGCTGTAGCGGGCTTGCCTGTGCTCACGCGGGATGTGCGGCGCTATGCGAGCTACTTTCCAACGGTGCGTTTGATTGCGCCAGGAACCAACTGAACCATGACCACCAAGAACAAACAAAGTTTGCTGGACAGCCTCGATCAGATGAGTGCCACAGAACTCCGGCGCGTGTTGGCCGAACACTTGTCTTAGCAAAAGCTGGGGTTGTACTGGGAGCGTCAATCGATTGACTGAAGTGGCCCCCAAATTTGGAACAGGTGTTCAAGTGGTGCACCATCAAAAGTAACCAGTTACCAAAAACCGAATCAAAAAAGATTCAGTTTTCGGTTGGCGTCAACAGTTCTAGATTGCAGTCACTGGCAGACCTGCCTTTCGCCATTCAGCGAATCCTCCTTCCAGATACTTGGCATCTTGACCCATGGCGCACAAGGCTGCGGTCATGCCTTGGCCGATCTCGTGTCCATGCGCACAAATAAATACCACTGGCCCAGACATGGCGGCCACTTCGTCTTTCCAGTTCAGCCACAGTGCGGGGTCGCGCCAGACGGCGTTTTCAACCGTCATGCCATCGGCTTGACGTGCGCCCTGTCTGCGGACGTCAATGAGCACAGGCTGACTGGGTTCCTTCAAGTCATTGGACAGGGCATCAACTGAAATCGCTGGCATGGTGTTCTCCAACACGGGTTAAAAAAATTTGACGAGTAAACCAAGCACCGCACTGGCGGCGATGACATGGATCACGTTGCGCTTGAAGCGAAACAGGGCAACAGCAGCACCCAGTGCAAGCAATGCGGACACCACATCAAAATCTCCAGCAAACCCTGTGGGCCAGAAGACGTGGTAACCAAAGAACAGTGCCAGATTCAGAATCACGCCCACCACGGCTGCGGTGATGGCGGTCAATGGCGCAGTGAACTTGAGGTCGCCATGGGTGCTTTCCACCAAAGGACCACCCGCCAAAATAAATAAAAACGAGGGCAAAAACGTGAACCATGTGACCAGGGTGGCCGCGACGGCCCCGGCCAAAAACAGGGCATCAGGGCCAAAAACCTCTTTGACGTAGCCTCCAACGAAGGCCACAAAAGCCACGACCATGATGAGTGGTCCCGGTGTGGTTTCACCTAAAGCAAGACCGTCGATCATTTGGGTGGGTGTGAGCCACCCGTAATGGCTCACCGCGCCCTGGTAAACATAGGGCAACACGGCGTACGCTCCACCAAAGGTCAGCAGCGCTGCTTTGGTGAAGAACCAACTCATCTGTGTCAGTGGGTGGTCCCAGCCGTAGTTCGTGGTCAGCAAAGCCATGGGTACGGTCCAGAGTAAGGCACCCACCAGAACAATTTTCCCTAAGCGAACCCAGCTGAATTGGGCATGCTCTGGTGTAGGGGTTTGGTCGTCGATGATGGCCGGACCGAAAGATTTTTTGTCATTACCGTGACCGCCGCCAACTTTGAACTTGTCTGGGGCAATCCGTCCGCCCACATAGCCCATCAATGCCGCTGCAAGGACGATGGCTGGAAACGGCATGTTGGCGGCAAAGATGGCCACGAAAGATGCGGCTGAAATCGCCCACAACCAATTGTTCTTGAGTGCGCGAGACCCAATGCGGTGCGCCGCTTGGACCACGATGGCAGTCACCGCTGGCTTGATGCCGTAAAACAAGCCAGCCACCACGGGCAAATCACCAAACGCGATATAGACCCAGGACAGCACAATCAGAAGCACCAGCGACGGCAACACAAACAACACACCAGCCACGATGCCGCCCCAAGTGCGGTGCATCAGCCAGCCAATGTAAATGGCCAACTGCTGTGCCTCGGGGCCGGGAAGCAGCATGCAATAGTTCAATGCATGAAGAAAACGACGCTCAGAAATCCATCGCCGGTTTTCCACCAGCTCCTGGTGCATGATTGAAATTTGACCTGCAGGGCCGCCAAAGCTGATGAAGCCCAGCTTGAGCCAAAACAAAAAGGCGTTCCGAAAGCTCACGGCTTGCGCAGGTGCAGCCTCTTGATTCACGTTTTGATTTGTGGTCATTGGGCTGCCCTGTTGAAGCTGATCAACAGCCCATCGAATACCTTGGCGGCGGCTTCGAGCAACTGGTCATCGTCTTGAATACTTTCGCGCAGGCCATACAAAACGCTCTCGATACCGGCTGCCTCGGGCGGTTGGATACCGCCCACGTCCAGGTAATGGACGAGCAGGCCAAGCTGAGCGATGGCGGTTTGCTCTTGAAGATCAAAGCTTGCAGCCAGAACCTCAAAGGTGACGCGGCTACCCATATGGCTGAAGGTCGCGCCATCAAAGTCAAACCCGAGCGCATCTGGTGGGCAATCTGCTGGATCAGCCAGCCACAGAATGTGCGCCTGAGGATCAATACACCGCAGGATCAACCATGCACTGGCCAAGCGATCAACCCATGGCCGCGCCCGAGTGGCCCACAGTCGGCCTTGGTAGTCCGCTGCGTTCATTCGCTCAATACGTCCCTCCCGAACACGGGGCTCGTCTGGCGACACGATGTACGAACAGGCCAACTCCAACTCACGCAGAGAAGCATCCGCTTGATGTTGTGCTTCCGCTGGAAAGAAATCGGTCGCAACGATATTTGCAAACGATTTACGCAGCTTACGCGTCTGCCGCATCACGTCCTGAACAGTGTCGGTCGTCAACCGCTGTTGGGCTGCTTGAATCTCTGACACAAGCGCGGCGAATTCATGGCTTCGATCAAAAAGACCTGCGAAGTGGTCTCCTTCGGGCTCTTCAACACACAGGACGTGGGCACTGCCACCGCCTTCGCGTACTTCAGCAGCCAAACCGTTGAAAGTAGCTCGGCAGCTTTCGCGTTCCGGCATGAGGTAAACGCCGTCCCTCAGCACAGCAGCACCCGAAGCTTTGAGTGCGCGCCAAGCACGTTGGCGCAAAGTCGCGTTTTCGGTCGGCAGTGTGGTGATGAGCGTTAGCCATTTATTCATGAATGTTATTCTACATAATTGTAGATAAACATTCAAATATATTTTCTCCGGCCCGAGGCAAGTCACAAACTAGGCCTCTGCGTCAAGCCGCCACCTCCACCTTCGGCGTCCCCAAACTCCGCAGCACATCCCGCACCATCTGCGCCCTGGCCTTGGGTCGGGCAGTTCGCGTTCGATGCGGATTTTCTCGCTGCCCCCCAGCGGTAGCGACGTGCCAAATTCAATCGCCTACACGATCGGTCCAATAAACGGGTCGCCTGCGGTGATGAGAAATGGCCAGAACCAAAACTTGTTCGGAGTGGACCATGTAGATCACATGAAAAGGAAAGCGCCGCATTCCTGTTTTGCGTAGTGCGGTTGCATCGATGGCCGGAAAGGTTTGCGGATTGCTGCAAATCCGCAGCATGGTTGATTCAAATTCAGCCAAATAGTCAGCGCCCAAGCCTGGCAGCTGGGTTTCGTAAAAAGCGACCTGGTCGAGGTGCTCGGTCAGGGCCGCACGGTGAAAGCAATAGATCACCGCAACAGAGCGCGGGCAGCAGCGCTGGCCTCTTCTTCCGACACGCTGGTAATTTGCCCCTGTGTGATCTGCAGTGCACGGCGTTGGGCTTCTGCGTACCAGGCTTTTTCGATGTCAGCCGTGCTCTGGTCTTCCAGCGATATCAACAATTTGTGTGCCAAAGCCGCCCGCTCGTGCACGGGTAGATGCAGTGCTGAATGCTCAATTGTTTGCATAGTCATAGGGATTCCTTTGTATTGGCTGCATTTTGAACTTTCAAGACAGATTGCGCCAGTATTTGTGACATCAGGCCACCACCACCTCCGCCTTCGGCGTGCCCAAACTCCGCAGCACATCCCGCACCATCTGGGCCCGCGCTTTGGGGTCGGGCAGTTCGCGTTCGATGCGGATTTTGTCGTTGCCGGCCAGCTTGATGTGTTTGTTCTTCTGGATCAGGCCGATGATGGCCATGGGGTCTATGGGTGGGTTGGGCTTGAAGGTGATCTGGATCACGCCCGGGGCGGCGTCAACTTTGACCACGCCATAGGGCTGGGTCAGCACGCGCAGGCGGTGCACGTCGACCAGGGTTTGCGCTTGTGGGGGCAGTTTGCCAAAGCGGTCCACCAGCTCTTCGAGCAGGGCGTCGATCTGGTCGCTGGTTTTGGCGGTGGCCAGTTTTTTGTAAAAGCTCAGACGCAAATGCACGTCGCCGCAGTAGTCGTTGGGCAAAAGCGCGGGGGCGTGCAGGTTGATGTCGGTGGTGATCGACAGGGGGCTGAGCAAGTCGGGTTCTTTGCCCAATTTCAAGCAGCGCACAGCTTCGGACAGCATTTCGTTGTAGAGCTGAAAACCCACTTCG
>NZ_JBIKIL010000170.1:0-6066 GCF_044361645.1 Limnohabitans sp. | reverse complement strand
CGGCACCTTGCGCATGTGCACATTGAGAATTTGCTCACGGCCACGAATATCGGGCAGGGTCACATAAACCTGGCGGTCAAAACGACCAGGGCGCAGCAAAGCGGCATCCAAAATGTCAGGGCGGTTGGTGGCTGCCACCACGATCACGCCCAAATTGGTCTCAAAGCCGTCCATTTCGACCAGCATCTGGTTCAGGGTCTGCTCACGTTCGTCGTTGCCGCCACCCAAGCCAGCGCCACGCTGGCGGCCCACAGCGTCAATCTCGTCGATGAAGATGATGCAAGGGGCATTCTTTTTCGCGTTTTCGAACATGTCACGCACTCGGGCAGCGCCCACGCCGACGAACATTTCGACGAAATCAGAGCCAGAGATGCTGAAAAATGGCACCTTGGCTTCGCCCGCGATGCCTTTGGCCAGCAAAGTTTTACCGGTACCGGGCGGGCCGACCAGCAGCAGACCACGGGGAATGCGCCCGCCGAGTTTTTGAAAGCGTTGCGGATCTTTCAAAAAGTCCACCACTTCCTTGACCTCTTCTTTGGCTTCGTCGCAACCGGCCACGTCAGCGAAAGTGACGTTGTTGTTGTTTTCATCCAGCATGCGCGCCTTGGACTTGCCAAAACTGAAAGCGCCGCCCTTGCCACCACCTTGCATCTGACGCATGAAGTAGACCCAGACACCGATCAAAAGCAGCATGGGGCCCCAGCTGACCAACAAAGTCATGAGCAAGGAGCCTTCCTCGCGGGGTTTGACATCAAACTTCACGCCGCTGCTGATGAGATCGCCCACCAAACCGCGGTCCAAGAAAGTGGCCGTTGTTTTGATGCGGCGATCGTCCAAAGTGACGGCCATGATTTCGGTGCCGCCTGGGCTCTCAGAAATGGTGGCAGTTTTGATGCGGTTGCTGCGAACTTCTTCCAGAAAGTCAGAGTAACCCACTGCGCTCGCGCCAGCGGCACCACGGTTGTCAAATTGTTTGAACAAAGTGAAAAGCACCATGGCTATCACCATCCACACCGCAATTTTGGAAAACCAAGGGTTGTTCAAGAGAGGCTCCAGTCGATTAAAAGTCTGGTGTCATTTTATGCCCGTCGAGGGGCCCCAAAGCAGCTGACTATTTCTTAGCCCTCACAAAGGGGGGTTTTAAAGGCTTAATTGCCCTGAATTAGCCCCATCCCCACCAAAAAAGTTTCGGAGGACTTGTCCCGAGACGATTTGGGTTTAATCGGCTTGACCACCTTGAAAGTCTGTTTGAACATTTTGACAATTTGGCTGTAGCCACTCCCATGGAACACCTTGACCACCAAAGCCCCTTCAGGCTTGAGGTGGTTTTGCGAAAACTCCACCGCCAACTCGATCAAATGTTGAATTCGAGCGGCATCCGATGCATCAATGCCCGACAAATTGGGGGCCATGTCGGAGACCACCACATCCACCTGCCGCCCCTGCAAGGCCGTCTCCAGCAGCGCTGCGACCTCGTTTTCGCGGAAATCACCTTGAATGAACTGCACCCCTTCCACCGGTGCCATGGGCAAGATGTCCAGCGCGATGATGCTGCCGTTGAGCGCGCCTACGGCCGCCCCGTTGGGCGAGAGGCGGCGGCGCACATACTGGCTCCAAGCGCCCGGGGCCGAACCCAAGTCCACCACCAAGTCACCCGGACGGATCAAACCCAAGGCTTCGTCGATTTCTTTCAACTTGTAAGCCGCCCGGGCGCGGTAGCCCTCCCTCAGGGCCAATTTCACATAAGTGTCATTCACATGGTCGTTCAACCAGGCTTTGTTGACCTTTTTACTTTTGGTTTTGACTTTCATTCTTCTGTGTCCTTGAGGAGATAATACGGGGATGCCCCAAATACAACTCACACCTGCCGAGCGCAAAGTTTTTCGCGCCGATGCCCACCACCTCGACCCGGTTGTCATGATCGGTGGCGACGGCCTGACCCCGGCTGTCGTGAAAGAAACCGAAGCCGCTTTGAACGCCCATGGCCTGATCAAAATCCGCGTCTTGGGCGACGACCGGGCTGCACGCGAAAGCATGCTCGCCCAATTGACCGAGCAGCTCAGCGCCGCGCCCATCCAGCACATCGGCAAACTGCTCATCCTGTGGCGGCCTCAGCCCGAGAAAACCAAAGTAAGCGACGACGACCGCAAAGCCGGTCCACGCGATTTCAAAATTCTGAAATACAGCTCACGCGGCGGTCAGCGCCCCGAGGTCAAAACCGTTCGCGTGCTGGGCAACCAGCGCTTGGCTGCAGGTGGCCAAATCAAGCGCGCCAAACCCAAACAAAAATCGGTCAAGAAAGGCCGCCTCGACTGAGCATCGCGCAGCGCCTGAACCCGGCGTTGACAGCCCAAAAGGCCGTTTGACAACGGCCTTTTTCCATGGCTCAGACGTACGACACGGCCACGATTTCATAACGCCGCACGCCGCTGGGCGCATGCACTTCGGCCACATCACCTTCCTCCTTGCCTATCAAGGCGCGGGCAATCGGGCTGCTGATGTTGATCAAGCCCAGTTTCAAATCGGCTTCGTCCTCGCCAACGATCTGGTAGGTGACGGCCTCGCCGGATTTTTCATCTTCTAACTCGACGGTGGCACCAAACACCACGCGACCACCGGCATCCACCGAGACGGGGTCGATGACCTGCGCGGCCGACAGCTTGCCTTCGATTTCCTGAATCCGGCCTTCTACAAAACCTTGGCGGTCCTTGGCGGCGTCGTATTCGGCGTTTTCGCTCAAATCACCTTGGGCACGCGCCTCGGCAATGGCTTGGATCACGCCGGGGCGGTCGATGGTTTTGAGTCGGTGCAACTCGTCTTTGAGTTTCTCTGCGCCGCGCTTGGTGATCGGGATGGTGGACATGTTCGGTTCTCCAAAAGCAAACCGCCGAGCGGTAAGCCTCGGCGGTTGGTTTGCACATTATGCCCTGCACATCATGGTGCGGGCCAAGGTTCAAGCTGGGGCAAATCAGCCGTCGAAATCAGGCTGCCAGCTGGGCGTGCATTTCTTGGATAGAAATGACGTCCAGTTGGTCCATGTACTTCATGCCTTCGACAGCCGCTTGCGCGCCCGCCATGGTGGTGAAGGTGGTGACGCGGTTGAGCAAGGCCGAGGTGCGGATGTGGCGTGAATCGGCGATCGCGTTGCGCCGCTCTTCCACCGTGTTGATGACCAGCACAATCTCGTTGTTCTTGATCATGTCCACGATGTGGGGGCGGCCTTCGGTGACCTTGTTCACCGTTGCACACGCCACGCCTTCGGCGTGCATGGCGCTGGCCGTGCCCTTGGTGGCAACCAAGGCAAAGCCTTGCGCTACCAACTGGCGAGCCACCTCGATGGCTCGGGGTTTGTCCTTGTTTTTCACCGAGATGAACACTTTGCCCGAGGGCGTGCCATCGGCCTTGGCCGGGCGCGGCAACTTGGTGCCTGCGCCCAATTGGCTCTTCACAAAGGCCTCGCCAAAGCTTTTGCCCACGCCCATGACCTCGCCGGTGGACTTCATCTCGGGGCCGAGAATGGTGTCCACACCGGGAAATTTCACGAAAGGAAACACGGCCTCTTTCACACTGAAATAAGGCGGCGTGACTTCTTTCGTGATGCCCTGCGAAGCCAGCGTTTGACCGGCCATGCAGCGCGCCGCCACCTTGGCCAATTGGATGCCCGTGGCTTTGGACACATAGGGCACGGTGCGCGAAGCGCGGGGGTTGACCTCCAGCACATAAATCACGTCTTGACCGTCGATGCTCTGAATGGCGAACTGCACATTCATCAAACCCACCACGTTCAGGGCACAGGCCATGGCGGCCGACTGGCGCTTGAGTTCGTCGACCGTGGCCGCCGACAGCGAGTATGGCGGCAAGGAGCAGGCCGAGTCACCGCTGTGCACACCGGCTTGCTCGATGTGTTCCATCACGCCGCCGATGAAAGTTTGGCCTTCGGGGTCGCGCAGACAGTCGACATCGCACTCGATGGCGTCGTTCAAAAAACGGTCGAGCAGCACGGGCGAATCATGCGACACCTTGACCGCTTCGCGCATGTAGCGCTCCAGGTCGCGTTGCTCGTGCACGATTTCCATCGCACGCCCCCCCAGCACATAGCTGGGGCGCACCACCAGGGGGTAGCCCAAGGCCGCGGCTTTTTCCAAAGCCTCTGGCTCGGTGCGTGCCGTGGCGTTGGGCGGTTGGCGCAAACCCAAGTTGTGCAACAACTTTTGAAAGCGTTCGCGGTCTTCCGCCGCGTCGATCATGTCGGGGCTGGTGCCAATGATGGGCACGCCAGCAGCCTCAAGGTCAAGCGCCAATTTCAAAGGCGTCTGGCCACCGTACTGAACGATCACGCCCGTGGGCTTTTCTTTGGCCACGATTTCCAGCACATCTTCCAAGGTGACGGGCTCGAAATACAAACGGTCCGAAGTGTCGTAATCGGTCGACACGGTCTCGGGGTTGCAGTTGACCATGATGGTCTCGTAGCCGTCTTCGCGCAGGGCCAGCGCCGCGTGCACACAGCAGTAGTCGAACTCGATGCCTTGGCCAATGCGGTTGGGGCCACCACCCAGCACCATGATTTTTTTGTTGTTGGTGGGCTCGGCCTCACATTCACCGTACCCGTGACCCTCGTAGCACGAGTACATGTAGGCGGTGTCGGTGGAGAACTCGGCCGCGCAGGTGTCCACGCGCTTGTAGACCGGGCGGATGTTCAGTGCATGGCGGCGCGCGCGCACCACATGCTCGGTGGTCTTGAGCAGCTTGGCCATGCGGCGGTCCGAGAAGCCCTTTTTCTTGAGCGCGCGCAACTCTTCAGCCGTGATGGCTTCGAGCGTGGTGGTTTCAAGTTCGAGTTCAATCTTCACGATCTCTTCGATCTGCACCAAAAACCAGGGATCGATCTTGGTCAAGGCAAACACCTCGTCCACGCTCAAGCCCATGGCAAAGGCATCGCCCACGTACCAGATGCGCTCGGGGCCGGGTTCGCCCAATTCTTTTTCCAAAACTTCGCGGTCCTGGGTTTTTTCGTTCATGCCGTCCACGCCGACTTCCAGGCCACGCAGGGCTTTTTGGAAGGACTCTTGGAAGGTGCGGCCCATGGCCATCACCTCGCCCACCGATTTCATTTGGGTGGTCAGGCGGCTGTCGGCTGTGGGGAATTTCTCGAACGCAAAACGCGGGATCTTGGTGACCACGTAATCAATCGATGGTTCGAACGAGGCTGGCGTGGCGCCCCCCGTGATGTCGTTGCGCAACTCGTCCAGGGTGTAACCCACGGCGAGCTTGGCTGCGACTTTGGCAATCGGGAAACCTGTGGCTTTGGACGCCAAGGCCGAGGAGCGCGACACGCGGGGGTTCATCTCGATGACGACCATGCGGCCGTCTTGGGGGTTGATGGAGAACTGCACGTTCGAGCCGCCGGTGTCGACACCGATCTCGCGCAGCACGGCCAAAGAGGCGTTGCGCAAAATTTGGTATTCCTTGTCGGTCAAGGTTTGCGCAGGGGCCACCGTGATGGAGTCACCGGTGTGCACGCCCATGGGGTCGAGGTTTTCGATCGAGCACACGATGATGCAGTTGTCCGCTTTGTCGCGCACCACTTCCATCTCGTACTCTTTCCAACCCAGCAGCGACTCTTCGATCAACAACTCGCTGGTGGGCGAAGCTTCCAGTCCGCGCTTGCAAATCACCTCGAATTCTTCGGGGTTGTAGGCGATGCCGCCGCCCGTGCCGCCCAAGGTGAAGCTGGGGCGAATGACAGTGGGGAATCCCAAGGTCTTTTGCACCTCCCAAGCCTCTTCCATGCTGTGGGCAATGCCCGAGCGCGCAGAGCCCAGACCAATTTTGGTCATGGCGTCTTTGAACTTGAGGCGGTCTTCGGCTTTGTCGATGGCTTCTGGCGTGGCACCGATCAACTCGACTTTGTATTTTTCGAGCACGCCGTGGTGCCACAGGTCCAAGGCGCAGTTCAGCGCGGTTTGACCGCCCATGGTGGGCAAAATCGCATCGGGCCGCTCTTTGGCAATGATCTTTTCCACCGTTTGCCAGGTGATGGGCTCGATGTAAGTGACGTCGGCGGTG
>NZ_JBIKIL010000001.1:0-74859 GCF_044361645.1 Limnohabitans sp. | reverse complement strand
ATGTTGAGCACACCCGCCGGGATGCCCGCGCGGATGGCCAACTCGGCCGCCGCCAGGGCGGTGAGCGGCGTGAGTTCGGCCGGCTTGATGATGACCGGGCAGCCTGCGGCCAAGGCGGGCGCGACTTTGCGCGTGATCATGGCCAGCGGGAAGTTCCAAGGCGTGATGGCCGCGCACACGCCAATGGGCTGCTTGAGCACCAACAGGCGGCGTGTGTTGTCAAACTGGGGCAGGGTCTCGCCGTTGATGCGCTTGGCTTCCTCGGCAAACCACTCGACAAAACTCGCGCCATAGGCCACTTCGCCTTTGGCCTCGGGCAGCGGTTTGCCTTGCTCGGCGGTCATGATGCGGCCCAAGTCGTCTTGGTTGGCCATCAGCAAGTCGTACCACTTGCGCAAGATGATGCTGCGCTCTTTGGCGGTTTTGGCTTTCCAAGGACCCCAAGCGGCGTTGGCGGCGGCAATGGCTTGTTCGGCCTCGGCTGGCCCCAAGTTGGCCACATTCGCGAGCACCGCCCCAGTAGCCGGGTCGGTGATGTCAAAGCGGCTGCTGCCAGAGACCCATTGGCCGTTGATCAGGGCATCGGTTTTGAGCAGGCTGGGGTCTTTGAGTTGGGTGAGGGGGGAGGTGGTCATGGTCATCGGAGGCCTCACGTTGAGAGCGGGTGTTCAGGCAAAAGTGACCTGATTTTGCCTCAAGGGGCCAGCATTCGTTTTGAACTAAGCAGCCACGGTCACCGCATTGAGCAAGGCCGCCTCAAGAATGCCCAAGGCTTCTTGAAAGTGTGCATGGGCAATCGTCAGGGGAAACAAAAAGCGAAGCACATTGGCATCCATGCCGCAGGTGAGCAAAATCAATCCGTGCGACAGCGCATAGGCTTGCACTGCTTTTGTAAAAGCCGCGTTGGGTGTACCGTCTGGATGGCGAAATTCAGCGGCCACCATGGCACCCAAACCGCGCACTTGGGCTATTGCTGGGACGCGAGGTTGCAAGGCCCGCAGGTGCGCTTGCAGTTGGTCGCCCAGCAATTGCCCGCGCGTGGGCAGTTGCTCGTTTTGCATGATGTCAATCACCGCATGCGCCGCAGCGATTGCCAAGGGGTTGCCTGCATAAGTGCCCCCCAAACCACCAGGGGCTGGGGCATCCATCAGCTTGGCATGGCCTGTCACGGCGGACAGGTTCAAGCCTGCGGCCATCGACTTGGCGCTGATGAGCAAGTCGGCCGTGATGCCCCGTTCATGGTGGTGCGCCATGGCAAAGAGCCGACCTGTACGGCCAAAGCCCGATTGCACTTCATCGGCAACCATGACAATGCCGTGTTCGGTGCAAAGCGTGCGCACCCACTGCATGGCCTCCTCGAGCATGACGTGAAAACCACCTTCGCCTTGGACGGGTTCAAAGATCAAGGCTGCGATACGGCTGGGCTCGATGTCGTATTTGAATAAGCGCGCCACGGCCTCACGAGCTTGCTTGAAACTGGCCTCGTCACTGGGGAATGGAACGTGAAAGATCTCTGCAGGCATTGGGCCAAAGGCTGTCTTATAGGGTGCAACTTTGCCCGTCAAACCCACGGCATAGAGGCTGCGGCCATGAAAGGCACCGCCAAAAGCAATGACGCCACTTCGCCCAGTGGCAGCCCGGGCGATTTTGATGGCATTTTCGACAGCCTCAGCTCCGGTAGAGAAGAAGGCTGTTTTTTTGGCATGCGAGCCTGGGGTGAGCGTGTTGAGTTTTTCGGCCAAAGCCACATAGCTTTCATAAGGAATCACTTGGTAGCAGGTGTGGGTAAAGCGTGCCAGCTGCGCTTGCACGGCAGCCACCACTTGAGGGTGACGGTGACCCGTGTTCAGTACCGCAATGCCCCCAGCAAAGTCAAGGTAGCGCTGCCCTTGAATGTCCCAAAGTTCAGCGTTTTCCGCACGATCCACAAAGAAAGGAGCCATCACGCCCACACCACGGGGTGTGGCTGCGGCTTGCCTGACCAATAGGCTTTCATTTTTCGATTGGGAATTCATGGGAGGATGTCCTTCAGAGTTTGATCATCACGTGGCGCGCTACGGTGTAATCTTCCAGCGCGTACATCGACATGTCCTTGCCGTAGCCCGATGACTTGAGGCCACCGTGGGGCATTTCGTTGACCAACATGAAGTGGGTGTTGATCCAGGTGCAGCCGTATTGCAGCTCTCGGGCCACGCTCATGGCGCGTGAGATGTCTTGCGTCCAAACGCTGGAGGCCAAGCCATAGTCGGAGTCATTGGCCCAGTCCACCGCTTGGGCGGTGTCTTTGAAGCGCGTGATGGAGACCACCGGGCCAAACACCTCTCGGCGGACAATTTCATCGTCCTGCAGAGCCCCTGCTATCACGGTGGGCTCATAAAAAAAACCTGCTCCGCTGCGTATTTTTCCGCCCGTGGTGACCTCCATGTGGGGCGCCATCTGAGCGCGTTCGACAAAGCTGGCGACGCGGTTGCGCTGGCGATCAGAGATCAAGGGTCCCAGCTCCACCCCGTCTTCGTCTTGTGTCCCCATTTTCAGCGTGGACACCGCGTTGCTGAGTTCGGCCACGAGCTTGTCGTAGATTTTGGAGCCCGCATAAATGCGGCAGGCAGCGGTGCAGTCTTGGCCCGCGTTGTAGTACCCGAAAGTGCGAATGCCAGCAACCACCTCATCTAAGTTGGCATCGTCAAACACAATCACGGGTGCTTTGCCACCCAACTCCAAGTGTGTGCGTTTGAGCGTGCCCGATGCAGCTTGCAAAATCTTTCGCCCTGTCGACACATCGCCAGTGACCGAGACCATGCGCACTTGGGGGTTTTCGACCAGCGCCTGTCCCACGCTGGTGCCGCGACCGCAGATCACATTGAACACGCCACTGGGTAAGATGTCGGCGGCGACGCGTCCCAGCAGCAAGGTGCTCAGGGGTGTTTGCTCGCTGGGTTTGAGGACAACACTGTTGCCTGCAGCCAGGGCCGGTGCAGCTTTCCATGCCGCCATCAAAAGTGGGTAATTCCACGGGGCGATGGATGCCACAACCCCGATCGCGTCTCGCCGAATCATGCTGGTGTGGCCCGCCAAATACTCTCCCGAAATGGTGCCGTTCATGCAGCGCACGGCACCGGCGAAGTAGCGAAAGCAGTCGGCAATCGCTGGAATCTCGTCTTCCAATGCTCGCGCATAGGGTTTGCCGCAGTTGAGCGACTCAAGGCGGGCAAACTGTGCGGCATGATCCTCAATCGCTTGAGCCAGTTTGAGCAGCAGTTGAGCGCGCTCAGAAGGGGTGGTTTTTGACCAGGTTTGCCAAGCATGGCTGGCGGCCATCACGGCCTCGTTCACTTGCTGGGCTGAGGCTTCGCGCACATGGCACAAAACTTCCCCTGTCGCCGGATTGAGTATGGGCTCCGCGACGCCTTCGCCCTGCACCAAGGTTTGGGCAATCATCAAGTCTGTGGGGTAGGTCAAATGGTTTGCAATGGTTTTTTTCATGTGAATGATTCTCAATGGGAGGGGCAAAAAGAGCGTGAGTGCCTCAGCGGTTTTGGCTGTCTTCGTCCGCACGGGAAAGCCAGTAAGCGGCCACGATGGGGATGAAGGTCAAGGCAATCATGAAAACCGCGACCACGTTGGTCACTGGGCGCTGGCGCGGTCGAATCAGCTCTTGCAGCATCCAAATCGGTAAAGTCGTTTGTTGTCCCGCCGTGAACGTGGTGACGATCACCTCGTCAAAGCTCAGGGCGAAGGCCAGCAGGCCACCGGCCAGCAAAGCCGAGCCCAGTTGGGGAAACAGGACATAGCGGAAAGTCTGGAAGCTGTTGGCACCGAGGTCCATGGAGGCCTCGACCAGTGCCGGGCTGATGCGCCGCAAACGCGCCACCGCGTTGTTATAGACCACCACCACACAGAAGGTGGCGTGGCCAATCACGATCGTCCAAAAGCTGAATGGAATTTCCAAGGTGTGGTACGACGAGCGCAGGGCGATGCCAGAGATCACGCCGGGCAGGGCGATGGGCAAGATCAGCAGCAGGTTCACCGCATCGCGGCCGAAAAACTGCGTGCGTGCCAGAGCGCCGGCTGCCAGTGTGCCCAGCACCATGGCGATGCCCGTGGCCCACAGCGCAACTTTGAAGGACAGCGCCATGGCGTCCCACACGTCCTGTCGTTCCATGGCGACGCCAAACCACTGGGTGGTTAAGGCAGGCGGCGGAAAGACGTAGCTCTTGTCCTCGCTGCTAAAAGCGTATAGGACAATCAGCGCCAGCGGGATGTGCAGGAACAGTACACCGGCCGCAGTGGCCGCCCTCAGGCCCCAAGAGGCACCGCGCTGCGGTTTGGAAAATTTCTCAGAGCGCATCAAAGGCCCCCTTGCGCTTGGCCAGCCAAAGATAGACACCGATGATCACGATGGGCACCAGCGAAAAAGCGGCGGCAAAGGGCAGGTTACCCGCCACACCCTGCTGCCGGTACACCACCTGACCGATATAAAGGGTTGAGTTGCCGATGACTTGCGGAATGATGTAGTCACCCAGGGTCAGCGAGAAGGTGAAGATGGAGCCCGCTGCAATACCCGGCATGGCCAGCGGTAAGCTCACCTGGCGAAAAGTTTGTGCCGGCGAGGCTCCCAAGTCGCCAGAGGCCTCAAGGAAGGAGCCGGGAATGCGCTCAATGGCCGCCATGATGGGCAGGATCATGAAGGGCAGCCACATGTAGACAAAGACCAGGAAGGTGCCCATGGGCGAAAAGCTCAGCGAATTGCCACCCAACACGGGTATGGAAAGCAAAGCATCGAGCAGCCACTGCAAGTGCAGGCTCTGCATGACCCAGGAGATGGCGCCTTCCTTGGCCAACAAAAGCTTCCAGGCATAAAGCCGTACCAAATAGCTGGACCACAGCGGCAGCATCACTGCCACGTAGAGCAGAGCCTTGAGTGGCCCGCGCGCGTAGCGTGCCATGTAGTAGGCAATCGGAAAGCCGATCAGCACGCAGGCCACGGTGACGCTGATGGCCATCAGGGTGCTGCGCAAGGCCACATCCAAGTTGGTGGGCGTGAATATTTCTATGAAATTGCCGAAGCCAACTTCTCGAACCACCTGACCGGTAAAGTCATCCAGGCTAAAAAAGCTGTTGGCCAACAAGCTGAACAAAGAGCCCAGGTAGATGACACCGAACCACAACAGGGGCGGCGTCAGCAAAAGGGCCAGCAGCAGACCGCGGCGTGTGTACAGCAGCGTGGACAGCCTGTCGGCCAGTGCTTGTCGAGGCGCGGGCAGGGCGATGCTGTTCATGGCTGGGCTTCGATGATGTGCATGGCCTCATCGGCCCAAGACAAGTGGGCCATGGCACCGGGTTGCGGGACCTGTGTGTGGCCGTGCACTGGCAGATCCACCAGCAGGGGTAAGCCCTGTTCTGGTTGCACCAAGACGCGCCAGAAGGCACCGAAAAACTGCACCTCAGCCACGGTGCCATGGGTGCGTGCCGCAGCGCTGCGCTCGGGCGATGTATCCAGTGCAAGCCCGATCAGCTCGGGGCGGATCATCAGAACCTCGGCAGCGGCGTACCGGCGCGCATCGGCCCCTTGCAAGACATTGGCCGCGCCCACGAATTCGGCCACAAAACGCGTGGCTGGACTTTGGTAAAGCTCAGCCGGTGTGGCCACCTGCTCCAAGCGACCCAGGTTGAACACGCCGATGCGGTCGCTCACGGACAGCGCCTCGTGCTGGTCGTGTGTGACGAAAATGAAGGTGATGCCCAGCTTGCGCTGTAGGCTCTTGAGCTCGCTTTGCATTTGCTCGCGCAACTTCAAATCCAGCGCGCCCAGGGGTTCGTCGAGCAGTAACACTTGGGGCTCGCTGATCAGGGCACGTGCCATGGCCACACGCTGTCGCTGTCCGCCCGAGAGTTGGACCGGCTTGCGCTGGCCCACGTCGGGCAGCTGCACGGTTTCCAGCAGCTGTTGTGCTTTTTTCTCACGGGTGGCGCGATCCACGCCGCGCACCATCAGGCTGTAGGCCACATTGTCCAAGATGGTCATGTGGGGAAACAGTGCGTAGTCCTGGAAAACGGTGTTGACCGGTCGCGCATAAGGCGGCTTCTGGCTGACGTCCTGGCCGTGGATGGCGATGTGACCGCTGGTGGGCAGGGTGAAGCCGCCGATCATGCGCAGGCAGGTGGTCTTGCCCGAGCCCGATGGGCCCAGCAAGGTGAAGAACTCGCCGGACCGGACTTCCAGGTCCACCCCGGCCACGGCATGGATGTTCTTGCCAGCCGAACGAAACACGCACGACAGGTCGCGCAAACTCACAGCCGAAGTCATCGGGGTATCTCTTTCGCTGAAAAGGGGGAAGGGGCTGGCACCTATGCGCCAGTCCATCTCATCCAAGCTGGCGCTCGTGATCAACGACCGCCCAAGACAGCGATGTAGTCAGAGACCCATTTGTGGTATGGCACGCATTGGTTGTTCTGTGTCTTGCATTGGCTTGTAGGGGTCTTCCAGAAGGAAATGCGATCGAAGTCGTTGTAGCCCTGGCGGGCACAGCCTTCGTTGCCAAGCAGGGCGTTGCCCTTGCAAGCTGCGGGCACAGCCGGCACAGAGCCAAACCAGGCCGACAAGTCGCCTTGCAATTTGGGGTTAAGCGAGTGCTCCAGCCACATGTAGGCGCAGTTCGGATGCTTGGCATCGGCGTGCATCATGGTCGAGTCAGCCCAGCCGGTGGCACCTTCAACCGGCACCACGGTGGCAATCGACGCCTTTTTGGAGCCCAGGATGTTGGCCTGGAACTGCCAACTGCCAGAAGCCACCACGCCCTCGTTGGTGAAGTCGTCGATCTGCACGAAGGCGTCGTGCCAGTACTTGCCAACGATCTTGCGCTGACCACGCAACAGCTCCAGTGCGGCTTTGTACTGGGTTTCGTTCAGTTCATAGGGGTCCTTGATGCCCAGGGCCGGATTCTTTTTCATCAGGTAAAGCGCGGCGTCAGCGATGTAGATCGGTCCGTCAAAGGCCTGCACGCGCCCCTTGTTGCTCTTGCCGTCGGGCAGGGTTTGCTCCTCGAAAACCACGCTCCAGCTGTTGGGTTTTTTGTCGCCAAAGACTTTGGTGTTGTACATCAGCACATTCCAGCCCCACTGGTAGGGCACACCGTAGTGGGTGTTGTTCTCAAAGTGCCAGGGAGATTTTTGCAGGCGCGGATCGATGTTCTTGTAACTGGGGATCAGGCCCACATTGATCGGCTGCAACTTCTTGCCACGGATCAGGCGCGAACTGGCGTCCCCAGAGGCCGTGACCAGATCGAAGCCCCCCTCGTTCATCAGGGCCACCATTTCGTCAGACGTGCCCGCGGTCTTCACGTTGACCTTGCAGCCTGTGGCCTTCTCAAAGCCCGTGACCCAGTCGAACTTTTTGTCGGTTGCCCCGCGTTCGATGTAGCCGGCCCAGGCCACGATGTCGACTTGGCCTTCGCCTTGGCCGATTTTTTGAACGATTTTTTGCGCCTGCCCCGCGTTGGACAACAACATCAGGCCGGCAGCCATGGTCATACAGGTCATCTTTTTCATCTCGTCTCCTCTGGGTGAGTGGTTGGTTCGCACAATTTTTGAGCTTGGGTTGAATGGTTTTTCAAAATGCCAATCCGTCCCAATGCCTACGCACTTTAATGTTGACCTTGAGATTAAAAAAGTTCAATATTTGATGCTCTACCAATCTATAAAACAGATATCAAGGGTTAACCCTCTTGTTTGCAGTCACCTATGCAAAGACACATCACCCTCAAGCAATTTCGTTACTTTTTGGCGGTATCGGAAACAAGCTCGGTCGCGGCGGCAGCCCGCATGATCAGCATTGCGCAATCGGCGCTGACCAAGAGCATTCAGGAACTGGAGGAGAGCTTGGGTGTCAAGCTTTTTCAGAGAAGTGCCAAAGGGATGTTGCTCACGCAAGATGGTCATCGCTTTCAGGCCAATGCCCGCAAAGTCATTGCCGCAGTGGCCGAGGCCGGGCAGATCGATCGCGGCAAACCTGCGGTCCTCAGCGGCAATTTGACCATCGGCGTCTCCAGTTTGGTTGCTGGCTATTACTTGGCTGATTTATTTGCCAAATTCCAACGCTCACACCCTTCTGTGACAATTTCAGTGGTGGAAGAAACGCCTTTGTTTTTGGAACATCTGCTCATCAATGGGGAAGTGGACCTGGCCATCATGGTCTGTAATGCATTGGACGAACCGCAGGCCTTGGAGGTGGAGGTGCTGACACGCTCTTCCAACCGAGTCTGGATGGCTTCTGCACATCCATTGGCCGAAAAAGCGGAGTTGTTGTTGTCCGAGTGCGCTGCTTATCCTCAAGTGGTTTTAGAGGCGGATCGGATTGAGAGCGTGACACAAGCGTTGTGGGCACACCAGGGCTTGCACCCGGCTGTGCTGATGCGCAGCAGCTCTCTGGAGGCTGTGCGTTCATTGGTCGGAATTGGAGCAGGCATCACGTTGTTACCCGATTTTTTATACCGCCCCTGGACCTTGGACGCAGACCATGTGCAAGCGCGCAGTTTGCGCGATGCCGCACCCTCGGTGGATGTGGGCTTGGTGTGGCGGCGTGGTTTACACACACGCGCGGTGGTGACCGAGTTCATTGAATTGGCGCGTGAGCAATCGCGCAGGCAACGGTCGCGATGACTGGAGTTAAGGCGCACTGCCACGAACCGTTTGAGGAAAGGGTTCAAGCCTTGCTGGCAATTGCCAATGGGAAAGCAACTTGGGAGGCAACTCAGGACGCATCTGCGTTGGCCAAAGGCTCAAACTTATAATGCCAGGTTGCACTTTGAGCGAAAACACCCCATGAGCCCAGCCACTTTTTCCGTTGCCGACATCCGCAAGACTTTTTTGGACTTTTTTGCATCCAAAGGTCATACCGTGGTGGCATCCAGCCCCTTGGTGCCGGGCAATGACCCGACCTTGATGTTCACCAACTCCGGCATGGTCCAGTTCAAGGACGTGTTTTTGGGCTCGGACAAGCGCTCTTATGTGCGTGCTGCGTCGGTGCAAGCCTGCTTACGGGCCGGTGGCAAGCACAACGACTTGGAAAACGTGGGCTACACCGCCCGCCACCACACCTTTTTTGAGATGTTGGGCAACTGGTCGTTTGGCGACTACTTCAAGCGCGAGTCGCTGCAATGGGCTTGGGAGTTGCTGACCCAGGTCTACCAACTGCCCGCCGACAAACTGTACGCCACGGTGTACCTGGAAGACGACGAAGCCTATGCCATTTGGGAAGGCATTTTTGTCAAAGCCGGCTGGACGCCTGAGCGCATCAAAGAAGAAAACCGCATCATCCGCATCGGCGACAACAAGGGCGGCCGCTACAAGTCCGACAACTTTTGGATGATGGCCGACACCGGCCCTTGTGGCCCGTGTTCCGAAATCTTTTACGACCACGGCGCGCACATTCCCGGCGGGCCACCGGGCAGCCCCGATGAAGACGGCGACCGCTTCATCGAAATCTGGAACAACGTGTTCATGCAGTTCAACATGGCCGAAGACGGCTCGGTCACGCCGCTGCCCGCACCCTGCGTGGACACCGGCATGGGCCTCGAACGCCTTGCCGCCATTCTTCAGCATGTGCACAGCAACTACGAGATCGATATTTTTGACGCGCTGATCACAGCCGCATCGCGCGAAACCGGCTGCACCGACCTGAACAACAAGTCGCTGCGCGTGATCGCCGACCACATCCGCGCCACCGCATTTTTGGTGAGCGACGGTGTGGTGCCGAGCAACGAAGGCCGGGGCTATGTGCAGCGCCGCATCGTGCGCCGCGCCATTCGCCACGGCTATTTGCTGGGCCAAAAAACCCCGTTTTTCCACAAACTGGTGCCCGATTTGGTGCGCCTGATGGGCGAGGCCTACCCCAGTTTGGCCCAACAGGCCGAGCGCATCACCGACATCTTGCGCATCGAAGAAGAGCGCTTCTTTGAAACCCTGCAAAGCGGCATGCAAATTCTGGATGCGGCCTTGGATGGCGGTGTGAAAGTGTTGCCCGGCGAAGTGGCCTTCAAGCTGCACGACACCTATGGCTTTCCTCTGGACTTGTCTGCCGACGTGTGCCGCGAACGGGGTCTCAGCGTCGACGAAGCCGGCTTTGCCGTTGCCATGGAAAAGCAAAAAGCTCAGGCCCGCGCCGCTGGCAAGTTCAAGATGGACAAGGCGCTCGATTACACCGGCGCGGGCAGCGACTTTGTGGGTTATCAAGACCTGACAGCCCATGCCAAAGTGTTGGCTTTGTACGCCGACGGGAACGCGGTGAGCGAGCTCAAGCTAGGCCAGTCGGGTGTGGTGGTGTTGGATACGACACCTTTTTATGCCGAGTCGGGCGGCCAGGTGGGCGACCAGGGCATGCTGCACCACGCAGGTGGTCAGTTCAACGTGTTGGACACGCTCAAGATCAAGGCCGATGTGTTTGGCCACCACGGCGAAATCAAATCCGGCAGCCTGAAAGTGGGCGATGCGGTGCAGGCCCATGTGGACAGCGCCATGCGCGCCGCCACCGTGCGCAACCACAGCGCGACGCACCTGATGCACAAAGCCCTGCGCGAAGTGCTGGGCAGCCATGTGCAGCAAAAGGGCAGCTTGGTGAACGCCGAACGCACCCGTTTTGACTTTGCGCACAACGCGCCCGTGAGCGATGCTGAAATTCGCCAGATCGAAGCCCAAGTCAACGCCGAAATTTTGGCCAACGCGGCGGCGCAAGCGCGTGTGATGGACATCGAAAGCGCCCAAAAAACCGGCGCGATGATGCTGTTTGGCGAGAAATACGGCGAGACCGTGCGCGTGCTCGACATCGGCAGCAGCCGCGAGTTGTGCGGCGGCACCCACGTCAAAGCCACGGGCGACATTGGCCTGTTCAAGATCGTCAGCGAAGGCGGCGTGGCCGCTGGCGTGCGCCGCATCGAGGCGGTGACGGGTGCCAATGCTTTGGCCTATTTGCAGTCGCTGGAAGACACGGTGACGCAAGCCGCAGGCGCACTCAAAGCCCAACCGGCCGAGTTGAACGCGCGCATCCAACAGGTGCTGGACCAGGTCAAGGCGCTGGAAAAAGAATTGTCGGCCGCCAAGGGCAAGCTGGCTTCGGCCCAAGGCGACGAGCTGCTGAGCCAAGCGGTGGACGTCAAAGGCATCAAACTCTTGGTGGCCACGCTGGCGGGGGCCAACGCCAAGACCTTGCGCGACACCATGGACAAGCTCAAGGACAAGATCAAGACCGCCGTGATCGTGTTGACCGCTGTGGAAGGCGACAAAGTGCAGATCGCCGCAGGCGTGACCGCCGACACCGTGGGCAAAGTCAAAGCCGGTGACTTGGCCAGCTTTGTCGCAGCGCAAGTGGGCGGCAAAGGCGGCGGCAAGCCCGACATGGCCATGGCCGGTGGCAGCAACCCGGCCGCTTTGCCCGCAGCGCTGGCCAGTGTGCAGGCTTGGGTGAGCGAGCGCATTTGATGCGTCGAGCAAGCAGAGCTGCTCAAAAAAACGCCCACTCAGTGGGCGTTTTTTTTGCGCATTTCTGGGCGCGAACCACACCCCACCAAGCACGCCACTTGCTGCCCCCACACGCCGGGCAGCTTTGATGGGGCATCTTCACCCTGTGTTGGCAGGAGTGAGCAAGTTACCGTAAATTCAATACACAGTTCTACTGCACCTTGTGTCAGGAGCATCCGCCATGCCGTCCACCACACTTCGCGCGTCCTACACCATCGCAGCCCCTATCCTGCAGCGATTCAACGCGGTCGTGCCGCACGGCGAGCGCAGCCGCGTCATGGAAGGGCTCATGGAGCAGGCCTTGGCGCTGCGCGAAGCAGGGTTGGAGCGCATCGCAGAAGCCTACATGACCGATCCGACGTTTGCCCAGTGTCGTGATAATGAAAAACACTGGGATGCCACCGTGGGCGATGGTCTGAAAAACCTCTAAGCCATCAGCACCATGGATTTCAAAAGCTGGCACATTTTTCGGGTCAAGCTCGAGCCCACACAAGGCAGTGAGCAACAAGGCACAACGCGGCCCTGCGTTATTTTGTCGATCACTCCGCTCAACGCCAAGTTGCGTCAAGTGGGGCTGGTGCCCCTTTCTACCTCAGCCCGTTCATCACAAACGACACGCCAAAGCAAGGGCCTTGCACAGGCACTTGCCTGCGGCCTTGCTTTAACGTGAAAGAAACGCAGCTGCGAACGAGCTGATGCCTGGCCCAGCAACGGCCGATTGCCAAAGAAGCTGATTGCAGGTCAGACCGGTGCTGGAACGAACCCGTGCTTGAGCAATATTTGCAACCAGCGCGGTGCGTTGCGCGCCACCATCAAGGCTTCGCAGTCCACGGTTAGCTTATTGGCGATGGTGGCGCAGATGCACTACACGATTGGCTATCAAAGCGAAGCGGTGCAGGCTGACATTTTGGGGCTGCCCGTCGGCTTGCAGGGGCGGTATATCGCCTTGACTGAGCGCATGTGCGTGTCGGGGGCTCATTTGGGTGAACCCCATTCTTCGGCCATGGGCAATGGCCTGTTGGAGGTGAAACATGCTCAGCCATGACGAACTGGTTACCAAGCTGCTTCAAAACCCGCAAGTACGGGCCGAATACGAGGGCATCGAACGCGAAGAAATACCCATGCTCGACGCGATTTTGAGTGTGCGCAAACAGGCCAAACTCTCGCAAGAAGCGGTGGCCCGCCGCATGAACGTGAGCCCGCCCGTTGTCTCGCGCTTAGAGAGGGCGTTGCTGACTGGCAAACCCTCGCCTTCGCTGCGCACCCTGCAAAAATACGCCCAAGCCGTGGGCAAGCGAGTGCAGATTTACACGGGCGAGTGCGTGCGCAGCCAGTCGCGCAAGGCGTCGTTCATGCGGCTTTGCCAGCCGGCTCCAGTGGCCTTGAAGGCATTGAGGACATCGGGGCTGTAGCGCACGGTCACGGCCTGTTTGGTGTCGGCTTTGTGTGTGCCCACTGGGCGGCCGCGGGCTTTGTATCCTTCAATCACCTCGGGCGTATGCACAGCGGCTGATTCGCCGCGCTTGGCCTGCCGAATCGATTCGGCAACGTCATTGGCAAACGCCAGCATTTCAGCATCCATCTTCACTTTAGCCATCGCAGGCCTCCTTCCACATGTTCAAAACAGATACGGGCATGTTGTCAAATTTGGCTTTGGCATAAGTTGCCACCAAAACAATTTCACCGCTGGCCAATCGGTTGAAATAAATCACCCGCGCACCACTGCGTTTACCCATGCCTGCTGCCTGCTCGGCTCCAGCGCACTTTGCGTAAATCACCCGTGCCAGCAATCACGTCACCCGACAAGGGCGCAGCGCTGATAAAGGCAATGAACTCGGCGAGCACCATCTCGCCCATCACGTCCTTGACCATGCGCTGGAATATCGGGGTTTCAACGACGGTGAACAGCATTTAATTGTAACTCCAGTTAAATGGGTTTTGTGTTGCTCATCAAAACCAAGTGCCCATGCCTGCGACGCCCAACCCCAATCGCCTTCTATACGGGAGAATGCGTGCGCAGCCAGTGGTATGCACCGCTGCTGAAATGCTGGCGCTTGGCCTGCCGGATCGATTCGGCAACCTCACTGGCAAGCGCCAGCATTTCAGCAGCCATCTTCACTTGATGGTGAGCAAGAGGTTCATCATGCCCACCCAACTGGGGTGACCTGAGACTTTGTTGGGAGCTGCCCTGTTCTGAAGTGCACCCTGGTTTGACAATGGCGTGCCGCCAAAAACAGGAAGCCGAGTCACAGCGCCTTGAAAGGCCCTGGGTCAAACGGGCACCTCAAAGCGCGCCTGATTGCGACACCGCCTCTTGCGCGATCAAGGTGTCGATTTCGGCCTCGCTCAGGCCATGCTCTTTCAGCAATTCGCGGGTGTGCTGGCCCAGCAAGGGCGCGGCTTGGCCGGTGTCGGTGGGCGTTTGCGAAAAGTGAATCGGGCATCCAATGCCACGCGTGGTGCCCGCTTGAGGGTGCTCCAAGGTCACCACCATGCCGCGCGCCAGGGTTTGTGGGTGTGACAGCGCCTCGCCAATGGTGTGCACCGGCCCTGCGGGCACGCCCGCAGCATCCATGTCGGCTTGCCATTCGGCGCGGGTGCGTTGGCGCAGCACCGCATTCATCAGCGCAACCAATTCATCCAGATGCGCCATGCGCTCGCTGTTGGTCGCAAAGCGGGGGTCTTCGCGCCACTCGGGATGGCCCAGCACTTGGCAGATGCGCTCCCAGTTGTTTTGGTTGGCCCCACCGAGGTTGATCCAGCCATCGCTGGCCTCAAATGCCTGATAAGGCGCGGTCAGGATGTGCGCCGAGCCGGTGGGCTGCGGCTCGCGCTGCGTGGAGAACCACACAGCCGCATGCCAATAGGTTTGTTGCAGTGCGGCGTCGCTCAAAGAGGTGTCCACCAGTTGGCCTTCGCCCGTTTTGAGCTTGTGGATGTAGGCCGCCAAAATGCCCGTGGCCGCCAAGATGCCGGCGTTCATGTCGGACACGGCGTTGCCGTTTTTGGCAGGGGGGCGACCGGCTTCACCGGTCACCGCCATCAGGCCTGCAAAGCCTTGGGCGATCAGGTCAAAGCCGCCTTTGTCTGCATAAGGCCCGGTGCGGCCATAGCCTGAGATGGCGCAGTAAATCAGGCCCGGGTTCACCTCGCGCAGGGTGTCGTAGCCCAGGCCGAGTTTTTCCATGGTGCCGCCGCGAAAATTTTCGACCAGCACATCGGCGTTTTTGACCATGCGCAGCAGCAAGTCGCGGCCTTGCGGTTTTTTCAGGTCCAGCGCCAAGCTGCGCTTGTTGCGGTTGAGCATCAAAAAGGGGGCCGAGACGCCATTGATTTGCGGGATGAGCATGGCCCGTGCGTCATCGCCCCCAGAGGTCTTCTCGATCTTGATGACGTCGGCCCCCAGGTCGGCCAACAGCAGGCCGCAGGTGGGGCCGGACATGATTTGTGTCATTTCGAGGACACGCAGACCCGCCAATGGCCCGGTGTGGTGGTTTTTTGCTGTGCTCGCCATGTTCAGCGGCCTTTCCAAAGGGGTTTGCGTTTGGCCACAAAGGCGCTGACGCCTTCGCGGAAGTCTTCGCTGCCATAGGCTTGGCGAATCAGGTCCTCGGCCTCGGGTGCGTTGTGCAGCACCAAGCGGTGGAGGACTTGCTTGCTGACCTGTTGGGTCACTGGGGCCAAGGCGGTCAGGCGCTGCACCAAAGCGCTGGTGGCCGCGTCGATGTCGCCGGGTTCAGCGATTTGGTGCAAATAGCCGCAGGCCAGGGCCTCGTCGGCCCCAATCATCTCGGCCAGCATGAGCATGCGTTTGACGCGTTGCGGCCCGAAAGCGGCGCACAGCCGCGCCACATTGGCCACCGACAAACAGTTGCCCAAGGTTTTGGCTATCGGCACACCCAATTGCGAGCCCGGCGTGGCCAGTCGAAAATCGCAAGCCGTGGCAATGGCCAGCCCGCCGCCCACCGCCCAGCCTTCAATGAGGGCCACCGTGGGCATGGGCAGCGCGCAAAGCAAGTCAATGCAGGCTTCGATTTGGGCCTCGTAGGCCACACCGTCGTCAGCTGTCTTGAACGTTGTGAATTGCTCGATGTCGGTGCCGGCCACAAAGGCTTGGCCGCCTGCGCCGCGAAACACCACAGCCCGTACCGTGGGCTCATGTTTGAAGCGCTGACAATGTTCGCTGAGTTGTTGGTACATGGCCCAGGTCATGGCGTTGCGTGCCTGGGGGCGGTTGAAGGTCAGCGTGGCCACACCGCTTTCGGTGTGCAGCGTGACTTCTTCTGGGGCAGGAATGGTGTTCATCATCGGTAAAAGTATTCAACCAGGAACATCGGGATGGCAGGTATGTAGGTGACCATCATCAACAGGACAAACAACACGCCGATAAAAGGCAGGTTGACCCGCGTGACTTTCCACATGTCGGCTTTGGCGATGGAGCAGGCGGTCATGAGCACACTGGCCACTGGCGGTGTTTGCTGACCAATGCCCAAGTTGAGGGTGACGATCAGGCCAAAGTGCACCGGGTCAATGCCCACGGCCAGCACCAAGGGCATGACGATGGGCACCACCAAGATGATGGCCGCTGCCGAGTGCAAAAACAGGCCGACCAAGAGGAAGAACACGTTCAAGATGCCCAGCACCGCATAGCGGTTGTCGGTGAGTGAGGATATCCAGGCAGCGAGTTGCTGAGGCATTTGTTGCTCGGTCAGCAAGTGGCCGAGCAGGGCCGATGCCGCCACCAGCAGCATGACCACGGCGGTCTGTATGCCGCCTTCGAGCATGCATTCGTACAGGTGTTTGAAGTTCAGCTCACGGTAAATCACGCCACCGATGAAGAGTGCCGCCAATACGGCCAAGGCGGCGCCTTCGGTGGCTGTGACCCAACCGCCAAAAATGCCGCCCAAAATGATGATGGGCAAGCAAAACGCCCAGGCGGCGTCCTTGAAAGTAGACCAGACCTTGCTCCAGCTGAAGACCTCTTCAACCGGGTAGTTGTAGCGCCGCGCATACCAATAGGCCAAGCCCATCATGCCTGCGCCGCCCAAAATGCCCGGGACGATGCCGGCCACAAAAATTTGCACCACCGAGGCATCGGCCATGACCGCGTACAAGATCATGGGGATCGATGGCGGGATGATGATGGCCAATGTGGCCGATGACGAGGTGATGGCCGCCGCGAACTCTTTGGGGTAGCCTTTTTTCTTCATCGACGGGATCAGGATCGAGCCCATGGCCGCCACGTCGGCCACAGCGGAGCCTGAGATTTCGGCAAAAAACAGCGAGGTGCCGATGTTCACCATGGCCAAGCCGCCTTTGACGAAGCCAAAAAGCGCCGATGCAAAGGCGATCAGGCGACGCGACAAGCTCGACGAGTTCATGATGGCCCCCGCCAAGATGAACAAGGGAATGGACAACAGCGGAAAGCTGGTGGCCCCGGTGAACATGGTGATGGCACCGCTGAGCAGCGAATCCATGCCGCCGTGAATGACCATGGCCACCATGGCCACCACGCTCAGCGATATGCCGATGGGCACGTTGATCAGGATGAGGGCCAGCAGGCCCAAAAACATGAAAACGGCACTCATGATTGCAGCGCCTTTTGAATTTCTTTTTCCATTTCCTGTTTCTCGGCATCGATCACGCCAGCACCCCTGGCCTGTGCCAGCAGTTCGGGCAGGCTCATCAGCTGCGCCAAAATGAACAAAACCGAGCCGATAGGAATCACCGACTGCGTGAATTGGGTGGGCACCCAGGGCAGGCTGATCATGGTGTCGCCTTGCAAAATGTCCAGCACTTGGTAGCCGTACCAGGCCAGCACAGCAAAAAAGCCAATCACGATGGCTTCTCCCAGCAGCAGCACAGGCACGCGCAGGGCGGGTGCCATGGCGTTGACCAAACCAGGAAATCCGATGTGGGCGCGTTTGAGTGCAGCCAGCGCGGCACCGTAATAGGTGAGCCAAGCCAGAGCGATCGAGGCCACCTCGTCGTACCAGACCAGGGACCAGCCCAGTTTGCGGTAGCTCACCCCCATCAGGACGATGACCGCCAGCGAGGCGAGCAAAAAGATGACGAAGGCGGTGAGCGTTCGGTCAAAAGTGGATCGGAGGGTGTGAAACACAGGGCGTTCCTTTTGGCAGGGCGTGGAGGCAACAGAGGTC
Source organism: Limnohabitans sp. (assembly GCF_044361645.1). Classification (GTDB taxonomy): domain Bacteria; phylum Pseudomonadota; class Gammaproteobacteria; order Burkholderiales; family Burkholderiaceae_C; genus Limnohabitans_A. Next base: position 57,187 of record NZ_JBIKIL010000001.1, on the reverse strand, counting down.
AAACCGGTGGCAAAGCTCGGGCTTGGACATCAAGGCTTGGCAGGGCGCGTAGCCGAGCTGTTTTTCAGCAATGGTTTGGCACACTGGGGCGCAGCAGTCACCGCGTCCCAGTTCATCACGCTTTAAAAAGCAGCGCCCAGCGCGACGGCTTTCTCCACCAAGTCAGTACCACCAGGCACTTCTTTGCCAAATTCTTGGTAGATGGCTTTGCTCGCTGCAATGAAGGCATTTTTGTCGACCTCGTTGGCTTTGGTGCCAGCGGCTGTGATCTTGCTCAGCAGTTCGCCATCGAGCCTGGCCGCTGTGGCGTAGACATAGGCTTGCACGTCTTGGGCTGTCTTTTCCAAAATGGCTTGCACATCGGCTGGCAGTGACTTGAATTTGCGCGAACCCGCTGCCAAGTAGGCGGGTGTGTAAACGTGACCGGTCATCGAGATGAACTTTTGCACCTCTTGGAATTTGGCCGAATAAATTTGGGTCAGTGGGTTTTCTTGTCCGTCCATCACACCGGTTTGGAGTGCCACAAAGACTTCTGAATAGGCCATGGGCGAGGGGTTTGCACCATAGGCCTGGAACATCTTGACGCGCCACACCCCTGGCGGCACGCGCAGGCGCATGCCTTTCAGGTCTTCGGGTTTGACAATGGGTCGGGTGTTGTTGGTGATATGGCGAACGCCGTTTTCCCAAACACCCAAAATTTTGAAGCCTTTTTCCTCGGCCATGGGCAACATGGTCGGACGCAGCACCTCGGCCTCGATTTTCTTCATGTGCTCGCGGTTTTTCACCAAGTAGGGCATTTCAAACATGCCAAAAGCGGGCACGTTGGACGACATGATGGTGGAGGGAATAGACAACTCCAGCGTGCCCAAACGCAGCTTTTGCATCATCTCGGTGTCACCACCCAATTGGCTGGAGCCAAACACCACCACCTTGGCTTTGTTGCCCAAGCGCTCGTTGGCCAGGCGGGCAAACTCTTGCGCTGACTGATCAATTAACGAGCCAGGTCCTGCAACGTGACCGAGTTTGATTTCCAGTTGGGCATAGGCAGCGGTGCTGCCCAGTGCCAGTGCGGCTGCGCCCAGCAGGCTCAGCGTGGCGCGGCGCAAGGGGGAGGCGAGTGGTTTGCGTGTCTTGAGTTTGGCGGTCATGTGTGTCTCCTTTTGGTGGATTGGTGCTCAAATAAACGCCTTCCCTGAAACAGGTGCAAGGCGGGGGGAAATGAAAAAAATCTTGGTTTCAGGCCTTTGCCAAACCACCGGGGTGGCTGGAAAAATGGTCCATGATGGCCTGCACGCCACTGCCTTGCAGTGCCACGCCCGAGAGCTTGAGGCCCATTTCGCAGCCCGCCACGGTGGCGATCAGGGTCAGGTCGTTGCTGTCGCCCAGGTGGCCAATGCGGAACATGCGGCCTTTGACTTTGCCAAGGCCCGTGCCCAGTGAGCAGTCAAAGCGTTGGTGAATGACTTTGCGCACCGCGTCGGCGTCGATGCCCTCGGGGGTCATGACGCCGGTCAAGATGGGCGAGTAAACGCCTGGGTCGGCGCACTGGATGGGCAGGCCCCAGGCCTTAACCGCCGCCCGCACGCCAGCGGCCCAGCGTTGGTGCCGCGCAAAGACTGTGTCCAGGCCTTCGGCCAGCAGCATGTCGCAGGCTTCGCTCAGGCCATACAGCAAGTTGGTGTTGGGCGTGGAGGGCCAGTAGCCGTTTTTGTTCATCTCGATCATCTCGCCCCAAGCCCAATAGCTGCGAGGCATGCCGCCTTGTTGGCTGGCTTCGATGGCGCGGGGCGACAAGGCGTTGAAGCCGATGCCGGGCGGCAGCATCAAGCCTTTTTGCGAACCGCTGATGGTCACGTCCACGCCCCATTCGTCGTGGCGGTAGTCCGCACTGGCCAGGCCAGAGATGGTGTCGACCAAGAGCAAGGCGGGGTGTTTGGCCGCATCGATGGCGCGGCGCACGGCGGCGATGTCGCTGGTCACCCCGGTGGAGGTTTCGTTGTGCACCACACAGACCGCTTGGATGCTGTGGCCGGTGTCGCCCTTCAGGCGCTGCTCGATCAGGTCGGCTTGCACGCCGTTGCGCCAACCTTGCAAGCCGGGCAGGCTCAAGACTTCGGACTTCAGACCCAGCTGTTGGGCCAGCTTGTTCCACAAAAACGCAAAGTGGCCGGTCTCGTACATCAGCACATGGTCGCCCGCCTGGAGCACGTTGCTCAGGGCGGCTTCCCAAGCACCCGTGCCGGAGGCGGGGTAGATCATGACCGGGTGGCGGGTTTTGAAAATCTTTTGCACATCGGCCAGGACTTTCAGGCCCAAGGCGCCGAACTCGGGACCCCGGTGGTCGATGGTGGGCGAGCTGATGGCGCGCAGGATGCGGTCGGGCACCGGGGAAGGCCCGGGAATTTGCAGGAAGTGGCGACCGGTGGGGTGAAAATTGGTGCTGAGCATGTGCTGAAAGTGCCTTGATGTTGAAAGCTATTTTTTGTATTCAAAATACATTTGTCAAGGGTGTTTGTACTAGAATTGCTTTGATACCGCTCATTTTTTGTATTCAAAAAAGACCATGGCCACTGATGCTTTGACCATTCCCTTGTCCTTTCCTTTGTCTATTCCCTTGTCCTCTGCGCTGTCCATTGCCCGCCCCGTGTTGCACGAACAAGTCGCGCACCGTTTGCGCCAGATGTTGGTGGAGGGCTTGATCCCGCCGGGGGGCAAACTCAACGAGCGCACCCTGTGCGAAGAGCTGAGCATCTCGCGCACCCCGCTGCGCGAAGCCATCAAGATGCTGGCCGCCGAGGGCCTGGTCGAGCTCTTGCCCAACCGGGGTTCGGTGGCGCTGCAATTGAGCGAGGCCGATGTGCACCACACCTTTGAGGTGATGGCCGGGCTGGAGGGCTTGTCGGGTGAGCTGGCCGCGCAGCGCGTGACCGAGGCCGAGCTCAATGAAATCAAGGCCTTGCATTACGAGATGCTGGCCGCCTACACCCGGCGTGACTTGTCGGCCTATTGCCAAATCAATGCGGCCATTCACCGCAGCTTCAACGCCGCAGCCAAAAACCCGGTGCTGACGGCGACCTACAACCAGGTCAATGCCCGCTTGCAGGCGCTGCGATTTCGCTCCAACCAAGACGGCGACAAGTGGCAGCGCGCCGTGGACGAGCACATCGCCATGGTGCAGGCGCTGGAGGCCCGCGACGCTGCAGCTTTGCGCCAGGTGCTGATGCAGCACCTGGACAACAAACGCCATGTGGTGATCGAGCAGCTGCGCAGCGCACAACATGCCAACAGCACCGACCACAAGGCCTTGCCATTGCTCACTCAAGGACACGCCCCATGAACGCCCCTTTGCCGATTGATTTGTCTAAAGCATCGCCGGACCCAACCTACGAGACGGTGGCCAGCAGCAGCAACGAGGTGGCCGCTTTGTTGGCCAAACGCCTGCGCCTGCATGCCCGGGGCGAGGTGCTTTTTTCTGCGGCCGACCGCGGGCGCTACGCCACCGATGCGTCGATTTACCAGGTCATGCCTTTGGGCGTGTTTGTGCCGAAAGACGCGGCCGATGTGCGCTTGGCCATGGACATTTGCCGCGACTTGGGTGTGCCCATCGTGCCGCGCGGCGGCGGCACCAGCCAGTGTGGCCAAACCGTGGGCGCGGGCTTGGTGATTGACCATTCCAAACACATGCGCAAGATCATGGCGGTCGATGCCGAGCAGTGCACCGCCATCGTCGAGCCAGGCTTGGTGCTGGACCACCTGAATGCGGCCCTCAAACAGCACGGCCTGTGGTACCCGGTGGACGTGTCCACCAGCGCCCAGGCCACGCTGGGCGGCATGGCGGGCAACAACTCGTGTGGCAGCCGCTCGATCGCCTACGGCAACATGGTGCACAACGTGCTGGGGGCTGAGGCTTGGTTGGCCGATGGCAGTTTGCTCGAATTTGGCCCCTATGAAAAAGCCCAAGGCCGCGCTCGCCAGATTGGCGACTTTGTGCGCGATTTGGCGCAGCAGAACGCCCCTGAAATTGACACCCACTGGCCCAAAGTGTTGCGCCGCGTGGCGGGCTACAACCTGGACATTTTTCGCAACCAGAGCGAGCGGCCTTACACCGCCGACGGCTCGGTCAACCTGGCGCATTTGCTCATTGGCAGCGAAGGCACGCTGGCGCTCACGCGTTCGCTGACTTTGCGCTTGGCCGAGTTGCCACGCGCCAAGGTGCTGGGCGTGGTGAACTTCCCCAGCTTTTACCAAGCCATGGATTCGGCCCAGCACATCGTCAAGCTGGGCCAAGGCATGCCGGTGGGGCATCTGTCGGCTGTGGAGCTGGTGGACCGCAGCATGATCGAGCTGTCTTTGCAAAACCCGGCTTTTGCGCCGACCATCCTCACTGCCTTGTCACCGCACATCAAGGGCGGCATGCCCGAGGCGGTGTTGTTGGTGGAGTTTTCTGGGCCGAGCAAGACCGACATCGCGCACAAGATCAAAGAGTTGGTGGAGTTGATGGGCGACTTGGGCCTGCCCGGCAGCGTGGTCGAGATGGTGGACGATGCGCCGCAAAAAAACCTGTGGGAAGTGCGCAAGGCGGGCCTGAACATCATGATGAGCCTGCGCGGCGATGGCAAACCGGTGAGCTTCATTGAGGACTGCGCCGTGCCTCTTGAGAGCCTGGCCGAGTACACCGATGCCTTGACCGGTGTGTTTCGCAAACACGGCAGCCGGGGCACTTGGTATGCCCACGCCTCGGTCGGCACTTTGCATGTGCGGCCTATTCTTGACATGCGCCGCGATGGCGCGAGCAAAATGCGCGCCATTGCCGAAGAAGCCAGCGCCCTGGTGCGCCAATACAAAGGCGCTTTCAGTGGCGAACATGGCGACGGCCTGTGCCGGGGCGAGTGGATCGGCTGGCAGTTTGGCCCGCGCATCAACGAGGCATTTGCGCAGATCAAGCGCGAGATGGACCCGCAGCAACTGCTGTGCCCTCAGCGCATCGTCAACCCGCCCAAAATGGACGACACCACGCTGATGCGTTTTGCGCCCAGCTACAAGGTGGTGCCCATCCGCACCGCGCTGGACTGGAGCGCCTGGAACGTGCAAAACGACCCGGTCACCGAACAAACCAGCGCCCCCGGCACCGGCGGTGACCCGGCCCAAGGCCTGGCCAAGGCGGTGGAGATGTGCAACAACAACGGCCATTGCCGCAAGTTCGATGCAGGCACCATGTGCCCCAGTTACCGCGTGACCCGCGACGAAAAACACCTGACACGGGGCCGAGCCAACACCTTGCGCTTGGCCTTGAGCGGCCAGATCGAAGGCCTGGCGGGCGAAGACGCTTTGAGCAGTGAAGCGGTACGCGAGGCCATGGACCTGTGCGTGGGCTGCAAAGGCTGCAAGCGCGATTGCCCCACCGGGGTGGACATGGCCAAGATGAAGCTTGAGTTTTTGCAGCACTACAAAGCCAAGCACGGCCACACGCTGCAAGACAAATTGGTGGCCCATTTGCCCGATTACGCCCGCTGGGCGGCGCGCTTGGGCCCGTTTTTGAACCTGCGCAACCGTGTGCCGCTGCTGGCCAAGTTGACTGAAAAGCTGTTGGGCCTGTCGGCCCAGCGCAGCTTGCCCGAGTGGCAGATGCGTCACTTCTTCAACACCCCGCCCAGCGCTGCACAAGCGACCGCCAGCCGCGAAGAGGTGTTGGCCGCAGCGCGCGGCGTGGTCTTGTTTGTGGACACCTTCAACGGTTTCTTGGAGTCGACCAACGCGCATGCGGCCGTCAAGGTGCTGCAGGCGGCTGGATACACGGTGCATGTGGCCACCAAACTGCAGGGCGATGGCGGGCATCTGTGCTGTGGTCGCACTTATTTGGCCAACGGCATGCTGGACAAGGCCCGCGAAAAGGCCAGCGAAGTGGTGCAAAGCCTGCTGCCTTTTGCCGAAAAAGGCCTGTCCATCGTGGGCTTGGAGCCCTCCTGCCTGCTCACGCTGCGCGACGAAATGCTGGTCATGGGCTTGGGCGAGGGCGCGCAACGCATCGCCGGGCAAGCCCTGCTGTTCGAAGAATTTTTGGCCCGCGAAGCCCAAGCGGGGCAGTTGGACGGGCTGAAGGCGCAAATCGCCCCGGTGCAGCGCCCGGTTTTGCTGCACGGGCATTGCCATCAAAAAGCCTTTGACGCGGTGTCCCCCGTGATGGAAGTCTTGCGCTGGATTCCGGGGGCCAAGCCGCAGCTGATCGAGAGCAGTTGCTGCGGCATGGCGGGCAGTTTTGGTTATGAGGCCAGCCACTACAAGGTGTCCATGCAAATGGCCGAGTTGAGCTTGCTGCCCGCCGTGCGCGCCCAGCCCGATGCCATCGTGGTGGCCGACGGCACCAGTTGCCGCCACCAAATCCACGACGGTGCTGGGCGTGAGGCTGTGCACCTGAGCCAGTTGCTGGCCAGTTTGTTGCCGGGCTGAGCCGCCGGGCTAAAGCGTCTTAAGGCGCACTGAGTGTCAAACGCAGCCCACTGGCCCACTCGCGATTTTGACCTGTGATGGGGTCGCTGAATCGAACCGACTGGGCCAACAATTGCAAGGGCTGGCTGAAGTCTTCGGGCGCATTCGGGCCGCGCAAGACGGTGGGGTAAAACAAGTCGCCTTCGATCGGGATGCCCAAGGCGTTCATGTGCACCCGCAGCTGGTGGCGTTTGCCGCTGATTGGCTCCAGCGCATACAGCGCGCGCAGGTCATCGGTGTGCAGCAAAGCGATGCGGGTTTCGCTGTTGGTGGGCCCTGGCTCTTCCTTCGTTCTGAAAAAAGGTTCGCCTGGCACCAAGCGGCTGGCGTGTACCAGCGGCAGCTGCAGATGCGGCGCGTGTGCCGCCACCGCGTGGTAGGTCTTGTGGATCAGGTGGTCCCGAAACAGCGCGTGGTAGGCGTCGCGTTCTTGCAGTCGTTTGCCAAACAACACCAGTCCGGCGGTTTCTCGGTCGATGCGGTGCAGCGGCACCAAATCGGCGCAGCCCGTCAGGCGCTTGAGCTGCACCAACAGGCTTTGTTGCAGGTAGCGGCCCGTGGGCGTGACGGGCATGAAGTGCGGTTTGTCGGCCACCAGCAGATGCTCGTCTTCAAACACGATTTGCGCTTGAAACGGCAGCACGGGCTCGTCGGCCAGATGGCGGTAGTAATAAAACCTTTGGCCCACGGCGCAGGCTTGGTGGGGCAGGGCCGGCTGGCCGTCTTCCTGCAGCACCAGACCTTGGTGCAAGCGCTCGGCCCATTCGCTGCGCGAGATGCCGGGCATGCGCTCGGCCAAAAAATCGAGCAACTGCGGTGCGCCGTGCGGCACCGACACCACGCTGGCGCTCACGCCATCGCGCAGAGGCAACGGAGTTAGGTGCCCTGATTGGCGCATGTCAGACCCGGCGGAACACCAGGTCCCACACGCCGTGGCCGAGTTGGAGGCCCCGGTTTTCAAATTTGGTCAGCGGCCGGTAGTCTGGCTTGGCGGCAAAGCCATCTGGGGCATCGCTGGTGTTGGCCAGCAAGGGCTCGGCGCGCAGCACACCCATCATCTGCTCAGAGTAGGGCTGCCAGTCGGTGGCCAAATGCAGGTAGCCGCCAGGCTTGATGTGCTGGGCCAGCCGCTGGATGAAGGGGCTTTGGATCAGTCGGCGCTTGTGGTGGCGGCTCTTGTGCCAAGGGTCCGGAAAGAAGATGTGCACGCCGTCCAGGCTGTCCGGGCCCAGCATGTGGTCCATCACCTCGATGGCATCGTGCTGCACGATGCGGATGTTGCCGATGTGCGCTTGGCCACAGCGTTTGAGCAGGGCGCCCACGCCTGGCTCATGCACTTCGCAGCACAAAAAATTGTCACCAGGTCGAAGCTGCGCGATTTTGGCTGTGGCGTCGCCCATGCCAAAACCAATTTCCAGAATCAGCGGGGCAGGGCGGCCAAAGGCAGCTTCAACATCCAAGCGAGAAGCGCTGTAAGGCACTGAAAATTGAGCCCCGAACTGCTCAAACGCCCGCACTTGCCCCGAACCCATGCGGCCCGCACGCAGCACATAGGTTTTGATTTGCCGCATGAAGGGGGCGTCTGAGGCAGCCGCTTGGTTGACGGTTTTTTTGGCAGGCAGCTGCTGGGTGTTCTCGGGCATCGTCATGAGGGGGCTGGCTTGAGGGCCAAAGTGTTTCGCAAAGCCTGCGATTATCGCGGCTGCAAAATGGGGTGGGGGCGATGAAAGTGGGATGGAAGGGATCAGGCGGCCACAAAGGGGTTGATCAACTGCACGCCCGCCAGCACTTCGCCTGTGCCCATGTCTTCGGTCAACAGCACGGCGCAACCTGAAATGTGGGCGCTGGCCAAAATCAGGGCGTCCCAGTAACTCAGGCTGTGTCTTTGGTGGAGATCGAGCGCCATGTCGATGGTGTCTGGCGTCACGCCCGCCACGTCCATTTGCCGGTAACAGTGCAGTTGCGCGCGCACATGGCTGTGGGGCAGGCCCAGTTTGCGCAGGCCGACCTGGATGTATTCATTGAGCACCTGCGTGGACAAAACGCCCAACCGTTGAAACCGCAAATGCCGCAGCACATCGATGGCGATGCGCTGTTTGTGGGGTTCGTCGGTGCTGTCGGCATAGACCAAGATGTTGGTGTCGATGAAGCACCTGGTTTTGGGCAGCGCCAGCAGCTGGCCCCACGGCGGCGTGGGTTCAGCCGCGATCATGCAGGGCATCCCGGTCAAACTTCCAGCCCTTGAGTTGCCCACCGCCGCTCAGGCAGCGTTGCTCCCAGGCTTGCCATTCGGCAGCTTGACGCTCTTGCCCCGCGAGTTGCTCTAAATAATCGCGCACGGCTTGGTTCAGGCTTTTGCCCATTTTTCGGGCCGCTTCACGCGCCGATTCGGCGACCCGCTCGTCCACAGACAAGGTGATGTTCATGGTTTGACCTCCCGCAATGGCATGAAATTCACACGTATTATGTGCGAATCATGCTTTCGGTGCAAACGCCGTCCCCAAGGTGTTGGCGTGCAGCTTCGTCCAACGCTTCAAGGCCTGCTCAATGGGCGTGTGTTCGGGCTGCCTGGGCAGGCCCAAGGCCTGCGCCGCTGCGTTCAGCGCCTGCAAGGGGTGTTGCAGGTCAAGCGCCAAGGCGCCGTTTTGCTTGCTGAGTTTTTCGCCGTTCGCTGCCCGCACCAAGGGCGTGTGCAGGTATTGGGGCGTGGGCAGACCCAAGGCGCGCTGCAGCACAATCTGCCGCGCCGTGTTGTCGGCCAGGTCTTGGCCGCGCACCACATGGGTGATGCCTTGCGCGGCATCGTCCACCACCACGGCCAGCTGGTAAGCCCACAGCCCATCGGCGCGGCGCAGCACAAAGTCGCCCACTTCTTCAGACACGTTTTGCTGCTGCGGCCCCAAACGGCGGTCGGTCCATGGGGTCAGGGCAGGCAGGCCCAGCGCGGTTTGCACCGCCTGCACATCGAGCCGCCAGGCGCGGGCGGGTTTGCCGTTCAGGCCTTGGCGGCAGGTGCCGGGGTATACGGCGGCGCTGTGCCGGGCCACGCTTTGGGTCGATTCAATGTGCTTGCGCGAACAGCCGCAGGGGTAGGCCCAAGCTTGCTCAACCAGTTGCTGCAAAGCGCCCGCGTACAAGGCGTGTCGCTGGCTTTGCCATGTCGCCGGGACGTCGGGCAGTAGCCCGCACGCGGCCAGTTGCGCGGTGATGGCGACATCAGCCCCACGCACGCAGCGGGGTGTGTCCACGTCTTCGATGCGAAGCAGCCACTGGCCGCTGTGGGCACGGGCATCTAGCCAGCTGGCCAAAGCCGCCACCAGTGATCCGGCATGCAAAAGGCCGGTTGGCGAGGGCGCAAACCGGCCTGTGTATATCCCGTGCATGCTGTTTCCCGGGCATGCCAGGTCAGCGTTTTTGGAGCACCGCCAAAGCCAGTTCCAGGCCGGAGACAAAGGCGTCCTCGACCCGGTGGCCCAAGCACCAGTCACCGCACAAGCCAATGCCTTGGTCTTTCGACCACAAGAAGTTTTGGCCCAAGGGCTGAGCAGTTTTGGCATACAACCAACGGTGCACCTCGGCGTAGTCTGGGGTGACGCGGATGCCGGTGATTTCGGCAAACGCCTTGATCAATTTGCCTTTGACGCGCTCGGGTGTGTCGTTGATGTGTTCTTCAGACCACGGGGCGCTGGCCTGGACGGTCCAGCGTTCGATGCGCTCACGCCCAGGCTTGGACGACTCGCGGGCCATCCAGGCAACGCGGTGGTGCGTGCTGCGGGCCGCATTCCATTGCGGACCAAGGGTGATCAAGCCCGGTTGTACCGCCTGCGGGTAGGCCAGCATCAAGGTCCAGCAGGGCCCAACCCGCACCCGCTCCAAAGGTGCTGCCAAAGGGGCGAGTTGTGACGCTTGGAGCAGTTCTTGGGCTTGCGCCGACGGAATGGCCAAGATCACTTTGTCAAAGCCCGCAAAGACATGCTGACCGCCGTCATCGCCCTCGGTGTGCAGTTGCCAGCCGTTTTTCTTCAACGGGTCGGCCACGATGCGGGTGACCCGGGTTTGCAGTTGCACGTTGCCGTCTTCCACCAAAGGTGCAGCCCAGGCTTTGACCAAAGCGTTCATGCCGGGCGAGGCGACCCAATGGCGTTCGCCGCCGGGCAGGCCCGCTTCGATGACGCGGCCGCTTGGGTCCAGCACGCGCACAGCGTTGGCGCTCCAGGGTTTGCACACGCCAGGGACGGTGCCGATCGCCAACTCGAAACGCGGATCGCGCACGGTGAAGTACTGCGCGCCGTGGTCAAAACTGCCAAATGCGCTGGTGCGGGTGCTCATGCGCCCGCCCAGGCCCCGGCTCTTTTCAAACAAGGTGATGTTGTGTCCGGCTTGGCGCAAAGTGCGTGCGCAAGTGACGCCGGCCATGCCGACGCCGATGATGGCAATGTGTTGTGTGGTCATGGCTTGACTTTAGCTGAGAAAACGGTGCTCAAAGCGCTTGAGGGGGTTATCCCGGGTGTGGGTTGGACGGGTGCGGACCTGCCACCTTGTGCGCCGGCCGCAGCAGGGCTTCGCGTGTGGCGGGTTTTTCTAACTGTGCCAACCACCACAGCAGCGCCTGCCCAGCAGGTGCTGCTGTGGTGTCGCGCCAAGCATGGTGACAGGTGTTGGTGCGTGGGGTGTTGACTTGCTTGACCCGCAACATGCCGCAGTCAATGTAGGGGCGTGCCAGCGTTTCGGGCAAAAAACCACCCCCTAAGCCGCGCAGCTGGGCCTCCAGTTTGCTCGGCATGTCGGGCACGGTGAAGACGTCTTGCCCACCTTGCAGGCCCAGTGTCAGGCCTGTGCCCCGGCTGACCGAGTCGGCCACTGCCACTGCGCGGTGTTGCTGCAAACTGGCGTCGCTGAGCGGCTCTGGGGCTTGGGCCAGTGGATGGTGTGGAGCCACTGCGTAGACAAAAGCGATGTCGCCCAGCACCGCATGCCTGATGTCGCTGGGCAGCCCTGGCTCCAGCACCACACCGAGGGCCAAATCGGCCATGCCCGAATGGAGTGTTGCCAAGGTGCCCGACAAGGTCTCAAAGCGCAGCCGCAAGCGGGTGGGCGCGCCCAAGGCCAAAAAACTGGCACACAAATCCATCACCACGCTGCGCGAAATGATGCTGTCCACCGCAACAGTGAACACCGCCTCCCAGCCCGTGGCCACGCGGCGCACACGGTTGGCCACAGCGTCGATGTCGTCGAGCAAGCGGCCAGATTCGCGCAACAACTCACGGCCTGCAGCCGTAGGCACAGCTTGGCGGGCACTGCGGTCAAACAACAACACATCGAGCGCGTCTTCGATCTGCCGAACGCGGTAAGTCAAGGCGCTGGGCACCAGATCCAGGGCCCGGGCAGCGGCGGCAAAACTGCCTTTTTGGCCAATGGTTTGCAGCATCAACAGGGCTTCGGGGGTGAGCCAATCGCGGGGTGTTTGCATCAAAAAAACCTAGGGCTGTGGCGGTCGAGGTTGATGCCCGCAAAGCGGGTGCACCAGGTTTTGTTCGCCTGTGTGGCGGGCAACCCTCACGCAAGGGCTCCAAATGGTTTGGCCAGCACACCGATGGAACACGCGCCTGGCGTGGCCTTGCAGGTCGCACCAAGCCCCACTGTGCTGGCGGCCTTGTCTGTGCGCGAGGTCCAAAGCCAATCGATCAAACCGCGGCCACCGGCTCCGCAATGCCGCCGACCACTTGGCTGAAGCCCCCATCCACATAGGTGATTTCAGCGCTCACCCCTGCTGCCAGATCGCTCAACATGAACGCGGCCACGTTGCCCACATCGTCAATGGTCACGTTGCGGCGAATCGGCGAGGCCTCGGCCACCACCGACAAAATCTTGCCAAAGCCCTTGATGCCACTGGCGGCCAAGGTTTTGATGGGCCCTGCAGAAATACCGTTGGCGCGCAGTCCTCGGTTTTGGCTGCCCAGCGACTCGGCCAAATAGCGCACAGACGCCTCCAAGCTGGCTTTGGCCAAACCCATGGTGTTGTAGTTGGGCACCGTGCGAATCGCGCCCAAATAGGTGAGGGTCAGCACCGCCGACTTGTCGTTCAAGTAGGGCAGGGCTGCTTTGGCCATGGCGGGAAAACTGTAGGCGCTGATGTCGTGCGCAATTTTGAAAGCTTCACGCGACAAACCGTCCAAAAAGTCACCGGCAATGGCTTCACGCGGGGCATAACCGATGGCATGCACAAAACCGTCGAACTTGGGCCAGGTGGCTGACAGGTCGGTGAAGAGCTGGTCAATTTGCGCATCGCTGCCCACATCGCAATCAAAAATCAAAGTCGAGTCAAAGTGGGATGCAAATTCGGTGATGCGCTCTTTGAAACGCTCGCCCACGTAGCTGAACGCCAGCTCGGCACCTTGCGCGTGGCAGGCCTTGGCAATGCCGTAGGCGATCGAACGGTTGGACAAGACGCCCGTGATTAACAGCTTTTTACCCGACAGAAATCCTGTTTTTGTAAGCATGCGCTCAACTCCTGAAAAATGTGGGCAGAATTGTCGCATGCGAAGAACCTGGGCCTTGATCTGGACACACTGCTTGCTGGCCCTCGGGTTTTGTGCAGCGGGAACCGCTTGGGCGCAACACGCTTATGCGCAGTTTGGCGACATCCGCTACCCCGCTGGATTCACGCATTTTGACCACGTCAACCCCGACGCGCCCAAAGGCGGTGCGATTGTTTTGGTGCCACCAACCCGGCAGTCCAACTTTGACAAATACAACCCATTCACACTCAAGGGCAGTGCGCCGCCGGCCATGCTGGGCATGGTGTTTGACACCTTGTTGGTGGGCAATATGGACGAGCCGACCACGGCCTACGGTTTGCTGGCTTCGGACATCAAGGTGGCCAGTGACCGGATGTCGGTCACCTTCCAGCTCCACCCGCAAGCACGCTTTCACAATGGCGACCCGGTGCTTGCCAGCGACGTGCAGCATTCGTTTGAACGACTGACCAGCCCACAAGCCGCCCCGCAGTACCGCACTTATTTCAGCGAGGTCAAAAAAGCCTTGGTTTTGAGCGAGCGCAGCATCCGTTTTGATTTCGTGCGGCCCAACAGCGAACTGCCTTTGATTGTGGGCAGTTTGCCCGTGTTCAGCCATAAATGGGGGCTAGAGGGCAGCAAGCACAAAGCCTTTGATCAAATGGTGATGGAATGGCCGATCGCCTCTGGCCCCTACCGCATTGGCCGGGTGGAGTTTGGCCGCGACATCACCTATGAGCGCGACCCCGATTATTGGGCGCGTGACCTGAATGTGCGCAAGGGGCAGTTCAATTTTGACCGCATCACCTACAAAATCTACAAAGACAGCACCGCCCAGCTCGAAGCCTTCAAGGCGGGTGAGTTCGATTACATGCAGTCGTTCATTGCACGCGAGTGGGCCAGGGCCTTCACAGGTCGCGCGTTCGACCGAGGCGACCTGGTCAAGGCCGAGCTGGCGCACGGCAACGCAGGCGACTTTCAAGGCTTTTTGTTCAACACGCGGCGCGACCAGTTCAAAGACGTGCGGGTGCGCCAAGCCATTGCGCTGGCCATGGACTTTGAGTGGCTCAACCGTCAGTTGTTCTACAACGCCTACAGCCGAGTGCGTGGCTACTTTGTGGCCAGTGACTTTGAGGCCAAGGGCTTGCCTGGGCCCGACGAGCTGGCACTGCTCGAAGCTTTGCGGGACAAATTGCCCCCGGCCGTGTTCGCCCAAGCGGTGCCGCAACCGCCAGAGACAGCGCTGGAGCCATCTTCCGGCCGCAGCCTGCGCGACCATTTGCGTCAGGCGCGTGAGTTGTTGAAAGAGGCGGGCTGGACTTACCGCGATGGCGCTTTGCGCAACGACAAAGGCCAGGCCATGCGCATCGAGTTTTTGGACAGCTCGGGCTCCATGGGGCGTGTGGTCACGCCCTTTGCCAAGAACCTCGAAAAACTGGGCATCCAAGTCCAATACAAAGTCATCGACTTTGCCCTGCTGCAAAAACGCATGGACGTGTTTGATTTCGACATCGTGAGCAACCGCACCGTGGGCAGCGAAGCGCCCGGCACCGAATTGCTCGAGCGCTATGGCAGCCGATCGGCCGACGTGGAAGGCTCGGGCAATGTGATCGGCCTGAAAGACCCGGCGGTGGATGCGCTGCTGGACAAAGTGGTCAGTGCCACCACGAGGCCCGAATTGGTCACGCGCCTGCGCGCACTCGACCGGGTGCTGCGCCACGGCCACTATGTGGTGCCGCATTGGTATGGCGCGGTTCACCGGGTGTCTTGGCGCGCCAAAGCCTTTGCCCGGCCCGCTGCATTGCCGCGCTTTTACCAGCCTGAAAAACTGGTGACCACGGTCTGGTGGTCGCCCGATGCCGCGTTGGCCCAAACGCCCCAAGCCAGCGCTTTGCGCCCTTGACCCATGCTGGCCTATATTTTCAAACGCTTGTTGCTGATGATTCCAACCCTGTTTGGGGTTTTGTTGATGACCTTTGCAGTGATCCAGTTTGTGCCTGGCGGCCCGGTCGAGCAAATGGTGGCCCAACTGCAAGGCCGCGACACCGGCGGGGAGGGCGCTGCTGCCGCTGGCAGCGGTTACCGAGGACGGCAAGGTGTGGATGCCGCCCGCATCGAAGAAATCAAAACCCTCTACGGCTTTGACAAAGCGCCTGCAGAGCGGTTTTGGATGATGCTCAAGCAGTTTGCGCAATTCGACTTGGGGCAAAGCTTTTTCTACTCCAAAGACTTGTGGAGTCTGATTCAAGAAAAGCTGCCGGTGTCCATCAGTTTGGGTTTGTGGACCTTCTTTTTGAGTTACATGGTGTCTGTGCCTTTGGGCATTGCCAAGGCCGTGCGGGCGGGCACGCGCTTTGACACGCTCACCAGTTTGCTGGTGCTGGTGGGCTACGCGATTCCGGGTTTTGTGTTGGGCGTGGCTTTGCTGGTGATTTTTGGCGGGCAATTGCAATGGTTTCCGCTGCGCGGCCTGACCTCGTCCAACTGGGAACAGCTCAGTTGGGGCGGCAAGGTGGTGGACTATTTGTGGCACATCGCTTTGCCGGTCACAGCCAGTGTGATGGGCTCGTTTGCGGTCATCACCATGCTCACCAAAAACGCCTTTTTAGAAGAAATTCGCAAACAGTATGTGTTGACCGCCCGCGCCAAGGGCCTGAGCGAAAACCGCGTGCTGTACCGCCATGTCATGCGCAATGCCTTGATTCCGCTGGTCACGGGTTTTCCGGCGGCCTTCATCGGCGCATTTTTCACCGGCTCGCTGCTGATTGAAACTTTGTTCTCGCTCGATGGTCTGGGTTTGCTCAGTTACGAAGCGGTGATTCGGCGTGACTACCCCGTGGTGCTGGGCACCTTGTATTTGTTCACCCTGATCGGGCTGTTTGCCAAGTTGATCAGCGACCTGTGCTACCTGTGGGTCGACCCGCGCGTGAAGTTTGACAAATGAGCACGCCAAGCGCACCGTCCTCCTCGTCTGCTGTGCCGACACAGGCTTCGCCCTCGGCTCGGGCCTGGCAGCGTTTTCGGCGCAACCGGCTGGGTTTTGGCAGCCTTGTCATTTTCGTGCTGCTGTTCGTCATGAGCTTGGGCGCAGAGTTTTTCTCCAATGACAAGCCGCTGCTCGTGCGCTTTGAGGGGCAGTGGTATTTTCCGGTGGTGCAGACCTTGCCCGAAAAAACCTTTGGCGGCGACTTTGAAACCCCGGCCGACTACCTCGACCCCTACATTCAGGCGCAATTGAACAAGGGTGATAACTGGGCTTTGCAAGCGCTCAACCCCTACCACCACAGCACGCTCGACTACTTTGCCCCCTTGCCCAACCCCGCAGCGCCCAGCGCCCGTAATTGGTTGGGCACAGACGACCGGGGCCGCGATGTGCTGGCGCGTTTGCTGTACGGCTTTCGGGTGTCGGTGCTGTTTGCCTTGGCGCTGACCTTGTTTGGGGTGTTTTTGGGTGTGCTGACCGGGGCCATTCAAGGTTTTTTTGTGGGCAAGACCGATTTGGTGTTTCAGCGCTTCATCGAAGTCTGGAGCGCCATGCCTGAGCTGTATTTGCTCATCATCTTCTCGGCCGTGTTCGAGCCCAGTGTGGGCTTGCTGCTCTTGCTGCTCAGCCTGTTTGGCTGGATGGGTTTGTCCGACTATGTGCGGGCCGAGTTCTTGCGCAACCGCCAGCTCGATTACGTCAAGTCGGCGCGGGCGCTGGGTTTGGGGCATTGGCAAATCATGTGGCGGCACGTCTTGCCCAACAGCATGACGCCGGTGGTGACCTTTTTGCCCTTTCGCATGAGTGGGGCCATTTTGGCCTTGACCTCGCTGGACTTTCTGGGCCTGGGCGTGCCGCCGGGCACACCGTCTTTGGGCGAATTGCTGGCCCAAGGCAAAAACAACATCGACGCCTGGTGGATCTCCATCTCCACCTTTGTGGTGCTGGTGGTGACCTTGTTGCTGTTGACCTTCATGGGTGACGCGCTGCGCGACGCACTGGATCCGCGAAAGGTGGACACATGACGGCGCACCAGCCCCTGTTAGAACTCAAAGATCTGCGCATCGCCTTTGGTGGGCAGGCCGTCGTGCACGGCGTGAACCTGAGCATCCAAGCGGGCGAGCGCGTGGCCTTGGTGGGCGAGTCGGGTTCGGGCAAATCGGTCACGGCGCTGTCGGTGCTGCGTTTGCTCGATTCGGCCCAGTTGTCAGGCCAAGTGCTCTGGCAAGGCCACGACCTGTTGCAGCAAACACCTGCTCAGATGCAGCGCATACGCGGCGACGAGATCGCCATGATTTTTCAAGAGCCCATGACCGCGCTCAACCCTTTGATGACCGTGGGCGCGCAAATTTCGGAAGTCCTGCAACTCAAAAAGCTTTTGGCTATGCGCGATGCCGATGCGCGCGCCGTGCATTTGCTGTCCGAAACCGGCATCGACGAGCCCGCGCGGCGCTTTGGGGCCTACCCGCACCAGTTGTCGGGCGGGCAGCGCCAACGCGCCATGATGGCCATGGCCCTCGCGTCCGAACCCAAGCTGCTCTTGGCCGACGAGCCCACCACCGCGCTGGACGCCAGCTTGCGCCTGCAAATGCTGCAGCTTTTGGCCGATCTCCAGCAAAAAACCGGCATGGCTGTCTTGCTGATCACCCACGATTTGGCTTTGGTGCGCCACTTTGCCGACCGCGTGGTGGTGATGGAAAAAGGGCACTTGGTCGAGCAAGGCGCCTTGAACGCGGTGTTTGAGCGCCCCCAACACCCCTACACACGCCGATTGCTCTCGAGCCAACCCAGCCGCGCGGGCCTGGTCGCTGCGCCGCCCCTGGATACGGCGCCGCTCTTGCGCGTGAGGCAACTGCAAGTGCGCTATCCCAAAGCCGTGCCCGGTTTCAAAGCCTGGTTTCAAAAGCACCACTTCACAGCCTTGCAAGGGGCCGACTTTTCGATCGCACCGGGCAGCACCTTGGGCGTGATGGGCGAGTCAGGTTCTGGCAAGTCGAGCTTGGCGCAGGCGGTGCTCGGCTTGATCCCTTTTTCGGGTGATCTGTCGTTTGCGGGCCAAACTTGGCAAGGCCAACCCAGCTTGGACAAGGCCTTGCGGCGTCGGGTGCAGGTGGTGTTTCAAGACCCCTATGGCAGCTTGTCGCCGCGCATGACGGTGGGCGAGATCGTCTCAGAAGGCTTACGCCTGCACCACCCGCAATGGACACCCGCGCAAACCGAGCAACGCGTGCGCGCGGCTTTTGCCGAAGTGGGCTTGGTGGGCGATGGCTCGGCCGACCTGCTGGGGCGTTACCCGCATGCTTTTTCAGGCGGGCAGCGCCAACGCATCGCCTTGGCCCGAGCCTTGGTGGTCGAGCCCGAATTGCTGGTGCTGGACGAGCCCACCAGTGCGCTCGATGTGACGGTACAGCAACAGATTTTGAGCTTGCTCCAGTCCTTGCAACAAAAGCACGGCATGGCGTATTTGCTGATCACCCACGATGTGGACGTGCTGCGCGCCATGGCCCACGATGTCATGGTGCTCAAGTCAGGCCAGGTGGTCGAACAAGGGCGCGCCGAGCGCTTGCTCTCGGCTCCGAGTCACCCCTACACGCAAAGCTTGATACAAGCCTTTTCATAAAACCCGAGCCCGCGCCAGGGTCGGCAATCAGGCCCGCGCGCTCAAGCCAAGGGCGGGCAGCACGGGCCCTGAATGCGCCCGGGCCGGGCCTGTAAATGATGTTGTTTTCCTTGAAAATCACGCACTTACGCCGCTTTTTCAGCTAGAATACTGGCTTCACGACCAAGCGGGCGGGTTTTCACCGCCCGCTTTTTTTGGGTCTTTCATTTTTAACGTAGATCGTTCAAAGCTCTGTGGCATTGCAGCAAATTGTTCAAGAAACCGTGACCGGCCTAGGTTATGACCTGGTCGACATTGAGCGCACGGCGGGCGGTTTGTTGCGCATCACCATCGATTTTCCTTGGCAACCGGGCGTTGAGCTTTCGATCAATGTGGAAGATTGCGAAAAGGTCAACCGCCAGTTGCAGTTTGCACTCGAGGTTGATGGTGTGGCTTACAACCGACTTGAGGTCTCGTCACCCGGCATCGACCGCCCTTTGCGCAAACAGCAAGACTTCGAGCGTTTTGCTGGTGAAGTGGTGGACATCACCTTGAAAGCCCCCATGGGTGAAAACGCAGCCGGCATGGTCAACCCCAGCCGCAAAAAATTTCGCGGCACGCTCGAGCGTGACGCGGCCAGCCAAGGCTGGCAAATTGTCTGGAGCGATGCACCCGTGCTCAAACCGGGGCAAAAAATCAGTCCCAAGCGAGCCCCAGCGCCTGTGCATGCACTGGGTTTCACGATCGATGAATTGCGCGAGGCTCGCCTCGCACCCGTGGTTGATTTCAAAGGCCGCAAACCCAAGTCACCCGCTTGAAGCCCAGAACATTTTTAAGCTTAATTTTCGGGCCTCATAAACAGACCCGCAGGAACAGGAGAGTCAAGTCATGAATCGCGAAATGCTGATGTTGGTCGAAGCCATCTCACGTGAAAAAAACGTAGAACGCGACCTTGTGTTTGGGGCTGTCGAAGCGGCTTTGGCTCAAGCCACCAAAAAACTGTTCACAGGCGAGGTGGACATTCGCGTGGCGGTGGACCGCGACAGTGGCAATTATGAGAGTTTTCGCCGCTGGCACGTGGTGCCCGACGAGGCCGGTCTGCAATTGCCCGAGCAAGAAATTTTGTTGTTCGAAGCCCAAGAGCAAATCCCGGACATCGAGGTGGACGAGTACATCGAAGAAGCCATCGAGTCGGTGCCGATTGGCCGCATCGGTGCGATGGCGGCCAAGCAAGTCATCTTGCAAAAAATCCGCGACGCCGAACGCGAAATGCTGCTGAACGACTTCATGTCGCGTGGCGAAAAGATCTTTGTCGGCACGGTCAAGCGCATGGACAAGGGCGACATCATTTGCGAGTCCGGCCGCATCGAAGGCCGCCTGCGCCGCAACGAGATGATCCCCAAGGAAAACCTGCGCAGCGGCGACCGTGTGCGCGCCATGATCATGGAGGTGGACCTGACGCTGCGCGGCGCGCCCATTTTGCTGTCCCGCTCGGCCCCTGAGTTCATGATCGAGTTGTTCCGCCAAGAAGTCCCCGAAATCGAGCAAGGGCTGCTGGAGATCAAAACCTGCGCCCGTGACCCCGGTTCCCGCGCCAAGATCGCTGTGTTGTCGCACGACAAGCGGGTCGACCCGATTGGCACTTGCGTGGGCGTGCGAGGCACCCGCGTCAATGCCGTGACCAACGAGCTGGCAGGCGAGCGCGTGGACATTGTGTTGTGGAGCGAAGACCCGGCCCAGTTTGTGATTGGTGCATTGGCCCCCGCCAACGTGCAGTCCATCGTGGTGGACGAAGAAAAGCACGCCATGGACGTGGTGGTCGACGAAGAAAATCTCGCGATCGCGATTGGCCGCGGTGGCCAAAACGTGCGCTTGGCCTCTGACCTCACGGGCTGGAAGATCAACATCATGGACGCCGCCGAGTCGGCCCAAAAACAGGCCGAAGAAACCACAGGCATCCGCCAGTTGTTCATGGAAAAGCTCGACGTCGACCAAGAAATTGCCGACATTCTGATTGGCGAAGGTTTCACCAGCTTGGAAGAAGTGGCCTATGTGCCGATTCAGGAAATGCTGGAGATTGAAAGCTTCGATGAAGACACCATCAACGAGTTGCGCACGCGCGCCAAAGACGCGCTGCTGACCCTTGAAATTGCTCGCGAAGAGAGCGTCGAAGACGTGTCGCAAGACCTTCGTGATTTGCCGGGCTTGACGCCTGAGCTGATTTCCAAGCTGGTTCAAGCGGGTATCCAAACCCGCGACGACCTGGCTGACCTGGCCACCGACGAGTTGACTGAGATCACCGCTCAGACAGCGCAAGAGGCGACCACCTTGATCATGAAAGCCCGCGAACATTGGTTCGCTGGCCAGGCCTGAAGTCTATGGAGGCTTGAACAAAATTATGTCCAGTACCACTGTTGCCGAGTTCGCCAATGAGCTCAAAAAATCTGCCGATGTCTTGCTCGATCAATTGCGGTCGGCGGGCGTTTCCAAAGCCTCGGTCAGCGATGCGTTGACCGAAGGCGACAAGCAAAAGCTGCTCAGTTTCTTGCAAACCAGCCATGGCACCGTCATGACTGACCGCAAGAAAATCACCTTGGTGAAAAAATCCACCAGTGAAATCAAGCAAGCCGATGCGTCGGGCAAGGCCCGCACCATCCAAGTCGAGGTGCGTAAAAAGCGCACCTTGATCAAACGCGATGACGAACCCGTCGCCCTGAGCCCGCAAGAACAAGCCGCTGAACCAGCCTTAGACCTTGCGGACTTGGCACGGCGTGAAGAAGAGGCGCGTCGTCAGGCCGAGTTGATCAGCTTGCAAGAAGCCGAATTGGCTGAAAACCGTCGGCAACGCGAGGCGCAAGAAGCCGCGCAACGTGCTGCGCTGTTGGCGCAAGAGGCCAGTGAACTCGCACAAGCCCAAGCCGCTGCCCAAGTTGCCGTGTCGGACAAAGCCGAAGCGCCATCCCCACCGGGTCAAGCGCCTTTGAGCCGCGATGAGCGCCAGCAATTGGCCCGTGCTGAGGCCGCCAGCATCAACGCATCTTCGCAAGCCAAACCTGTGGCGGCTGCACCGTCGGCGACACCCGCCGAGATCAAACTTGCAGTGGCAGAGCAGGCCGCGCAAGCTGCCGCTGCCAAAGCCCAAGCGGACCAATCCGCTCGCGAGGCGACCGCCCAACAAGCGGCAGCAGACTCCAAAGCCAAGGCCGAAGAAGAAACCCTGCGCGCTCAAGATTTGGATGCCCGGCGTCGCAAGGCTTTGGCAGAAGCCGAAGCCATTCGCACCATGATGAATGCCCCTAAAAAGGTGTTAACGGCGAAAAAAGAAGAAGCCAAGGTCGAGCCCAAAGCGGCGGTCAAGGGCACTTTGCACAAACCCGCAGGTACACCCGCTCCAAGCGCAAAAGCGCCAACCACACCCGCCAACACCAGTGCCGCACCGGGGGGCAACAAAGAAGTCAAATCGGCCAAACTGTCCTCCAGTTGGGCGGGTGACCCAGCCAAAAAGAAAGCCATACCTACACGCGGAGACACCAGTGGCGGTGTGGGCCGCAACAACTGGCGCACTGGCCCGCGTGGTCGCCGTGGCAACGAACGAGACCGCGATGAGGGGCAGAACCAGCAGGCCGCTGTTGAGCTTCGCATCCTTGAGGTGCATGTGCCTGAAACCATCACTGTGGCCGAGTTGGCTCACAAAATGGCCATCAAGGCCTCTGAGGTCATCAAGCACTTGATGAAGCTGGGCCAAATGGCCACCATGAACCAGCCGCTGGACCAAGACACCGCCATGATTGTGGTGGAAGAAATGGGTCACAAAGCGGTGGTGGCCGCGCTGGACGATCCAGAAGCTTTCACCGACGACGAAGTGTTGGACCAACACGCCGAGTCTTTGCCGCGTGCCCCTGTGGTCACCGTCATGGGCCACGTGGACCACGGCAAGACCTCCTTGCTCGATTACATCCGACGCGCCAAAGTGGCTTCGGGTGAGGCCGGTGGCATCACCCAGCACATCGGTGCTTACCATGTGGAAACACCTCGCGGCATGATCTCCTTCTTGGACACGCCCGGCCACGAGGCCTTCACGGCCATGCGTGCCCGAGGTGCACAAGCGACCGACATCGTCATCCTTGTGGTGGCCGGTGACGACGGCGTGATGCCGCAGACCAAAGAAGCCATCAAGCACGCCAAAGCGGCCGGTGTGCCCATCGTGGTGGCCATCAACAAGATGGACAAGCCCGATGCCAATGTTGACCGCGTGCGCAGCGAGTTGATCGCCGAAGAGGTCGTGCCCGAAGAGTTTGGCGGTGAATCGCCATTTGTCTCGGTGTCGGCCAAAACCGGCATGGGCATCGACGCTTTGCTCGAACAGGTGTTGTTGCAAGCCGAAGTGCTGGAACTCAGGGCGCCGATCCAAGCCGCTGCCAAGGGTTTGGTCATCGAAGCACGCCTGGACAAAGGCCGTGGTCCTGTGGCCACCATCCTGGTGCAATCGGGCACTTTGAACACGGGCGACGTGGTCTTGGCCGGTCAAACCTTTGGCCGCGTGCGTGCCATGCTGGATGAAAACGGTGCGGCCATCAAGTCGGCCGGTCCTTCCATCCCCGTCGAAATCCAAGGCCTGACCGAAGTGCCGCAAGCCGGTGACGAATTCATGGTCATGGGCGACGAGCGCCGTGCCCGCGAAATCGCCACTTACCGCGCCGGCAAGTTCCGCAACACCAAGTTGGCCAAGCAACAAGCCGCCAAACTCGAGAACATGTTCACCGACATGTCGGCGGGCGAGGTCAAGATGCTGCCCATCATCATCAAGGCCGACGTGCAGGGTTCGCAAGAAGCCCTGGGCGCTTCCTTGCTCAAGTTGTCCAACGACGAAGTCAAAGTCCAGTTGGTGTATGCCGGCGTGGGCGGCATCAGCGAGTCGGACATCAACCTGGCGATTGCGTCCAAAGCCATCGTGATCGGCTTCAACGTGCGGGCCGATGCCGGTGCGCGCAAATTGGCCGAAGGCAATGGGGTGGACCTGCATTACTACAACATCATTTACGACGCGGTGGACGAGCTCAAGGCCGCCATGTCGGGCATGTTGGCACCCGAGCAGCGGGAAGAAATCATGGGCATGGCCGAAATCAGAACCGTGTTTGTGGCTTCCAAAATCGGCACCGTCGCTGGTTGCATGGTCACCTCAGGCCAAGTCACCCGCAGCGCCAAGTTCCGTTTGTTGCGCGACAACGTGGTCATCTACACCGGCGAGCTCGATTCGCTCAAGCGCGCCAAGGACGATGTGCGCGAAGTCAAAGAAGGCTTCGAGTGCGGCATCAAGCTCAAAAACTACAACGACATCAAAGAAGGCGATTACCTCGAATTCTTCGACGTCAAGGAAATTGCGAGAACTATGTAAATGGTGCGTCGTAAGCAGTCCTCTTTGCCCAACCGCGGTTTCCGTGTGGCCGATCAGATCCAGCGTGATCTGACCGAGTTGATTGCGCGCGAGTTGAAAGACCCGCGCGTGGGCATGGTGACGATCAATGCCATTGAGGTCACGCCAGACTACGCACACGCCAAGGTCTACTTCAGCGTCTTGACGGGTCAGCCCGAAGAGGCGACAGAAGGTTTGAACGCGGCGGCGGGTTTCTTGCGCAACGGTTTGTTCAAGCGTTTGCACATCCACACCGTGCCAACACTGCATTTCTTGTTTGACCGCACCACCGAGCGTGCGTCGGACATGAACGCCTTGATCGCCAAGGCCGTCTCTTCGCGCGCCCAGGAGGACTGAGCATGAACGCGCCACGCACCAGGGTGCAGCGGCACCCTGTGCACGGGGTGCTGTTGCTTGACAAACCACTGGGACTGTCCAGCAACCAGGCTTTGCAAAAGGCCAAATGGTTGCTGCGCGCCGAAAAAGCAGGCCACACCGGCACGCTTGATCCTTTGGCCACCGGCGTGTTGCCGCTTTGCTTTGGCGCCGCCACCAAGTTCAGTCAGCAACATCTGGATGCCGACAAAACCTACGAAACCACAGTTAGGCTGGGCCTGAAAACCAGCACCGGCGATGCCGAAGGCGAGGTGATTTCTGTCCGAGAAGTGTCATGTTCGGCAGGTAGGGTCGTCGAAGTTTTGGATCGGTTCATGGGGCCGATCAGCCAAGTACCTCCCATGCACAGTGCTTTGAAAAAAGATGGCAAGGCCTTGTATGAATACGCCCGCCAGGGCGAAACCGTTGAGCGCGAAGCGCGCAGTGTGGTGATTCATGACTTGGATTTGCTCGACATGCAACTGCAAGGCGATGCGCCTTTTTTGCGTTTGCGTGTGCGCTGCAGCAAAGGCACTTACATCCGCACGCTGGGCGAAGACATCGCCGAAACCTTGGGTTGTGGGGGGCATTTGAGCGCTTTGCGCCGGGTGGTGACGGGGCCTTTTGAACAAGCCCAGTGCGTGTCGCTGGTGCAGCTGGAGGCCATGCACGAGTTGGACCGGCTGGCCGCTTTGTTGCCGGTGCATGTCTTGCTGCCGGGCTGTACCGAGGTGCAGCTCGACAAAGACCACACCGAGCGGTTTTTGAATGGGGTGCGCCGACACGGCCCTTGGGGTGATAGCGATCAAGTGGCCGTGTACGGCACTCACCCCCGCGCTTTGCTGGGCACAGCCACTGTGCGTGGCGGCGAATTGATACCGGGTCGCTTGTTGAGCCCACTGGAAATTCAACAGATTTTAGAAAAATCACCTGCACCCGAGCCGTTGCTGGCCGAGCAGGTTTAAAGGAAGAGAAAGCATGACCAAGCAAATCCGCAACATCGCCATCATCGCCCACGTGGACCATGGCAAAACCACCATGGTGGACCAACTGCTGCGCCAGTCGGGCACCTTTGCCGAGCACGAGAAAATCGTGGACACCGTGATGGACAACAACGCCATCGAGCGCGAGCGCGGCATCACCATTTTGGCCAAGAACTGCGCTGTGAGCTGGGAAGGCACCCACATCAACATCGTGGACACCCCCGGCCACGCGGACTTTGGCGGTGAAGTCGAGCGCGCCTTGTCCATGGTCGATGGCGTGGTGCTCTTGATCGACGCGCAAGAAGGCCCCATGCCCCAAACCCGTTTTGTG
Organism: Limnohabitans sp.; assembly: GCF_044361645.1. Taxonomy (GTDB): domain Bacteria; phylum Pseudomonadota; class Gammaproteobacteria; order Burkholderiales; family Burkholderiaceae_C; genus Limnohabitans_A. The sequence goes on along the minus strand of NZ_JBIKIL010000001.1, from coordinate 31,502 downwards.
ACCAAAAAAGCCTTGGCCTTGGGCCTCAAGCCCATCGTGGTGGTGAACAAGGTGGACAAGCCCGGTGCCAACCCCGACAAGGTGGTCAACGCGGCATTTGACCTGTTCGACAAACTCGGCGCGAACGACGAGCAACTCGACTTCCCCGTGGTTTATGCATCTGGCATCAATGGCTGGACCTCGTTGGAAGAGGGCGCACCCGGTGAGCAGTGGGGCCCCGACATGTCGGCCTTGTTCAACACCGTGCTCAAGCACGTGCCGCCGCAAAAGGGCGACCCGACAGCGCCCTTGCAGCTGCAAATCTCGGCGCTCGACTTTTCCACCTTTGTGGGCCGCATTGGTGTGGGCCGCATCAGCCAAGGCACCATCAAGCCCCAAATGGACGTGGTGGTCATGGAAGGCGCGGACGGCAAAGCCATCAAGGGGCGTGTCAACCAAGTGCTCAAGTTTCAGGGCCTGGACCGCGTGCAAGTGACCGAAGCCGGTCCGGGTGACATTGTCCTGATCAACGGCATTGCCGATGTCAACATCGGCGTGACGGTGACCGACCCCACATCGCCAGCACCGCTGCCCATGCTGAAGGTCGATGAGCCGACGCTGACCATGAACTTTTGCGTCAACACCTCGCCATTGGCTGGGCGTGAAGGCAAGTACGTCACCAGCCGCCAAATTTGGGACCGGTTGCAAAAAGAACTGCAGCACAACGTGGCCTTGCGCGTCAATGAAACCGACGAAGAAGGCATTTTTGAAGTCATGGGCCGGGGTGAATTGCACCTGACCATCTTGCTCGAAAACATGCGCCGAGAAGGCTTTGAGATGGCGGTGTCCAAGCCCCGCGTGGTGTTCCGCGATGTGAATGGCGAGCGCCATGAGCCCATCGAGTTGGTCACCGCCGACATCGAAGAAACCCACCAAGGCGGCGTGATGCAAGCCCTGGGCGAACGCAAGGGCGAGCTGGTCAACATGGAGCCCGATGGCCGTGGCCGTGTGCGTTTGGAGTACCGCATTCCGGCCCGTGGCCTGATCGGTTTCACCAACGAATTCCTCAACCTGACCCGTGGTTCGGGTTTGATCTCCAACATCTTCGACAGCTACGAGGCCCACAAGGGCGACATTGGCGGGCGCAAGAACGGGGTGCTGATTTCCATGGACGACGGTGAAATTTTCACCTACGCCCTGGGCAAACTCGATGACCGTGGCCGCATGTTCGTCAAGGCCAACGACCCGGTGTACGAAGGCATGATCGTGGGCATCCACAGCCGTGACAACGACCTGGTGGTCAACGCCACGCGCACCAAGCAGCTGACCAACTTTCGCGTGTCGGGCAAAGAAGACGCGATCAAGATCACCCCCCCGATCGACCTGACACTGGAATACGGTGTCGAATTCATCGAGGACGACGAGTTGGTAGAAATCACACCGAAGTCGGTCCGTCTGCGCAAGCGTTTTCTCAAGGAAAACGAGCGCAAGCGCAACAAGTGATCTGTTAGAACGCCGTGCAGATGACACACGCACAAGCCGTTTGGACCATGGTGGGCTGCTCCGCCCTGTGGTCGATGGCTGGCGTGGTGACGCGCCAACTTGACCATGCCCAAGGCTTTGAGGTCACGTTCTGGCGCAGCCTTTTCACGTTGGTATCGCTGCTGATCATCTTGCCCCTGTGGCAGGGCAAAGACTTTTGGCGAAGCCTGCCATGGCGCAACCCCTACTTCTGGATTTCAGGGGTCTGCTGGAGCATCATGTTCACCGCCTTCATGGTGGGCCTGACCTTGACCACGGTGGCCAACGTGCTGATCACCATGGCCTTGGCACCGTTTTTCACAGCCCTGCTGTCCTGGGTCTTTCTCAAAGCCCGACTGCCCTTGCGCACTTGGGTGGCCATCGTGTTGGCCGGTGCCGGTATCGCCTGGATGTACGGCAGCCAACTGAGCTTGAACGACCCCAACTTCGTCATCGGCACCTTGGTGGCCCTGTGCGTGCCCTTGGCTGCGGGCGTGCAATGGACTTTTTTGCAAAAAAGCCAAAGCAAAGGCCCCGTCGATTTGGTGCCCTCGGTCTTGCTGGGCGCTGTGATCTCAAGTTTGTTCATGCTGCCCGTGTCATGGCCTTTGCAGGGCTCAGCGCACGATGTGAGCTTGTTAGCCTTGCTGGGCTTGTTTCAATTGGCGATCCCCTGCGTGCTGGCGGTGATCTGCGCGCGGGTGCTGCAAGCGCCCGAAGTCTCCTTGCTCGGCATGCTCGAGGTCGTCTTTGGCATCGCCCTGGCTTGGTGGGGCGCAGGTGAGGCCCCGCAAATGAGCGTATTGTTAGGCGGCTCCATGGTCTTGAGCGCCTTGCTCATGAACCAATACCTGGGTTGGAAAGACAACAATGTCTGATGTCATCGCACGCATTGAGGGGCGCATTGGGTGCCTGACGCTCAACCGGCCCAAAGCCTTGAACGCCTTGTCGTTGGACATGGTGCGGGCTTTGACCAAGGCTTTGACCGAGTGGCTAGACAACCCGCAAGTCTTGGCTGTGGCCATCCGTGGCAATGGCAAAGAGGGCCCATTTGGCGCGTTTTGCGCGGGTGGCGACATCCGTTTTTTCCACCAAGCTGCGCATGCGGGCGATGCGTCCTTGGGTGATTTTTTCACCGAAGAGTACCGCCTCAACCACCTGATCCACACCTACAGCAAGCCCTATATCGCCTTCATGGACGGCATTGTCATGGGCGGTGGCATGGGCATCAGCCAAGGGGCCAGTGTGCGTGTGGTGACCGAGCGCACCAAGATGGCCATGCCTGAAACGCTGATTGGCCTGTTTCCGGACGTGGGGGGCGGTTACTTCTTGAGCCGCTGCCCAGGGCGATTGGGCGAATATTTGGCCTTGACCGGAAGCATGTTGAATGGCCCGCAAGCTGTGGCAGCCAAATTGGCCGAGATCGCCCTGCCCAGTGGCATGCTGGAGCCGATCTGGCAAACACTGACCACCAGCGACTTTGAAAACGCCGAATCGGTAGAGCGTTGGGTGCTGGCCCAAGCGGGCGCTTTGACGCCTGAAAAGCTGACACCACAAGCCCAAATCGATGAGGTTTTTGGTCTGAGCTGTATTGCCGACATGTTGGCCAAGCTGGCGTCGGCCTCTGATGAGTGGAGCCAAAAAACCGCCCACGCTTTGCGCCAACGCTCGCCATTGATGCTGCACGTGGTGCTGGCGCAAATTCGTCGCGCGCGCCTGATGGGTTTGGCCGATGAACTGCGCATGGAGCGCGACATGGTGCACCACTGTTTCCACCTGCGTGCCGTCATGGACAGCGAAACGGTGGAAGGCATTCGCGCCTTGGCGGTCGATAAGGACCACAGCCCCCAGTGGAAACCCGCCCTGGTGGAAAACGTGGACGCGACAGAAGTTGCGCGGTTTTTTGTCAGCCCTTGGCCCTCAGATCGGCACCCGCTGCGGGACATGCGCTGACACGCTGAGCGATCACCGCTGTGCGTGAGGGCTCAGCGGTCGCGGTGGCGGCTTTTCATGGCGCGTTCGATCTCGCGCTTGCCTTCACGGTCTTTGATGGTGTCGCGTTTGTCGTGCTCGGCCTTGCCCTTGGCCAAAGCAATGTCGCATTTGACTTTGCCCGCTTTCCAGTGCAAGTTGATCGGCACCAAGGTGTAACCCTTTTGTTCGATCTTGCCGATCAATCGCTTGATCTCTGCTTTGTTCAACAACAGTTTTCGGGTGCGCGCGGCTTCGGGGCTGATGTGCGTCGAGGCGGTTTTGAGCGGGTTGATCAGGCAGCCGATGATGAACAACTCGCCATTGCGAATCACCACGTAACCATCGGTCAGCTGCACTTTGCCTTCACGGATGGCCTTGACCTCCCAGCCTTCCAGCACCATGCCGGCCTCGTAGCGTTCTTCAAAAAAATAGTCGAAGGACGCTTTTTTGTTCTCGGCAATTTTGGCAAATACAGGGGCAGCGGAAGACTTTTTGGTGGTGACCATGTTCAGCAGGTAAGGGCGGCAAGGCCGTTCGCAAGTTGTGCGGTAAGGCAATGCGCCCATAGGCGTGTCGAAAAACTACAATCGGTCATTGTATGAAGAAACTTCACAAATCCGTTCTGATCTGGTACGCCCCCGAGGAAATGTTTCGCCTCGTCACCGACGTGGCGTGTTACCCCGAATTTTTGCCCTGGTGCGACCACGCCAGTGTGCTGGAAACCGATGCCCAAGGCATGGTGGCCGAGGTCGGCATCAGCCTGGGCGGCATCAAGCAAACCTTCACCACCCGCAACGACCACGAAGAAGGCCGCGCGGTGGGCATGAGTTTGATCAAAGGCCCGTTTTCCAACCTGAGCGGCATGTGGCGCTTCACCCCGGTGGGCGATGGCACACAACGCGCTTGCAAGGTGGAGTTAGAGCTGCAGTACGGCTTTTCCAGCAAAACCTTGGCGACCCTGGTGGGGCCGGTGTTCGACAAGATCGCCGCCAGCATGGTGGACGCTTTTGTGAAACGCGCCGAAGTGGTCTATGGCTGAGGCGCTGCTGGCCGTGAGCCTTTGCTGGAGCTTCAAGCCCCGGCATGTGCAAGAAGTCATGCTGCGTGTGCCACCGGGCAGCAGCGTTCAAACCGTGCTCGACCTGGCCGTGGCGCAACAACTCCTGCAAGGACCAACGGGGCAGGGAACGGGGCAGGGAACGGGGCAGGGAACGGCGCAGGGTGAGGACCATTCGGCGCTTTTGGCGTCGCTGACATTCCAGCAACCGGGCATCTGGGGCCGCAAGGTGACTTGGAGCCATGGCGTTGCAGAGGGCGACCGCATTGAGCTGTACCGCGCGCTCAAGGTCGACCCCAAAGTTGCGCGCCGTCAACGCTTCAAGCGCCAAGGCAAAGGCCGCACAGGCCTGTTTGCCAAGCGCAAGAGCGGCGTTGCAGCCGGTTATTGACAGCCCACATGCAAGCCCTGTTGAGCGCCATCGCGCAGCTGCAGATCAGCACCGACGCCCAAAGGGTGTTTCACGGCCGTGGCGGCATGTACCCGGACAGTGCGCAATGGACGCTGGACTGGTTTGCCCCGGTCTGGGTCTTGACCAGCTTCCAAGCCGTGAGTGAAGAAGTGTTGGCAGTTTGTCATCAGGCCTTGGCGCAACGCTGGCAAAACTTGGCCCCTGAGCAGGCCTTGAACTGGGTGTTTCAGTGCCGCGCCACCGGCCAAACTGAAACGCGTCTGATGGCTGGCAGCGTGCCCGAGCCCCATGTGGTCAGCGAGCAAGGTGCCAAGTACCTGGTGCATGTGCTGCGCGGACAAAACCATGGCTTGTTTCTGGACATGGCCTGCGGCCGCGAGTGGCTGAAAAAACACGCCCAGCACGAGAACATCCTGAACCTGTTTGCCTACACCTGTGCGTTTTCGGTGGTGGCCTTGCAAGGCGGTGCGGCGCAGGTGGTCAACCTGGACATGAGCCCAGCGGCCCTGGCCGTGGGCCAACAAAACCACCGCCTGAACGACCTGCCGCCCAAGGCGCGTTTTTTGGGCCACGATGTCTTCAAAACCTGGGGCAAGATCGGCAAGATGGGGCCTTATGGGGTGATCGTGATCGATCCGCCCAGTTACCAAAAGGGCAGCTTCATCGCGACCAAGGACTACATCAAGCTGATTCGGCGCTTGCCCGACCTGCTGGAGCCGCAAGGCCATGTGCTGCTGTGTCTGAACGCCCCGGAACTGGACACGCAGTTCTTGCACAGCTTGGTGGCCGAAGCCGCGCCCAACTTGCGATTTGTCGAGCGCCTGGCCAATCCAGCGGCATTTGTGGACACCGATCCGGAAAAGTCGCTCAAGGTGTTGCATTACCAAAACGCCTGAGCGGGTGTCTTGAGGGCGCGGTGCGGCTGAGGTCGCCCCTCAGGGAAACCCCTCGGTGCTCACGGGTACAATCCATTTTTTGGAGCCTTCAGCTATGCGCCTGCTCGGTAAAGCCCTGACTTTTGACGATGTTTTGCTCGTCCCCGCCTACTCCCAAGTCCTGCCCAAAGACACGTCGCTCGCGACGCAGTTCACCCGCAACATCCGCCTCAATCTGCCCCTGGTGTCTGCCGCCATGGACACCGTCACCGAAGCGCGACTGGCGATTGCCATCGCTCAAGAAGGCGGCATCGGCATCGTGCACAAAAACCTCACACCGCAAGAGCAGGCCGCCCAAGTGGCCAAGGTCAAGCGCTACGAATCGGGCGTGCTGCGCGACCCGGTGGTCATCACCCCCGACACCACCGTGCGCCAGGTCATGGCCTTGTCAGATGAGTTGGGCGTGTCGGGCTTTCCGGTGTGTGACGGTCGCCAAGTGGTGGGCATCGTCACCGGCCGCGATTTGCGCTTTGAAACCCGTTATGAGCAAAAAGTCAGCGCCATCATGACGCCGCGCGAGCGCCTGATCACCGTGCCCGAGGGCACCACCCCAGAACAAGCCAAGCACCTGCTGAACAAACACAAACTCGAACGCCTGCTGGTCATCAACGAGGCCTTTGAACTCAAAGGCCTGATCACCGTCAAAGACATCACCAAACAACTGAACTTTCCCAACGCCGCACGCGATGGCGCAGGCAAACTGCGCGTGGGCGCTGCGGTGGGCGTGGGCGAGGGCACCGAAGAGCGCGTGGAGGCACTGGCCCGCGCCGGTGTGGACGCCATCGTGGTCGACACCGCGCACGGCCACAGCAAAGGCGTGCTCGACCGCGTGCGCTGGGTCAAACAACACTACCCGCACATCGAAGTCATTGGCGGCAACATCGCCACCGGCGCAGCCGCTTTGGCGCTGGTTGAAGCCGGTGCCGACGCGGTCAAGGTGGGCATCGGCCCCGGCTCGATCTGCACCACCCGCATCGTGGCGGGCGTGGGCGTGCCACAAATCATGGCGGTGGACAGCGTGGCCACTGCCCTCCAAGGCACAGGCGTGCCCCTGATCGCTGACGGCGGTATCCGCTACAGCGGCGACATTGCCAAGGCGATTGCCGCAGGCGCGGGCACCGTGATGATGGGCGGCATGTTCGCGGGCACCGAAGAAGCGCCCGGCGAAATCGTCTTGTTCCAGGGCCGCAGCTACAAGAGCTATCGGGGTATGGGCTCGATTGGCGCGATGCAGCAAGGCAGCGCCGACCGCTACTTTCAAGAGTCCAGCACCGGCAACCCCAATGCCGACAAGCTGGTGCCCGAAGGCATTGAAGGCCGCGTGCCCTACAAGGGCTCGGTGGTCGCCATCATTTACCAAATGGCAGGCGGCTTGCGCGCCAGCATGGGTTACTGCGGCTGCGCCACCATTGAGGCCATGCACAATGAATCGCAGTTTGTCGAAATCACGGCGGCTGGCATCCGCGAAAGCCATGTGCACGACGTGCAGATCACCAAAGAAGCGCCGAATTACCGGGCTGAGTGATGCTTGCGCTCATGTCTTACATGGCACCAAAATCGAGAACTTCTCAAAAAACCCACCATGCTGCTTGACCAACTTCGCCAGATGAACACCCTCCTGAACAGCATCGCTGCGCAGTACGGTGCGACTCGTCTGCGCGTTTTTGGCTCTGTGGCGCGAGGGGAAGAGACATCGGACAGCGATGTGGACTTTTTGGTCGAACTGCCTCGTGGGTACGACCTGTTCTCCCAACGCATGGCCTTGGCTCAGGGCTTGGGTGAGGTTCTGCATCGCAAAGTAGATCTCATACCCGAACACGAATTGAATCCCCACATCAGAGCGCAAGTGCTGGCTGAAGCTGTGCTGCTATGAGCAAGTCTTGGCAGGCCTACGCTCTGCATATCCTGGATGTGGCCGCCAAAATCGGGCGCATTCAAGCACGGGGTGATCTGACGCAAGACGAAGTGCTCTATGACGCCGCACTTCGCAATTTGCAAACGCTTTCCGAAGCCACGCAAATGCTGCCCGATAAGCTCAAGCTTGAGTTCCCGGCCATTCCCTGGCGGGAAATCAGCGCTTTTCGGAACATCCTGGTTCACAACTATCTGGGTGACATTGACGCACTGACTGTCCAGTCCGTGATCGATCGTCACCTGCCCCCGTTGATTGACTGTGTGCAGACCATGCTCTCAGCCGATGCTTCTTCTGACACTTAACGCGCTTTTTTGCATGTCCCACTCCAAAATCCTGATCCTCGACTTCGGCTCGCAAGTCACCCAGCTGATTGCCCGCCGCGTGCGCGAAGCCCATGTGTTTTGCGAAGTCCACCCCTGTGATGTGAGCAGCGACTGGGTGCGCGACTACGCCAAAGACGGCAACTTGAAGGGCGTGATTTTGTCGGGCTCACATGCCAGCACTTACGAAGAGGACGATTTGCGTGCGCCTGCTGCCGTTTACGAGCTGGGGATTCCCGTGCTGGGCATTTGCTACGGCATGTTCACCATGGCCGTCCAGTTAGGTGGTCAAGTGGAGGCATCGACGCATCGCGAATTTGGCTACGCCGAAGTCCGCGCCCACGGGCACACCGAACTGCTCCAAGGCATTGAAGACTTCGCCACACCCGAAGGCCACGGCATGCTCAAAGTCTGGATGAGCCACGGCGACAAGGTCACCCAAATGCCCGAAGGCTTCAAGCTCATGGCCTCGACACCCAGCTGCCCCATTGCCGGCATGGCCGATGAAGCGCGTCGTTTTTATGCGGTGCAGTTTCACCCCGAGGTCACGCACACCGTGCAGGGCCAGGCCTTGCTCAACCGCTTTGTGCTGGACATTTGCCAGGCCCGCCCCGACTGGATCATGGGCGACTACATCGAAGAAGCGGTGGCCAAAATCCGCGAGCAAGTGGGTGACGAAGAAGTCATTCTCGGTTTGAGCGGGGGCGTGGATTCGTCCGTGGCTGCAGCATTGATTCACCGCGCCATCGGCGACAAGCTGACCTGCGTGTTTGTGGACCACGGCCTGCTGCGCCTCAATGAAGGCGACATGGTCATGGAGATGTTCGTCGGCAAGCTGCACGCCAAAGTCATCCGTGTCGATGCCAGCGACTTGTTCCTCGGCAAACTGGCGGGCGTGAGCGAGCCCGAGGCCAAACGCAAGATCATTGGTGGCTTGTTTGTGGACGTGTTCAAAGAGCAAGCCGCCAAACTCAAGGCTGGCGACGCCGGAAAAAATGGGAATGACGTCCGACCAGCCGTCAAAGGCGAGGATGCAAGTCGCGCCGTCAAAGGCGCGGATGCAAGTCGCGCCGTCAAAGGCGCGACGTTCTTGGCCCAAGGCACCATTTACCCCGACGTGATTGAAAGCGGCGGCGCCAAAAGCAAAAAAGCCGTGGTCATCAAAAGCCACCACAACGTGGGCGGTTTGCCCGAGCAACTGGGCCTCAAACTGCTGGAGCCCCTGCGCGAACTGTTCAAAGACGAAGTACGTGAACTGGGCGTGGCGCTGGGACTGCCCCGCGAGATGGTCTACCGCCACCCCTTCCCCGGCCCGGGCCTGGGCGTGCGCATCTTGGGCGAAGTGAAAAAAGAATACGCCGACCTGCTGCGCCGAGCCGATGCGATCTTCATCGAAGAGCTGCGCAACTTCACTGATGAAACGGGCAAGACCTGGTACGACCTGACCAGCCAGGCCTTTGCCGTGTTCCTGCCCGTCAAAAGCGTGGGCGTGATGGGCGACGGCCGCACTTATGACTACGTGGTGGCGCTGCGCGCGGTGCAGACCAGCGACTTCATGACCGCCGACTGGGCCGAGCTGCCCTATGCGCTGCTGAAAAAAGTGTCGGGACGCATCATCAACGAGGTGCGAGGCATCAACCGGGTGACTTACGACGTGAGTTCCAAGCCACCGGCGACCATTGAGTGGGAATAATTCCCTGAACCTGTGAACGGAGTCTGTCCATGAAAGTCCAACTTTTTCGATTCCTCCGTCGGCCCTCTTGGCTCTTGCTCTGGTGCATGGCGGCTGGTATGCCCTCATGGGCACAAGACCGTTCTTCGGTCATCGCTTCCGAAAAACACGCTTTCCGTCTGGCCACCTTGGTGACCGGGCTGGAGAACCCTTGGTCCATGGCTTTTTTGCCCGATGGGCGCATGCTGGTCACCGAGCGGTCGGGGCCATTGCGTTTGGTGGGCAGGGATTTTCGTTTGGATACCCAACCCATTGAAGGCCTGCCCGAGTCCGTGGAACGCGGGCAGGGCGGTTTGTTTGATGTGGCCCTGCACCCGCAATATGCGCAAAACGGCTGGATTTATTGGGCTTACAACGCGCCCGGAGCGGGCGGCTGGGGCACGGCCTTGGCCCGGGGCAAGCTGCAAGGCCAGCGCATGAGCGAGGTTCAGGTGCTGTTCAGCATGCAGCCCAAAACCCGTTCAAACCAGCATTTTGGTGGGCGCATCGTGTTTGACAAAGCCGGCATGCTGTACCTGACCCTGGGTGACCGGGGCGACAAAGACCGCGCTCAAAAACTGGACGACCATGCGGGGTCGGTGATCCGCTTGCACGACGATGGGCGCGTGCCGGCCGACAACCCCTTTGCCCAGCGGGCCGGGGCCTTGCCCGAAAAATGGACCTGGGGCAACCGCAACATGCAAGGCGCGGCACTGCACCCCCAAACCGGCGAGCTGTGGACGCACGAGCACGGGCCGCAAGGCGGTGACGAGCTCAATGTGATGCGCCCGGGCCTGAATTACGGCTGGCCTGTGATCACCTACGGGGTCAACTATGGCTTGGGCACGCGCATTGGCGAGGGGCAGACCAAGCCCGGCATGGTGCAGCCCTTGCACGTGTGGGTGCCCTCGATTGCGCCTTCGGGCATGGCTTTTGTAAGTGGCTCGCAGTTTCCACAATGGCAGGGCAATTTGCTGGTGGGTGCCTTGCGCGGCCAAATGCTGGTGCGACTGGTGCTCGATGGCGAGAAAGTGTTGCGCGAAGAGCGTTTGCTGCAAGGCCGGGCTGGCCGCATCCGCGATGTGCGCATGGGGCCCGACGGCTTGGTTTACCTTTTGAGCGATGGCCCCAACGGGGCCTTGATGCGGCTGGAGCCTGCCCGGCCCTGAGTTGCCTGGTGGCTCCCCTGACTTTTGCTAATCTCGACGGACCATGTACCTGCCCAAACAATTTCACCACCCTGACCCCGCCATCGCGCAGCGCATCATGCGCGAACACCCTTTGGCGTCCATCGTCTCGGTGGGCGAGGACGGCTTTGCGGTGCTCAGCCACATTCCCATGCACTGGCAAGCCGCTTCGCTGTGGGCAGATGGCCTGCAGTCTGAGCACGGCGTTTTGCTCGGGCATTGTGCCCGCGCCAACCCGCAGGCGCAGTTGTTGGCGGCGCAGCCGCAGGCTTTGGTGAGCTTCATGGGGCCGCAGGCTTACATGTCGCCTGGCGTTTATGCCGAAAAGCAGCGTGTGCCCACCTTGTCGTATCTGGCGGTGCAGGCCAAGGTGATGACGCGCATCATCGACCCGCACGAAGACCGCGACCGTTTGCTCAAATGCTTGATTGCCGAGCACGAACCGGCTTATGCGCAGCAGTGGCGCGAACTGCCCGCCACTTACACCGGGGCCATGTTGAACGGCATTGTGGCGTTTGAGATGCAAATCACCGAATTGCGTTGCGCTGTGAAGCTCAACCAGCACCGGCCCGAGGCCCACACGGCCATGCATGCGGCCTATGCGCAAGGCTCTGAGCAGGCCCAAGCCCTGGCCCGTTGGATGAAAGACCTGGGCCTGGTGGCATGAGCGGGCTTGCGCCGTCCGCCTGGGAAGACGTGCAGGGCATGCGCTTGGCACTGGCGCAAGCCCGACTGGCCGCTGCGGCGGGCGAAGTGCCTGTGGGCGCGGTGGTCGTCAAGAACGGGCAAGTCATCGCCACAGGCCGCAACGCCCCGATTGCCAGCCACGACCCCACGGCGCATGCCGAGGTGGTGGCGCTGCGCGAAGCGGCACGCATTCTGGGCAATTACCGGCTCGACGGCTGCACCCTGTATGTGACGCTGGAGCCCTGCGCCATGTGCAGTGGCGCTCTGCTGCACGCGCGGGTGGATCGGGTGGTGTTTGGCGCGCCTGACCCGCGCACCGGCGCTGCGGGCTCGGTGCTCAACCTGTTTGGCCACACACAGCTGAACCACCATACCCAGGTGACGGGCGGCGTGCTGGCCGATGAATGTGGCCAGTTGCTCAAAGACTTTTTCAAGCCCCGGCGCGTGAACGCCGAGCCGGTGCGCGAGGACGCGCTGCGCACGCCAGACGAGGCCTTTGCCGAATTGCCCGATTACCCTTGGCCGCCGCATTACGTGAACGATCTGCCCAGCATTGCCGGACTGCGCATGCACCACCTGGATGAAGGCGATGCCCATGCCCCTTTGACCTGGCTGTGTCTGCACGGCAACCCGGCCTGGAGTTACCTCTACCGCAAGATGATCCCGGTCTGGCTGGCGGCGGGGCATCGCGTGGTGGCCCCCGACCTGATCGGTTTTGGCAAGAGCGACAAGCCCAAGAAGGACAGCTTTCACTGCTTTGAAACGCATCGGCAGTCATTGCTTGATTTGATCGAGCGGCTTGACCTGCAGCGCGTGGTGCTGGTGGTGCAGGACTGGGGCGGCATTTTGGGCCTGACTTTGCCCATGGCTGCACCCCAGCGTTACCAGGGCCTGCTGGTCATGAACACCACCTTGGCCACGGGCGACGCACCGCTGAGTGAAGGGTTTTTGGCGTGGCGCGATTGGTGCCAAAGCCAGCCGCTTTTTGACGTGGCTAAGTTGTTCAAGCGCGGCAACCCCGGCATGACGCCGCAAGAGACGGCCGCCTACAACGCGCCCTTTCCGGACAAAGGTTTTCGCGCCGCGCTCCGGGCCTTTCCGCCCATGGTGCCGGCGTTGGCCGATTCACCCGGCGCGGCCGTGTCGCGGCAGGCGCGTGACTTCTGGCGCAAGGATTGGCAGGGCCAGACTTTCATGGCCATTGGCCAACAAGACCCGGTGCTGGGCGAGCCGGTGATGCGCCAGTTGCAAAGCCAGATCAAAGGCTGCCCCGAACCGATCCTGCTGCAAGGTGCAGGCCATTTTGTGCAGGAGCAGGGCAGGGCGATTGCCCAAGCCGCTGTGCGACACTTCAAGCCCTGAAAAAAACACACCGCCGATGGCCCACATTTACATCTTTTCACCCTCCAGCGCGGTGCGTGACAAAGCCGCTTTTCGCCGAGGCCTCAAGCGCCTGAAGGCCCAAGGCCATGCGGTGGAAGTGGACGAGGCGGCGCTGGCCAGCCACATGCGCTTTGCTGGCGACGACGCCACGCGCATCGCCGCCATCAGCCGCGCATCTGCCAGCGGGGCCGACCTGGCCCTGATCTCGCGCGGCGGCTACGGCCTCACGCGCCTTTTGCCCGCCTTGCCCTACAAACAGATCGCCAAAGCGATTGACGGCGGCATGCAGTTTGTGGGCCTGAGCGATTTCACGGCCTTCAACCAAGCGCTGTACGCCAAGACCGGGCGCATCAGTTGGCAAGGCCCGGCCCTGGGTGAAGACTTTGGCCCCGAACAGGAGCCCGATGACATCATGCAAGCTTGCTTTGACGACTTGCTGCTCGAGCAAGGCGAGGGGACAGGCTGGCAACTGCCCAAGGCCGAGGCCGAACGCGCCGTGCGTGCGAGCAACGCGCCGCTGTGGGGCGGCAACCTGTCTGTGTTGGTGTCCTTGCTGGGCACGCCGTACTTTCCGCCAATCAAGGGCGGTGTGCTCTTCCTCGAAGACGTGGGTGTCCATCCTTACCAAGTTGAACGCATGCTGACGCAACTGCTGCACGCGGGCGTGCTGGCCCAACAAAAAGCGCTGCTGATCGGCCAGTTCACACGCTACAAGCTGGTGCCCACGCACGACAAAGGCTTCAAGTTGGCCACGGTGGTGGCTTGGCTGCGCAGCCAGATCAAGGCCCCGGTGCTCACCGGCTTGCCCTTTGGCCATGTCGAAACCAAAGTGCTGCTGCCAGTGGGGGCCAAGGTGGACTTGGTCACCGAGGGACGCGATGCGCTGATGGTCTGGGGCCACATTTGAGTCGCTCAAAATACACCACAAGGAGGGCAGCTTCATGAGATGGTTCGGCCGTTGGAGTGTCTTGGCGGTGCTCGCTGTGTTGTTCGCGGGCGGTGTTTTGGCCGTGCAAATGCTGCGCAGCTTGCCCCAACTGGACGGGCAATGGCAGCTGCCCGGTTTGGCAGAGCCCGTGAGCATCGGGCGCGATGCTGCGGATGTCACGCACATTCAGGCCGCCTGTGCCTTGGATGCTTGGCGGGCCATGGGTTTTGTGCACGCCCAAGAGCGCGGCTGGCAACTGGAGTTCAACCGCCGTGTCATGCGTGGCGAATTGTCCGAGGTCTTGGGGCCAGCCACGTTGGGCACCGACAAGCTGATGCGCACCCTGGGCATCATCCCCATGGCGCGCAAGCAGCTCAGCAAGCTCTCGCCTTTGGCCCAAGCGGCATTGCAGGCTTACAGCGAAGGCATTCAGGCCGCTTGGCAGACAGGCGCGGTGCGGGCTTCACCCGAGTTCCTGATTTTGGGCACGCGCGCTGGTGGCGATGCGCAGCTGCCGTGGTCAGCCGAAGACAGCGTGGGCTGGGCATTGATGATGGCGCTTGATTTGGGCGGCAATTGGGGCCAAGAATTTGCCCGCCTCAGCGCATCCAAGGTGCTGAACAAGGCGCAATTGTGGCAACTTTTGCCCCCATACCCCGGCGAAAAGCCCGCCACGGACCTTGATCTGCCCGCGCTTTATGCGCAGTGGGAGGTGTTTGCCACCGCCACCAAGCCAGCCCAAGCGGCGCCCAAGCCTCAAGCCCCTCTCAGTGCATTGGCCCAATGGTCGCAAGACCATGTGCGAGACATCGGTGTGGTGGATGGCAAAGGCAGCAACAACTGGGTGGTGCCCGGCAGCCACACCGAAAGCGGTCACCCTTTGCTGGCCAATGACCCGCATTTGGCACTCAGCGCCCCGGCCATTTGGTACTTTGCCCGATTGCAAGCGCCTGCCAGCGTTTGGCAAGGCCAGTCGCTGCCAGCCCTGGATGTGATGGGTGCCACCTTGCCCGGCTTGCCCTTTGTGGTGCTGGGCCGCACCCGGGGTGTGGCCTGGGGCTTTACCAACACCGGGCCCGATGTGCAAGACCTGTATCTGGAGCAACTCGATGCATCGCGCCCTGGCCAATACAGAACGCCGCAAGCGTGGGCTGACTTTGAGACTCGCAAGGAAACGATACGCGTCAAAGGGCAGGGCGACGAGGCCTTGACGGTGCGCAGCACCCGGCATGGGCCGGTCATCAGCGACGTGCAGCCGCAGTACACCGGTTTGCTCAACACCGCTGCCTATGCGGTGAGTTTGCGCTGGTCGGCCCTCACACCCGACAACCTGACCATCGATGCCGGCATGCAGGCCAACTGGGCGCAAAACGTGGCGCAATTGGCGCAAGCCTTTGCGCTCCACCACTCACCGATGCAAAGTGTGGTGATGGCCGACACGCAAGGCGAGGTGGCTTTCAGGGCCATTGGGCATGTGCCCCTGCGCGGGCCGGACAATGACATTCGCGGCGTTGCCCCTGCGCCGGGCTGGCTGTCGCAATACGATTGGCAAGGCTGGATTCCCTATGCTGAAACCCCGGCCTTGAACACCGCGCAAATCAAGGCCAAGGGATGGCACGCCACAGCCAATCAAAACATCTTGCCGTCGGACTACCCGCATTTTCTCGGTGCCGACTGGACCACCCCGGAACGCCATGAGCGCATCAGCCAACTGATGGCTGCCAGCCCCCGGCACAGCATGATGGGCATGCAAGCCATGCAAAACGATGTGCTGTCACTGGGCGCCAAAGCTTTGTTGCCCCATGTGTTGAAGGCGCAGCCAGACCACCCCTTGGGCGCGCAAGCCATGAAATTGCTGGCCCAATTTGAGGGCCAAATGCATGCCAACAGCGCAGCAGCTTTGATTTTGAATGTCTGGGCTGACGAGATGACGCGGGCGGTTTTGCAAACACGCTTGGGTGCCGAGCGCTTCAATGCCCTGTATGGCAAACGCCATTTCAGGCCCGCTTTAGAGGGCATCTTGGACCGCAACGACACCTTCTGGTGTGGCGCGTCTGCTTGTGCGCCGGTGCGCAATGCCGCCATGGACCGCACTTTGGAGCGGATTTCTGCCCAATTGGGGCCTGACCCCCAGCAATGGCGCTGGGGTGCTTGGCACATGGCCATCAGCAGCCACAAGCCTTTTGGCAAGATGCCTGGACTGCGTGCTTTGTTCGATGTGCGGGCACCCAGCGCTGGAGACTTGTTCACGGTGAATGTCGGCCAGTATTGGGCCAACGACCCCAGCGAGCCTTTTGCCAATCGCCACGCGGCCTCCATGCGCGCCGTGTACGACCTCAGCCCGGCGGGTGATTCGCGTTTCATTTACCAAACCGGCCAAAGTGGCCACGTGTTTTCTCCGCGCAGCCGTGACATGGCACAAGCTTGGTCGTCTGGCCAGTACCGCCCATTGCACTGGGGCCCATCGCCTTACCAACACCAGCTGCAATTGAGGCCTTGAGCCGGTCAAGCTGCAATTGAAGCCTTGAGCCGATCAAGCGCAGTGCTCACGACACTTCATGACTTTACATAATCAACATCGTACGTATTTAAGGGTGCGCCAACCCACAAGGTCAAAGCGCCTGACAACCAGGCTTTATGGCCGCCCCCCGAGTTGACCTGCGCGCAGCAACAATCAGTTGATCGGCGTGACAAATGCAGACAAGTGTCTAGCGCTTGGGCTTGGGCTCGGGCTTGGCACTGGAAGAAACAGGCAAAGGTGCAAGCTGTGGGTTGGCTTGAACTGGCCGCAAAATCGGCAAAGGCTTGGGGGCTGGTGCCAGTCTTTCTATGGCCGTGGTGATGAGCTGCTGGGCATTGACACGCTCGCCGTTGACGGCGAAGTCAAAAGCCGTCAAGCCCAGTTTGTTTTTGAGCAAGACATCGGCACCGGCCTGGATCAAGTGCTTGACCGCCTCAGGACTGCCATAACGGGCAGCCATCATCAATGGCGTGGTGCCGTTGGGCGACTCGGCATCAATGTAGGCACTGTGGTCGAGCAAATACGCGATCACCGGCACATGGCCCCCAGAGGCGGCGTAATGCAAGGGTGTCCACCCCGTTTTGTTGACATCGGCATCCTTGGCGATCAGTTGTTGAACCAAGGGCAAATGACCCTTCAGGGCAGCAAGCATCAACACGCTTTCATCTTTGCTGTTGCGTACTTCAGCACGGATTTCAGGGTGCGACGCCAGCAACTCAGCCACCAAGAGCGATGATTCACGCACAGCCAACATCAAAGCGGGCACGCCCTCGGGGTTGACGGTGTTGGGGTCAAAGCCGCGTTGCAGCAAACTTTGAACAACACGCACATTGTCCATGTCTACGGCTTTGAAAAAATTCTTGTAAGAACCTGCGTGCGCAACAGAGGTCAATAGAAAAAATACAATAAAAACATAGAGATTTCTAATAAATTTAATGTATTGCATGAGCTTAAAACACCGAGTTCAAGCCAGGGTGTGTGCAAACAATTGACCAAAATTGCGCGTCGTCAACGCGCCGATGGCCTCTGAGGAGCTGCCGCGCAACTCACCCAGCAATTTCGCCACAAAAGGCACATACGACGGGTTGTTGATCTTGCCCCGGTAAGGCACGGGGGCCAAATAAGGGCTGTCGGTCTCGATCAACAAGCGGTCATCGGGCACAAATTTGGCCACTTCGCGCAAATCGGCCGCCGTTTTGAAGGTCAGGATGCCTGAAAAAGAGATGTAAAAACCAAGGTCGAGGGCCGCCCGGGCCACCACTTGGCTTTCCGTGAAGCAATGGAAAACGCCCCCCGCGCAGCCTGCCCCGCCGGTCTCGCCCTCCTCTTTCAAGATGGAGATGGTGTCATCCGACGCTTGCCGGGTGTGGATGACCAAGGGCAGTTGGGTCTGCCGCGCGGCCCGGATGTGGGTGCGAAAACGCTCGCGCTGCCATTCCATGTCGGCCACGCTGCGGCCGCCCTTGCGCTCGTCCATTTGGTAGTAGTCCAGCCCGGTCTCGCCAATGGCCACCACTTTGGGCCGCGCTGCACCGTCCAGCAAATCCTGCAGGCTCGGTTCGCGCACGCCTTCGTTGTCGGGGTGCACGCCCACCGTGGCCCACATGTGCTCGTGCGCCATGGCCAAGCCGTGCACCTCGTCAAACTTCTCCAGGGTGGTGCAAATCACCAGGGCGCGGCCCACCTGTGCGGCTTGCATGGACAGCAAAATGCTGTCCAGATCCTGCATCAGCTCGGGAAAGTTCAGGTGGCAGTGGGAGTCGGTGTACATGGCTCAGACCTTGGACAGCAGGGTTTGTTGGGCGTCGGCGGTCAAAGCTTCTAACATCAGACCGGCGTTGAAAGGGTGTTCGGCCGTGCGGGCCGACTGCGTCAAACGCTTGAACCAATCGGTCAGCACCGACACCGAGGCGGCGCTGGCGGGCAATTGCGCAGCCTCAAAGAAACGTGGCGTGGCACCCAATTGGCGCAGCACCAAATCGTGGCAAAGCTTTTGCAAGGCGTCGATGGCATGCGCCGGACTCAGGTCGGCCAAATGCCGGGCATCGCCTTGGCGCATGGCCTTTGGGAAATGCGCCCACCAATCGGGCGACGAACCAGCTTGAGCTTGCCGCAGCGCGTCATTGGGGCGACCGCCCGCACTGCGCAACAAAGCCTGCGCCACGGGCGCGGGCATGCCCTGCCCGCCCAACCAGCTGAGGGCTTCTTCGGGCTCGGGCCATTGCATGGTGTGGGCCAGGCAGCGGCTGCGGATGGTGGGCAGCAGCAGGTGGCTGGCCTCGGTGGCCAGCACAAAACGCACATCGCCCGGCGGCTCTTCCAGGGTTTTGAGCAAAGCATTGGCCGTGATGGTGTTCATGCGCTCGGCCGGAAACACCAAAACCGCCTTGCCGCGCCCCCGCGCATTGGTGCGCTGCGCGAAAGCCACCGCATCGCGCATCGCTTCCACCCGGATCTCTTTGCTGGGTTTGCGGCTTTTTTTGTCGATCTCGTCTTGCGCTTTCTCGGACAGCGGCCAGCCCAATTCGAGCATCACCGTCTCGGGCATCAGCAACGCCAGGTCGGCATGGGTGTGCACCGTGATCGCGTGGCAGCTCGGGCAGTCGCCGCAAGCGCCTTGCTCTGTGGGTTTTTCGCAAAGCCAGGCCGACACCAAGGCCAGCGCCAGTGCGTATTGGCCCAAGCCCGATGGGCCTTGCAGCAACCAAGCGTGGCCGCGCTGGGCCAGTAAATCAGTGGCCTGACGGGCGATCCAAGGGGCGTTCAAGACCGCACTCATGCGGCGACCCCTTGCAGCCAGTCACTCACGACACGGGACACATCAGCACCCACGGCTGGCATGCTCTGCGCAGCGTCAATGCGGGCAAAACGGCTGGGCATTTCGGCTTGGCGGCGGGCATAAGCGGCCCGCACAGCGGCAAAAAAGTCAGCCGGCTGGGACTCAAACTTGTCCGGTACGCGGGCCGAGGCCAGGCGCTGCGCGGCGATGTGCGGGTCCAGATCGAACCAGACCGTCAGATCAGGTTGTCGCAAAGAACCGTCTGGCAGAGCCTGCACCATGCGCTCCAGCTGCCCCAGCACCTGCCAGTCAAAACCTCGGCCACCGCCTTGGTAGGCAAAGGTGGCGTCGGTGAAGCGGTCGCACAAGACAACATCGCCCCGGGCCAAGCTCGGCTCGATCACCTGCACCAAATGCTCGCGGCGGGCCGCGAACATCAACAAGGCCTCGGTCAGCGGGTCCATGGGCTCGTGCAGCACCAGCTCGCGCAGCTTTTCTGACAACGGCGTGCCGCCCGGCTCGCGTGTGATGACGACCGCCCTGCCCGTATCGCGGAACAACTGGGCCACAAGCGCAATGTGCGAGGACTTGCCCGCACCGTCGATGCCTTCAAAACTGAGGAACAAACCGCGTGTCATGGTGTGCGTGAAAGACAAAACCCGATTGTCGCAGGTGTCGCAACCGCACCTGTGGAAGCGTTCTGCGCCCAAGAAAAGTCTTCACCCAATCCCATCGCGGTCAGAGACCGCTCCTACAAAAAACATTCGACCTTCGGCACAAAATCACCTCGTGGGAGCGGTCTCTGACCGCGAATCCCTGTAGGAGCGGTCTCTGACCGCGAAAAGCGCATGCACACCCCCGCCACCTTCTATGTGGGAGCGGTCTCTGACCGCGATGATCGCTTGCACACCAGAACTTACTTCTGCCCGCGCTGGTAACGGTTCACGGCCCGGTTGTGCTCGTCCAGCGTGGCGCTGAAGTGGCTGCTGCCGTCACCCTTGGCCACAAAGTACAAGGCCTGCGTTTTGGCGGGCTGCACCGCCGCCAACAAAGACGCCTTGCCGGGCATGGCAATCGGCGTGGGTGGCAAGCCGCCCCGGGTGTAGGTGTTCCAGGGGTTGTCGGTCTGTAAATGGATGCGGCGCAGGTTGCCGTCAAAGGCCTCGCCCAGCCCATAAATCACCGTCGGGTCGGTCTGCAGCCGCATGCCAATGCGCATGCGGTTGTTGAACACGCCCGAGATCAGCGGGCGGTCTGCGCCCTGGCCGGTTTCTTTTTCCACAATGCTGGCCATAATCAAGGCCTCCTCGGCGGACTTGAGCGACACACCGGGCAAGCGGGCTTGCCAAGCGCCTTGCAACTGTTTGTCCATGGCTTTCATGGCCCGTTGCAACACCGCCAGGTCGCTGCTGCCTTTGGCGTATGAATACGTGTCCGGGTAAAAGCGCCCTTCCGGGGCGACGCCGGAGCGTCCCAATTGGGTCATCAAGGCCTCATCAGACAACGCACGGCTGTCGGGCTTGAGGTGCTCAGCCTTGGCCAGCGCTTGGCGAACTTGCCGCCAGTTCCAGCCCTCCACCATCGTCACGGTGCGCAAACTCTCTTCGCCCCGCACCAGCATGCTGAGCAAGCGTTGTGGCGTGGTGCCGGGGGCGATTTCGTAGCTGCCCGCGCGCATCAGGCGCGACTGACCCGACAGGCGAAACCACGCGAACAACAAACGGGGTGAGGTTTGCGCCCCGGCCTCTTGCACCGCTTGGGCAATGCCTTTGGCCGACGTGCCCGGCGCGATCGACAAATCGAGCGTGCGTTGCTGTGTATCGATCGGCGCATGCACCCAAAAATAAGCGGCGCAGGCCAGTGCCGCGGCCACGGCCAAGCTTGCCAACAACAGGCGGTTCAGCCAATTCATCACGCCTTTGAGCACGGCCAAGTCCTTATTCGAGTGTTATCGCTGAGCAGGCGATGATAATTCAGCCCTTAGCGCGCAGAACCGAATGGACCATGAACACCTTTGCAGAATTGAACCCCGCTTTGTCCACCGCTTTGAACGGTGTCAGCCCCCTGCCCCACTGGGGCTTGATCCAAGCACAAGGCGAAGACGCGGCGAACTTTTTACACAATCAGCTGAGCAACGACGTGTTGCTCTTGCCCGTGGGCCAATCGCGCTTGGCCGCTTTTTGCTCGGCCAAGGGCCGCATGCAGGCCAGCTTCATTGTCATCAAAACCGCACCCGACACGGTTTTGCTGGTCTTGAGCCAGGATTTGCTGGCCGCAACGCTCAAGCGCCTGTCCATGTTCGTGCTGCGCGCCAAAGTCAAGATGAGCGACGCCAGCGCCCATTGGCAGCTGCGCGGCTTGTTGGGCGACAGCGCCCGTGCCGTTTTGGCTGAGGCCTCTCCTTGGCAAACCGCCAGTGCCGACGGGGCCCACGCTGTAGCGCTGTATCCCGCTGTGTTGGGCGACACCCCAGTGCCTCGCGCCCTGTGGCTCGGCGCGCCATCGCAAGCACTGCCTGTCGGGGCTGAGCTGTCCACCGAAGTTTGGGCCTGGGCCGAAGTCATGAGCGGTGTGACCTTGGTCACTCAGCCCGTGTTCGAGGCCTTCGTGCCGCAAATGCTCAATTACGAATCGGTGGGCGGCGTGAACTTCAAAAAAGGCTGCTACCCCGGCCAAGAAGTCGTGGCCCGCAGCCAGTTTCGCGGCACGCTCAAGCGCCGCACGGCGCTGGTGCACAGCCCGGTGGCTTTGGGCGCGGGGCAAAACGTGTTCACCCCCACAGACCCTGAGCAGCCTTGCGCCACCGTGGTGCTGAGCGCAGCGCGGCCGGATGGCCAGGGCTTTGATGCGCTGGTCAGCGGTACGCTGGAGAGCCAGCACAGCGGGTGGCGATTGGGCAGCTCAGAGGGCCAGGTCCTGGACATTTTGGCCCTGCCCTACGCCCTGCTGGCCGACATCTGATCAGCCCTAGCAGCGCAGCCTTTCGCGGTCAGAGACCGTTCCCACAAAAGCCAGAACCTCTTTCCCATGCAGGAGCGGTCTGCGACCGCGATGGTTTTGGGCTTGCGCCTTTCGCGGTCGCAGACCGTTCCCACAAAAGCCAGAACCTCTTTCCCATGTAGGAGCGGTCTCCGACCGCGATCAGGTCGGCTGCAATGGGCTCACAGCTTGCGCACCATCTCAATGTGCGCAATCCCTGCATCTTCAAAAACACCCCCGTGCGGCGCAAAGCCTGAGCGTTTGTAAAAACCTTCGGCGCTGCATTGCGCATGCAGGATGACCTGGGTATCGCCCCGGTGCTGCGCAGCGTCCATCAGGGCGTGCAGCACGCGGTGACCCAAATCGCTGCCTCGCATCTGCTTTTTCACCGCCATGCGGCCGATGCGCGACACACCCGGGGCGTGTTGAATCAGGCGGCCTGTGGCCAGACACAGGCCCATGCGGTTCAGGGCCACGGCATGCAAGGCGGTTTCGTCCTCGTGGTCCAATTCCAACTCGGCGGGCACTTTTTGCTCGTGCACAAACACCTCGGTGCGCAGCGGGCTGGCCAGTTTCTGAAAGTCGTGCCAAGACCCCACATGCACCTGCACCATGTCCTCGCCGCGCTCAAAACCACCGAGCATGTCGCGCAGCGGGGCCGGGATAGCTTGGCTCTTTTTGACCACGGGATCTGCATACACATAGACGAGTTCGCCGGTGATCAGCAGTTCGTCTCCCCGAAAAATGGCCCCGACAAAGGTCATGGACGAATTGCCCACCCGCTCGCAACGCATGCACACATCCAGAAAATCGTCCATTTCGGCACTCGCGTGGTACTCCAAGCTGGCCTTTTTGACAAACAAATCGCCGCCCAGAAGGTGCATGGTCTCAGCGTAAGGCATGGCCAGTTGCCGCCAGTAGTCGGTCACAGCGGTGTCGAAGTACATGAGGTAATGGCCGTTGAAGACAATTTTTTGCATGTCCACTTCGACCCAGCGCACGCGCATGCGGTGAGAAAACCGAAAGTCTTGGCGTTTCATGAGGTTCCTTTCAAGGGGGTCATTGTGTAGGAGCGGTCTCTGACCGCGATCAAGTTCAAGCAGAACAGCAATCGCGGTCAGAGACCGCTCCTACAAGGCATGGGCTTGGGCAGCGTTTGCGCCATTTTGCAGGAGTGGTCTCTGACCGCGATGCCGTGTGAACCAAGCGCCTATCGCGGTCGGAGACCGCTCCCAAAGGGCATGGGCCTGGGCAGCGATTGCGCCATTTTGTAGGAGCGGTCTCTGACCGCGATCAAGTTCAAGCAGAACAGCAATCGCGGTCAGAGACCGCTCCTACAAGGCTCGTGGTCGAAGGCTTGTCGCAGCGCCCGCCCGGCGTCAGCATGGGCGGTCAAAGCATCAGGAATGGCGCGGCCCATGGTGATGAAACCGTGGACCACGCCTTTGTAAATTTCCAGATCAACCGGCACGCCCGCCATGCGCAGGGTGTCGGCGTAGAGCACGCCCTCGTCCACCAGCGGGTCGCACTCGGCCAAGCCAATCCAAGTTGGGGCCAGGCCGCTGTGATCAGCTGCTGTCATGGGGGCAAAGCGCCAGTCAGCACGGTCGTCTTCGTCGATGTAGTTGGCAAAAAACCAGTCCACCGTTGCCTTGTCGAGCATGAAGCCTTCGGCAAAGCTGTGGTGCGAGGCGGTGTTTTGCCGGGCCAGTGTGCCCGGGTAAAACAGCAATTGCAAAGCCAATTTCAGACCTGCATCGCGGGCCATCAGCGCGCACACGGCGGCCAAGGTGCCCCCGGCGCTGTCGCCGCCCACCGCCAAACGCGTGCGGTCCAGACCCAGGGCGAGGCCATTTTGGTGCAGCCAGTTCAGCGCGTCCCAGCTGTCATGCACGGCCATGGGAAAGCGGTGCTCGGGTGCCAGCCGATAGGCCAGCGACACCACGGCGCAATGCCCTTGGCGCGAGAGTTGGCGGCACAGCACATCGTGCGTGCAGAGGCTGCCGACGGTGAAACCGCCACCGTGCAGGTAAAGCAGCACCGGCAATGCGCTGGCATGGGATGGGGCATAAAGTCGGGCAGGCATGGCGTGACCATCGCGTGCAGGCAGGGTGATGTCCTGCACACGGTGCACCTGTGGGGCGGGCTGCAGGTCCAGCATGGGCCCGCCGATGTCGTAGAACGCTCGAGCCTGTGCCGGTGTCATGGCGGCCATGGGCGGGCGGCCCGCGCGCTGCACCCGCTCGATCAGGCTGCGCGAGGCCTCGTTCAACAGAGCGCGGGGGTTGAGGTGGTGGCTGCTCATACGGTAAATGAATCAGGAGCGTGAATTGACAACCTGTGGCGGACCAAGAACCGGCTTGGGCCACGGATCAAGGCATGACGGCTTGCACAGGCTGGGTCTGCACGGCCACCCCGTGGCGGGGTGGGGCTGCCAACAAGGGTGACAGCAGCGCCGTGCGCCAGTCTGATTCCTGCCGCAAAATGTCCGTTGATCCTACAACGCCCTGCCCTGCAGGCCTGTCAACTGCGCTTGGCCGCCCCTCTTATGGAGTTTTTGCATGTCATTCATCAACTACGTCACCCAAATCCAGATCGACTTTGGCGCCGTGAAGCTGCTGCAGGCCGAGTGCGAGCGCGTGGGCATCCACAAACCGCTGATCGTGACCGATGCGGGCGTCAAAGCCGCGGGCGTGCTGCAAAAAGCTTTGGACGCCCTGCCCGGCTTGCCCGTCACGGTGTTTGACCAAACCCCCTCTAACCCGAACGAAGCGGCCGTGCGCGCTGCGGCGGCCATGTACAAGGCCCACGGCTGCGACGGCCTGATCGCGGTGGGCGGCGGCTCGGCGATCGACTGCGCCAAAGGCGTGGCGATTGCGGTCAGCCACGAAGGCCCGCTCAAAACCTACGCCACCATCGAGGGCGGCTCGCTCAAGATCACCGACCGCGTGGCCCCCATCATCGCTGTGCCCACCACCAGCGGCACTGGCAGCGAGGTGGCCCGAGGCGCGATTTTGATTCTGGACGACGGTCGCAAAGTCGGCTTTCACAGCTGGTTTCTCGTGCCCAAAGCGGCCATTTGCGACCCCGAGCTGACCTTTGGCCTGCCGCCCATGCTGACGGCTGCCACCGGCATGGACGCGGTGGCGCACTGCATGGAAACCTTCATGGCCGCGCCCTTCAACCCGCCTGCCGACGGTATCGCGCTCGATGGCCTGGCACGCGGCTGGGCCAACATCGAACGCGCCACCACGAACGGCCAAGACCGTGAGGCGCGCCTGAACATGATGAGCGCCAGCATGCAAGGCGCCATGGCCTTCCAAAAAGGCTTGGGCTGTGTGCACTCGCTTAGCCACAGCCTGGGCGGCGTGAACCCACGCCTGCACCATGGCACTTTGAACGCCATGTTCTTGCCCGCGGTGGTGAAGTTCAACGCCGTGGCCGAATCCGTGCAAAAAGAAAACCGCCTCAACCGCATGGCCCAGGCCATGGGCCTGCAAAGCGGCTCGGACATCCCCGACGCCATCCGCGACATGTGTGCCCGACTGGGACTGCCCACCGGGCTGGGGGCCATGGGCGTGACCGAAAGCCTGTTTGATGCGGTGATCACCGGGGCGCTGGCCGACCACTGCCACAAGACCAACCCGCGCATCGCCTCGGCCGACGAATACCGGGACATGCTGCTGACCAGCCTCTAAGCGCCACCTCTGTAGCAGCGGTCTCTGACCGCGATAGGCTTCGCCGGTACATCCTTCGCGGTCGGAGACCGCTCCTACAAAAAACCGCCCATCGCGCTCTACAAATCAAGCGTCCATGGCCCCCCTTGTGGGAGCGGTCTCTGACCGCGAAGCATTAGACCCAAATGGCGTCCCAATGTGGGTACTGCCCCGTTCTGACCACCAACCCTGCCCTCACGGGGTTGGACACCACGTACCGGGCCACTGACGGCAAGTCTTCCTCTTGGCGGAGGGCATGGTCATGAAACCCGCTTTGCCAGATGGGCCGACCAATGCGCAACGCGCTCAGCGTTTTGACGTTGCGCATGCACACCGACAGCGGTACTTTGTCACCCAGCGCCATCATCCAATGCAAGTGATCTGGCATCACCACAAAAGCCAGGGTCTTGGCGTGCTCAAGCCTCTGCTGATCGCGCAACACACCAATCAATGTTCGGGCGTTGAGGAAATCATCAAACACCGGCACCCTGTTTTGGGTCACTGTGGTCAACATGTAAATTTGGCCGGATTGCGAATGTCGCCCCGAACGCAGCCTGTGGGCCTGAGCTTGTGAGTTCATTTTTGCGCTCCCTGAGCAAAAATTTTGGCACAGCAGCTGGTCTTTTAGTGAAAAAGCAGTGGTTTCAACGTCAGGAAATCGGCAACGCGTGCTCGCCCTCAAGGCATCTATTTTTGATGCGGTGATTTTCGCGGTCGGAGACCGCTCCTACAGAGGTAGCCGAACGGTCAAGCGGGTTTCAAGGGGTGAGCAAGCCCTTTGCGTTGCCTTCGCGCCTTTGCTTTTTCAATGGCTTGGGCCTTGGCCAAATGCACACGCAAAGCGGCATCCCAGGCTGACTGGGCCCATTGAACGGCTTCTTCTGAGGCGTCAAAAATCGCATCGGGCGCAGCCCAATACGACAGCGCCACGTCCTTGCCTTTCATGGCGTAGGTGAAAGGCGCAAGGCCCAATGCTTCAAACTCTGAGCGGTTGACTTCATCGGCTTTGAGGTACAGCCGCTGGTCCATCACGATGGCGAACATCAATCCCTCGTGGTACAGACCGTGTCCGCCAAACATGCGGCGGGTCGACACGGGTGCCCAGCCTTCGAGCAATTCCTGCACAAAGGGGATGAAGTCGCTCATATCGGTGGCGCTTGTCAGGGCGCGTTATGGCTGGGCATCTTCGCGCCCACATGCAGCTCGCCACGTGCCTCGGCCAGCTCCACTTGGCGCTGGCGCTCGGCCAGTTTTTCTTTTTGCTCGGGCGTGCGCTGGTCGTGGCAATGCGCGCAGCTCACACCCAAAACGTAATGCGGCGATTTTTTGTCCTCGGCGCTCAGCGGCCAGCGGCAAGAGCGGCACAGATCGTGGCCGCCCACCCCCAAGCCGTGGCCCACGCTGACGCGCTCGTCAAACACAAAGCACTCGCCTTGCCACAGGCTTTGCTCGGGCGGGATTTCTTCCAGGTATTTGAGGATGCCACCTTCGAGGTGGTAGACATCGTCAAAGCCCCGCATTTTCATGAGCGCGGTGGATTTTTCGCAGCGGATGCCGCCGGTGCAAAACATGGCCACCTTGGGTTTTTTGGCCGCATCGGTTTTCAGGTTTTCTTGGGCGTCCAGCCAAGCGGGCAGCTGCACAAAGTTTTTGATGTTCGGGTTGACCGCGCCCTTGAAGCTGCCAATGGCCACTTCATAGTCGTTGCGCGTGTCGATGACCACCACGTCCGGGTCGGCCAGCAAAGCGTTCCAGTCGGCCGGCTTGACGTACTGGCCCACGGTCTTGTTCGGGTCCAACTCGGGCACGCGCAAGGTGACGATCTCTTTTTTGAGCTTGACCTTCATGCGGGTGAACGGCGGCTTGGGGCTCCAAGACGCTTTGTGCGGCAAGTTGGCCAGACGCGGATCGGCGCGCAAAAACGCCAGCACAGCGTGAATGCCTGCCTCTGGCCCGGCAATCGTGCCGTTGATGCCCTCGTGCGCCAAGAGCAAGGTGCCTTTCACATCATGGGCCTCGCAACAGGCTTGCAAGGGCGCTTGCAAGTCAGCGAAATCGGGCAGGTCGACAAATTTGTACAGGGCGGCTGTGAGGTAAAGAGCGTTGAAAGACATGGTGAGATTATCCCTCTCAAACCATGCAGGTTTTTCGGCAACCAAGGGCTTCAGGAGAGCTGAGCCGTGGCCAGTGGCAAGAACAGGGTCAGCGGCGAGTCGGGCAAGGCGATGAAACCATGATGGCTGTAAAAAGCGGCTGCCGCCTCGTCCTTGGCGTCAACGACCAGGGCGAAGGCGGCTATCTCAGAGCGAGCGGCACGGAGCAGCGCATCGGCCAGCAGCGCACCGCCAAGACCTTGCCCTTTGAAGTCACGGTCAACAGCCAAGCGGCCCATGCGCACGGCAGGCACAGTCGGGTAGCGCGGCAGCTTCTTGCGGGTACTGGCCGGCAGATCGGCCAGATACAGGCTGGCAGACGCCAAGGTGTAGTACCCCGCAATGCGCTGCCCGTCAGCCAGGGCCACAAAGCAGGCGGCGACGCGACGTCGAATGTCCTGGCTGGCTTGCTCGCGCAGGTAGCGATTGAGCGGCTCCGAATCGCCATGGAACTTGGCGCGGTCATGCGCCCCATCCAGCGGGGCCAGCAGGAACGGGGCGCGGCTCATTCAGAACGCAAGAGCTTGCTGCGGCGACTGAAGGCACGCGCCAATGCCGGAGCCGGTTTGGGTGGGGACAGCAGCGCCTGCGCAAAACAGGCTTGATCGGCCTGCGACAGACGGATGACATCCGCTTGTTCGATGGCCTGATGTGCGGCGGCTTGCACGGCAGACACCACAAAATCGGTCATGGTGCGGCCCTGCAGCTCGGCGGCACGCTTGAGCATGGCATGCAGATCGGTACTGATTCGGGCTTCGAGGCGGGCGGTAGAAATGGCTGCGGGCATAAAGGTGACCTCCTGATGCGAGGATACGGCAATTTGCCGTATGGATCAAGGTGAAGGCAGCGTTGTATCGGCTACAACAATCTTGATCCTGGTCAGATCCAAGCAACCGAAGCCGCGCTCACAGAGTGCCAAAACCGCAGCGGTCACCGCGCCAACGCGTTGCCGTGATTGCTGAACCCAGTAGCCAAGATCGCACATATTTTTGAAGGCAGAGAACTGTTTGAGTGCGCAAGCTCCGACGAACTGACCTTCAGCGTCAAAGATGCCAATCTCGTGAGCGGTTCATACTTACGGGTCTGGTCGTGAGTGTGGTCACGAATCCTGCTGCTGCGTGTCGGTGACGAGCAACTTGTTAGCCGATGAGCTTGTCATATTCGCCATGCGTCCCGACCCAAAACCAATGTACGCCGCTTGTCACGGGGAGGCCAAGTGCGCGGTAATAGAGACCGACTCGAACGCTGTGAAATCGACCATTTGCGACAGTCTTGAAATGCAACGATGGATGACTTGGATCTGCCTTTAGCTGCGCGAAATTTCGGTGCGCTACGGTTTGAATTTCGGCGGGCAATGCATCGAGGCATTGCCAAAACCGCTTTGACGCCGTGTGCGCCAAACTCAAAGTTGCCTCGCCGACCCTGCGAGATAGTCGGCAATCGCCTCGGCAGCCAATAGGTCGAGCTTGCCAGAAGCTGCATCTTGCTCAATTTGTTTATCCCACGCGTTGCCATCGAATTCAGCGAACCACCGCCGAAATTCTGCCAACTCCACAGGGGGTAGAGATTCCACAGCGCTTTCAATTGCCTTCACGTTTGCCATGTTTCCGCTCCTTTTTGTGCTGCAATTGCTGAAGTATGCAGCAAGTCAACGCCTACTCGCCGCTTGGAGGAAGGGTTGGACGTCTGTCTCAAGAGGCCACGCGTTCTTGCAAGGCTTCTTGAGCAAGCGTGTTGATGCTCTTGCCTTGAGCCTGTGCTTCGATGGCCAGCCGTTCGTGCAACTCGGGCGAGATACGCAAGTTGAACTTGCCGGAGAAGTTGCGCCGTGGTGCAAGGCCCTTTTCTTGACACACGTCGAGGAAGACTTGGAGCGACTTCTTAAACTCGGTCCGAAGTTCCTTCGGGCTCTTGCCGTAAAAATCAGCACCGCCATTCAGACCCAGAATTTCACCTCGAAAGAGATCGAGCTCTTCGTCGTATTCGATCTTCGCGTGATACCCATCTACCGTCATGACATTCATGGTTCCACTCCGTGTTGTTCCAACCACTTGCGCACGCTCGCCACAGCGCCCTTGTCCGTATTCGGCGAAGGGTGAGGTCGGTGGAACACTCGCACTTCTTCGAACAAAACCACGGCTACACGACTGCCCTCGCGCTCGCTGACTTCGGCGCCCAGTTCTACAAACAGCGCTTGAATATCGCGCCACTGGACGTTTCCGCTTACAGGGCGGGCGAAGATCAGTTCAAGAGTTCGCTGGTGCTTGCGCTTCGTGCGGCGATAGTACCACGATCAGGTACCGAACTGGATGAGCCCGCGTCTAGGCGGCTAACGTTGAAGGCCAGCGTCAGCCGCAGGCTGTCGCGACTAGGCCGACGGGTTGGACAAAGCCGCTATGCGGAGCGGTTAAGCAGCAACGGCTGTTGGTGCATTTGTAAGCTGTAGGTTTATGAACAAAGCGCCGCGCTGCCTTGACCGCATCCTGCGCTCGTCTGGCTGGCCGAAACACGTGCCTGTGTTCGCTGAAGCTGGGGTCGATCAGCGGTTGCAGCACTTGCAGCAGTGGCCTCAATATCGAGGCCGTCCGCTCCTGCCGCGCCTTTGTTGGCTTTGACTCGCTGCCAAGCGGCTTGCAGGTTCTGTCGCGTCAGCGCCGCCTCCAGCAGGCCACCAGTGCTTGCTATCGACCTTGCTGACCCTGTGCCTGGGTGCTCATGCAACGTACCTCCAGTTTCGTCACTGGCAGGCTCACACCCAGCTTCACCGGGCTTCCTCCCTGCCAGCCCGGGTTGCCCCAGCATCTGACGCATGACTTTGCAGCTTTCCATGTCTTCAGTCACTCTCTCACGTTTGGCCCTTCGTGGTTTCCTTGTGCCTCCTCGGCCCGATACTCCCACTACTACGGCCTCTGCTGACTTCTCGCTCCGATTTGCAACGTCGGCCTTTCAGCCACAAGGCGAGATCTCCCCGGGTAAGAACGCACACCTTCACCGCACAATCGCCGCATCTACGCCACTTCGCCTTGGTCACAAGAGCTTTGCAAATTGGCGCTTTGAAGTGGACCCCAAAGTCAGGACAGACTTGATGGCAGTTTAAGTTGCACTCAACTTCTCGCAGCTGGACGGCGCTGCCCCGGTTTTTGCCTTTTGTATTGCAGGCTCAATCTCTATTCTGACTTCCTCGTTCGCAGTCCCGCTGGAGCAAAGCGCAACTGGGCGTCTTTCTTGGCTCCGGTATTTGTCCACGATCATCGCACCACCACCGCTTGACGTCTGGTGAACCTCTTGCGGTGTCTGGTTGTCCAGTGACTGGTGCGGACGCTCGGTGTTGTAGAAAGCAAAGTA
>NZ_JBIKIL010000071.1:0-20053 GCF_044361645.1 Limnohabitans sp. | reverse complement strand
TCTTGCGCGTGCAGTGAGCGGCCCGAGGTTTGGATGTGGTATTTCAGTTTTTGGCTGCGTTCGTTCGCGCCGTATTTTTCTTTCATGGCCACGGCCCAGATGCGGCGCGCCACACGGCCCATCACGGTGTACTCGGGGTCCATGCCGTTGCTGAAGAAGAAGGAGAGGTTGGGCGCGAAGTCGTCGATGTGCATGCCGCGCGCCAGATACGCTTCCACAAAAGTGAAACCATTGGACAGCGTGAAAGCCAGTTGGCTGATGGGGTTGGCCCCGGCCTCGGCGATGTGGTAGCCGCTGATGGACACCGAGTAGAAGTTGCGCACGTCGTGGTGCACAAAGTACTGCGCGACGTCACCCATGACTTTGAGCGAAAACTCGGTCGAGAAGATGCAGGTGTTTTGGCCCTGGTCTTCTTTCAAGATGTCGGCCTGCACCGTGCCGCGCACGTTCTGCAGCACCCATTCGCGGATTTTGGCGGCTTCGGTTTCGGTCGGCTCGCGGCCGTTCTCCAGCTTGAATTTGTCGATGTTCTGGTCGATGGCCGTGTTCATGAACATGGCCAAGATCGAGGGCGCTGGGCCGTTGATGGTCATGGACACGCTGGTGGTCGGGTGGCACAGGTCAAAGCCCGAGTACAGCACCTTCATGTCGTCCAGCGTGGCCACGTTCACGCCCGAGTTGCCGATCTTGCCGTAGATGTCGGGCCGCACTTCGGGGTCGTTGCCGTACAGCGTGACCGAGTCAAACGCGGTGGACAGGCGTTTGGCCGGCAGGCCTTCACTGACCAGTTTGAAGCGGCGGTTGGTGCGGAACGGGTCGCCTTCCCCTGCGAACATGCGGGTCGGGTCTTCACCCTCGCGCTTGAAGGCGAAGGTGCCTGCGGTGTAGGGGTAGCTGCCGGGCACGTTGTCCAGCATCAGCCACTTGAGCACTTCGCCATCGTCTTCGTACTGGGGCAGAGCGACTTTGCGGATGGTGGTGCCCGACAGCGACTTGGTGGTGAGCGCGGTGCGGATTTCTTTGTCACGGATTTTCACCACGTACTCGTCGCCCGCATAGGCTTTTTGCATGTCGGGCCACTGGGCGAGCAACTTGCGGGCGGCGGGGTCTTGGGTTTGTTCGCGTTGCACGGCCAAGTCAATTGCCGCCTCAGCCGCCTTGGGGCGACCGGCTTTGCCTGCGGCCAGCATTTGGGCGGCTGCCCGCAGTTGCTGGATTTCACGGGCCAAGCGCGACTGGTCGATGGCGCGTTTTTTGTAGCCGCGCACCGTGTCGCTGATCTCGGCCAGATAGCGCGTGCGTGAAGAGGGCACCACCGGGTTTTGGTGGGTGCTGTAACGCACCTTGACCACGGGCAAACGGCCCTCGCTGGTCTGCATGCCCAGCTCGGCCAGTCGGGCCTTGAGGGCTTGGTACAGCGCCGTGACGCCGTCGTCGTTGAAGCGCGCCGCCATGGTGCCAAACACCGGCA
Source organism: Limnohabitans sp. (assembly GCF_044361645.1). GTDB lineage: Bacteria > Pseudomonadota > Gammaproteobacteria > Burkholderiales > Burkholderiaceae_C > Limnohabitans_A. Next base: position 18,582 of record NZ_JBIKIL010000071.1, on the reverse strand, counting down.
TTTGCTCGGTCGGTGTGGTCCAGGCTTCTTGGTTGCGTTGCACCTGTTTGGCCACGTCGCGCAGCGCGTCAGACGCGCCCTTGCGGTCGAATTTGTTGATGGCGACAAACTCGGCAAAGTCCAGCATGTCGATTTTTTCGAGCTGACTGGCCGCGCCAAACTCGGGCGTCATCACGTACATGGGCACGTCCACATGCGGCACGATGGCCGCGTCGCCCTGGCCGATGCCCGAGGTTTCCACCACGATCACGTCAAAACCCGCCACCTTGCAAGCGGCGATCACGTCGGGCAAAGCAGCCGAAATTTCACTGCCAAAGTCGCGTGTGGCCAGCGAGCGCATGAAGACACGCGGGCCTTGTGACCAAGGCGAAATCGCGTTCATGCGGATGCGGTCGCCCAGCAGGGCGCCACCGCTCTTGCGGCGCGAAGGGTCGATGGAGATCACCGCCACACGCAGCGCGTCACCCTGGTCCAGCCGCAGGCGGCGGATCAACTCGTCGGTGAGGCTGGACTTGCCCGCGCCGCCCGTGCCGGTGATGCCCAGCACCGGCACTTTTTTTTGTGCGGCTTGTTCGCGCACGGCTTGGACCACGGACGCATCGGCTTTGTCGTTCTCTAGGGCGGTGATCAGCTGGGCCAGGGCGCGCCAGTGCATCTCGCCATGGCCTTGAATGGCCTTGATGGTCTTGGGGGCCAGCGGGCTCACGTCTTGGTCGCAGCGCATGACCATCTCGCCGATCATGCCGGCCAAGCCCATTTTCTGCCCATCTTCGGGGCTGAAAATGCGCACGCCTTTTTCGGCCAAAGCACGGATTTCAGACGGCACAATCACCCCGCCGCCGCCGCCAAACACCTGGATGTGCTCGCCGCCCCGGGCTTTGAGCAGGTCCACCATGTAGCTGAAGTATTCGTTGTGCCCGCCTTGGTAAGAGCTGATGGCGATGCCCTGCGCGTCTTCTTGCAGGGCCGCGGTCACCACCTCGTCCACCGAGCGGTTGTGGCCCAGGTGGATGACTTCAGCGCCCATGCTTTGCAAGATGCGGCGCATGATGTTGATGGCCGCGTCGTGGCCGTCAAACAAAGAGGCGGCGGTGACAAAACGCACCTTGTGGGTGGGCCGGTAGTTGGCCAGGGCTTTGAATTCGGCGGACAAGTCGGTCATGGGGCGTCTCCGGTGGCGGGCAGTTTTTTGAGCTTTGACGTTGACGTAAACGTCAATCAAAACCCGCATCTTAGCTGCTGCAGTCGGTCCTGTCATCGCCGCACACATCCGCCTATCCAAAGCTATGATTCAGCCCCATGGCGGTCAGCGCATGGCTTCAAACATCCGGTTGCGCGCACGGTGTTGCGCGCCCTGGGCGCCTTGCTTGACTTGACCATGCCTTCGACGCGACCGCGCATTTGCAGCCCAAACCCAGGAGTACCGTCCATGAGCGCACACCCGATCAAGCCCTCCCCTCAAGCGCCAGCGGGGCTCGCTTATGCCGGCGACATTTCGCCCGAGCAGGCCTGGGCTTGGGTGCAGTCGGGCGAGGCCGAGTTGGTGGATGTGCGCACCGACGCCGAGCGTGCCTGGGTGGGCTTTGTGCCCGGGGCCCATGCCTTGGCATGGAAGCAGTGGCCCGGCATGGCCCTGAACCCGGGTTTCGATGCCGGTGTGCAGGCTTTGGGCGCGGGCGGCAAAAAACTGGTGCTGCTGTGCCGCAGCGGTGTGCGCTCGATTGCCGCCGCACAGCGTGCCACCGAATTGGGTTTGCAGGCGTACAACATCCTCGAAGGTTTTGAAGGTGACCCCGATGCGCAGGCGCACCGGGGTGTTCAAGGGGGTTGGCGTTTTCGTGGCTTGCCTTGGCAGCAAAACTGAACCGCACGCTTCAAATGCCGGGCGGACGCCGGGCGATCATCTCTTGGTTTGCCATCTCGTAGGCGTGGGCCAGTTTCAGCAAATCCCAGTCGCCTTGCGGTTTGCCAATCAGCGCCAGGCCCATGGGCAAGCCGTTGGCCCCAAAGCCAGCAGGCACGCTGACAGACGGCAATCCTGCAAAGGTGGCGTAGATCACCACTTCCATCCAGCGGTGGTAGCTGTCCATGCTTTGGCCTGCAATGCTTTGCGGCCAGCGCAGCGACACATCAAAGGGCCACACCTGTGACACCGGAATGGCCAGCACATCGAAGCGTTCAAACAGGGTCAGCATGCTCTGGAAAAAACGCGTGCGGCTGGCGCTGGCGGCCATGAGTTGGGCCCCTGTCAAGTTGAGTGACAGGTCGTGCTCCCACAGCGCCTCGGCCTTGATGTGCGCCCGGTTGGCAGGGTTCACTAAGAAAGGCGCGATGCGCGGCCCCACCAAGGCCTGCCGCCACACCAGCCAGGCTTGCCAAATTTGCTCAGGCGGCATGCCCAGCACGGCTTCGTCCACCGCACAGCCCATGCCCGAAAAGCTGTTCAGCGCCGATTCACACACTTGCAAAATGCCTTCTTCCATGGGCAAGTAGCCCTGCAAGTTGCCCAGCCAACCGATGCGCTGGCCTTGTGGGTCGCTGTCCAGTGTGCCCGCAAACACCGCAGGGTTTTCAGTCAGGCTCAAAGGGCTGGCCGGGTGGGCACCGGCTTGTGTCGACAGCAGCATGGCCAAGTCGGCCACATGACGGGCCATCGGGCCTTCGGTGGCCAGTTGGGCGATGAACACGTCTTGTGCGGGCAGCATGGGCACGCGTCCTTGTGAGGGGCGCAGGCCAAACACATGGTTCCAACCGGCCGGGTTGCGCAAACTGCCCATGAAGTCAGAGCCGTCGGCCACAGCCAGCATGCGCTGGGCCAAGGCCACGGCTGCACCACCGCTGCTGCCGCCGGCCGATTTGCGCGGGTCCCAGGCGTTGCGGGTCGGGCCAAACACCTCGTTGAAGGTGTGCGAGCCCAGGCCAAATTCGGGTGTGTTGGTTTTGCCAATCACGATGGCCCCGGCCGCTTTGGTGCGTTGGGCCATGAGTCCATCTTCAGGGGCTACAAAGTCTTTCATGAGCGGGCTGCCCAATGTGGTGCGCAGGCCTTGCACGTTGGCCAAATCCTTGACGGCTTGGGGCATGCCGTGCATCCAGCCCATGGACTCGCCGCGTGCCAATTGGGCATCGCGCTCACGCGCTTGTGCCATCAAAAGTTCGGGTTCTTGCAGGCTGACGATGGCATTGGACCGCGGATTGAATTGCGCAATGCGCTCGAGTGTGGACTGCATGACTTCCTGGCACGACACCTGCTTGAGGTGTAGGGCGCGGGACAAATCCAAGGCTGAAGTATCAGGGTTGACCATAGGGTTTTGCTCTCGGTTTGATTTGTATTATGAAAGCGGTCGAAGGGCGATCAGCCACTGGTGAAAACCCCGACTCCGTTTTGCACAAAGGTGACGCTTGTTCGTTTTGAAAGCTGTCACCATGATTTTTCAACTGTTCCTATTTTTGGAGATCTGATCATGAAGAGACGTGTACTGTTTGCCGCCACAGGCTTGTTGGGTTTGAGCATGCTGGCCCCCATGGCTGCCCAAGCCCAAGCGCAAGACAACAAAGTGTTCCGCTTTGTGCCGCACGCCAACCTGGCGGTGCTCGACCCGGTCTGGACCACGGCCTACGTGACGCGCAACCACGCGTACATGATTTACGACACGCTGTTCTCTGAAGATGCCCAGGGCAACATCAAGCCCCAGATGGTGGACACCTACACCACCTCGACCGACCGCAAGACCTGGACTTTCAAACTTCGAGCTGGCTTGGAGTTCCATGACGGCAAGCCCGTCACCAGCGAAGACGTGGTGGCCTCGCTCAAGCGCTGGGCCAGCCGCGACGCCATGGGCGGCATCCTGAACACCTTCATCGACCGCTACGAAACGCCCGATGCCAACACCTTCCGAATGGTCCTCAAGGAGCCCAGCGGCATCGTGATCGACGCCTTGGGCAAGGCCTCCTCCAACGTGCCTTTCATCATGCCTGCACGCATTGCGGCCACACCCGGCTCCGAGCAAATCAAGGAGCACATTGGTTCGGGCCCCTTCATCTTCAAGGCCGACGAGTTCAAGCCCGGCGCCTTGGCGGTGTACACCCGCAACCCCAAATACAAGTCCCGCACCGAGGCTCCCAGCGGTATGGCGGGTGGGCGTCCAATCAGCTTTGACCGCGTCGAGTGGGTCATCATCCGCGACCCGCAAACCCAGTTCAACGCCATCAAGGCCGGTGAAGTCGACATGGTCGAGCAGCCGAGCTTCGAGCAGTACGAGACCCTGAAGAAAACCGAGGGTCTGAAGGTCGATGACTTCTCGCCAGCGGGCTTGCAGTTCATCATGCGCTTTAACCACTTGCACAAGCCGTTTGACAACCCCAAGATCCGCCAAGCCGCCATGGTGGCGATGGGTCAGCAGGCCTTCATCAACACCCAGATCGGCGTGCCCGAGCTGGGCAAACTCTGCCGCAGCATCTTCCCATGCGGTACGGTTTATGCCGATGAAAACACCGGTTATTTCACTGGTGTGGCCAACCCGGCCAAAGCCCGCGAAATGCTCAAAGAAGCCGGTTACGACAACACCCCCGTGCTCTTGATGCGCCCCACCGACTTGGCCTCGATCGCCAAGATCCCCTTGGTGGCCAAGCAGCAACTCGAAGCCGCAGGTTTTAAGGTGGACTTCCAGCAAATGGACTGGGCCTCTTTGTTGGCCCGCCGCGCCAAGAAAGACGCGCCTGCAGCCGGTGGCTGGAACGCCTTCCTGACAGCTTGGACGGCCGGCGACATCTCCAACCCGTTGGCCATGGCCATGCTCAATGCCAAGGGTGACACCGGGTGGTTCGGCTGGCAAAACGAGCCGCGTATCGAGACTTTGAAGGCCACTTTTGCGCGTGCCGCCACGGAAGACGAGAAAAAGAAAATTGCCAGCCAGATCCAGGCCGTGGCCTTTGAAACCGCCACCCATGCACCTTTGGGACAATACCGTCAGCCTACGGTTGTTCGCAGCAACGTCAGTGGTCTGTTGCAAACCCCGGGCATCCCGGTCATGTGGGGCTTGAAGAAGAACTGATGTACAGGCGCTGACCGATGTTTCAATTTGTCTTGCGCCGCTTTTTGGCGGTGCTGCCTGTGCTTTTGGTCGTGTCGCTGGTGGTCTTCCTCATCCTGAGGTTGGCCCCCGGTGACCCGGCGGCTGTGATCGCTGGCAACAGTGCCACCAACGACGACATCAACCGCATCCGGGAACAGTTGGGACTGGATCGGTCGATCCTGTCCCAGTACTTTATCTGGATTGGGCGCGTTTTTCAGGGTGATCTGGGTTATTCCTATTACCTGAGCAAGCCGGTGACCGAGTTGATTGCACAGCGCATCGAGCCCACTTTGGCGCTGGCTGCAGGCACCTTGGTGCTGGCGGTGGCGGTGGCCATTCCGCTGGGCACCATCGCCGCTTGGCGCATGGGGGGTTGGTTGGACCGGCTGTTGTCGGGCTTTTCCGTGGCTGGGTTTTCAGTCCCGGTGTTCGTGATCGCTTATTTGTTGATTTATCTGTTTGCCATCCGTTTGGAATGGCTGCCAGTGCAAGGCTACAAAAGCCTGTTTGGGCCGCGCAGCGTGCCCATGTGGGACTGGATGCGTCAGCTGATCTTGCCCTGGTTGACGCTGGCCATGATTTATGTGGCGCTGATCGCCCGCGTGACCCGCGCCAGCGTGTCCGAGGCGTTGACCGAAGACTACATCCGCACCGCCCGCGCCAAAGGGGTGACCGAGCAAGTGGTGTTGCTGCGCCACGCGCTGCGCAACGCGGCCGTGCCCATCGTCACCGTGATCGGCATTGGCGTGGCCTTGCTGATCGGCGGGGTGGTGGTGACCGAGACGGTGTACGCCATTCCCGGCTTGGGCATGCTCACGGTGGATGCGGTGCTCAACCGCGACTTCCCGGTGATCCAGGGGCTGGTTCTGTTGTTTTCCTGCGCCTACGTGTTCATCAACCTCATGGTCGATTTGAGCTATCTCTTTCTTGATCCGAGGATCCGTTACTGATGTCAGTCTCTCATCGTTTATGGGCCAACGGATCGATCCGGTTTGGTGCCTTGGTGCTGGGGTTCATGGTCTTGGTGTCCTTGCTGGCACCTTGGCTGGGCACCTTGGACCCGTCCGCCATGGACTCCAAGTTCATCAACAAACCTGCCGGCCTCAAGGGGGACTTCACCCTGGTCGATGGCAGCACCGTGGCCCACACCTTTTGGCTGGGCACCGACAGCTTTGGCCGCGATTTGTACAGCCGCGTGGTCTACGGGGCGCAAGTGTCATTGCTGGTGGGCGGCTTCACGGCCGTGCTGGCGCTGACGCTGGGTGGCTTCTTGGGCATGCTGGCCGGTTACTTTCGGCAGGTTGATGCGGTGCTCATGCGCTTCATGGATGGCCTGATGGCCATTCCTGCCATTTTGTTGGCCATTGCGCTGGTGGCGGCCTTGGGCGCGCAAGTGTGGACAGTGGTGGTGGCCATCGCCATTCCCGAGGTGCCGCGCGTCACGCGCCTGGTGCGCTCGCTGGTGCTGACTTTGCGCGAAGAGCCTTTTGTCGAGGCAGCGCGTGCACTGGCCACGCCCACGTCCGTGATCTTGTGGCGACACATTTTGCCCAATGCACTGGCGCCGCTGATCGTGCAGGGCACGTTTGTGGCCGCGTCGGCTGTGTTGACCGAAGCCATTTTGAGTTTTCTGGGGCTGGGCCTGCCGCCCGACATCCCCACATGGGGCAACATCATGGCCGAGGGGCGTGTGCAATTTAGCCAATACCCCGGCAACGTGCTGTACCCCGCCTTGTTTTTGGTGCCCACGGTGCTGGCCGTTAATTTGTTGGGGGATGGTTTGCGCGACGTGCTCGATCCCAAGTTTGCGAAGAGAGGGACATGATGAGCACAGCATCGCCTCAACCGGCCTTGTCCATCCGCCAACTCACGGTGGCGCTTCCTGCGGGCAGTGACCGGGCGCATGCGGTGCACCAGGTGTCGCTGAGCATCCTCCCCGGTCAGACCCTGTGTGTGGTGGGCGAGTCGGGCTCGGGCAAGTCGGTCATGGCCACCACCGTCATGGGTTTGCTGGCCAAGGAGCTGCGGCCCAGTGGCGGCGAGATCGTGCTGCAAGGTGAGTCCTTGCTCGGTGCTTCTGCCGCACGTTTGCGCGCCTTGCGCGGACGCAGCATGGGCATGGTGTTCCAGGAACCCATGACCGCGCTCAACCCGGTCATGACCTGTGCTGACCAGGTCGACGAGTTGCTCTCGACCCACACCGATTGGCCCCGCGACCAACGCCGCGCTGAAATTTTGCGTATTTTTGAGCGGGTGCGCCTGCCCGACCCCGAGCGCATGCTGCGCAGTTACCCGCATCAACTCAGCGGCGGTCAGCGCCAACGCATCGTGATCGCCATGGCCGTGGTGCTCAAGCCTGCCTTGATCATCTGCGACGAGCCGACCACGGCGCTCGACGTGACCACGCAAAAAGAAATTTTGAAGCTGATTGCCGACTTGCAACGCGAGCAGGGCAGTGCGGTGCTGTTCATCACGCACGACATGGGCGTGGTGGCTGAGATCGCCGACGAGGTGCTGGTGATGAACCAAGGCGAAGCGATCGAGGGCGGTCTTTGCGAGCAAGTCTTGCGCCGCCCCCAGGCGGAGTACACGCGCCAGTTGTTGGCGGCCGTTCCGGGCATGACACCGCCTGCGGCCAAATCCGCCTTCACTGGCCCGGCTTTGTTGTCGGGCCAGGGCGTGGGCAAAACCTACGCCAGCCGCGACTGGCTGGGCCGCAACCGCGCCACCGCAGCACTGCAAAACGCCCATGTGGCGGTGCATGCGGGTGAGACGGTGGGCATTGTGGGCGAGTCCGGCTCGGGCAAGTCCACTTTTGCGCGCTGCCTGATCCGCTTGGTTGACCCGAGCGAGGGCCGCATCTTGTGGGGTGACGATGAGGTGGCTACTTTGCCCGAGAGCCGTTTGCGCCCACTGCGCCACCGGGTGCAGGTGGTGTTCCAAGACCCCAACCGCTCGCTCAACCCGCGCCGTACCGTGGGCCAGTCCCTGGTCGAGGGGGCCATGAATTTTGGCCAGACGCGTGCCCAAGCCCAAGCCTTGGCCGCCGAGCTGATGGTGCAGGTGCGCCTGCCGGTCGAGGCTTTGCAGCGCTACCCCAGCCAGTTCAGCGGCGGGCAACGTCAGCGCTTGGCGATTGCCCGAGCGCTGGCCTGCCGCCCCCAGGTGCTGGTGGCCGACGAGGCAGTGAGTGCTCTGGATGTGAGTGTGCAGGCGCAAATTTTGAATCTGCTGCGCGAGGCGCAGTCGCGCCTGGGTTTGGGCTTGTTGTTCATCACCCACGACCTGCGTGTGGCGGCGCAGCTGTGCGACCGTGTCATCGTCATGCACCAAGGCCGCATCGTGGAGCAGGGCCGCACCACCGATGTGTACGCCAACCCGCAGCATGACTACACCCGGCGCTTGTTCGACGCAGCCCCGGCCGCGCTGCCCCCGCGTGACCCCTGACCCTGACCCCTGACCCCTGACCCCTGACCCCTGACCCCTGACCCCTGAACGCCCAACGCCCAACGCCCAACGCCCAACGCCCAACGCCCAACGCCCAACGCCCAACGCCCAACGCCCAAAGCTGCCACTCCATGACCCGTATCCTGATCGCTGGTTACCAGCACGAGACCAACACCTTTGCCCCCAGCTTGGCCGATTGGGCTGCCTTCCAAAAGGGTGAGGATTTTCCAGCCTATGTGCGCGGCCAAGCCTTGCTGGCGCAGATGGTGGGCGTGAACATGCCGACGGGCGGTTTCATCGACGCGGCCCGCCGCGAGGGCTGGCAGCTCGTGCCCTCGGCCTGGGCGGGTGCCACGCCCTCTTCTTATGTGACCACCGACGCGTTTGAGCGCATCTGCGACGCTGTTCTTGACGATGTGCGCGCCGCCCTGGTGCAGGGCTTGGACGGTGTTTACCTCGATTTGCACGGCGCGGCTGTGGCCGAAAACGCCGACGACAGCGAGGGCGAGTTGATCGCCCGCATCCGCGCCGTGGTCGGCCCCCGTGTGCCCATCGTCGCCAGCCTCGATTTGCACGCCAACGTGACCGAGCGCATGCTGCAGCTGGCCGACGGCCTGGTGGCTTACCGCACTTACCCGCACATCGACATGGCCGAGACCGGCGAGCGCGCCGCCATGCTGCTGCGCGAGCACCTGCGTGCAGGTGCCAAGCGCCCGGTGCAGGCGCGGCGTCTGCCGTTTTTGATTCCGCTGAATGCGCAAAGCACCTGGATGGCCCCGGCCAAAGACATCTACGACGAGATGATCGCGCTGGAAACGCAGACCGGCTGCATGCTGAGTTTTTGCATGGGCTTTCCGGCGTCTGACTTTGCCGAATGCGGCCCGGTGGTTTGGGGCTGTGGCGCGCAGGCAGAAATGGCCGTGCAGCGTTTGTTCGAGCGTGTGGCCGAACCCAGCCAATGGCGCCCCGACGTGCTGCCCGCCCGCGAGGCCGTTGCGCAGGCGCTGGCCACCGCCGAGCTGTCTGAGCCCCCCGTGGTCATCGCCGACACCCAAGACAACCCCGGCGCTGGCGGCGAGAGCAACACCACCGGCATGCTGCACGCCCTGTTGCAGCAAGGGGCCGGACAGCGCTGGCCTGCCCAGGTGGCGCTGGGTTTGTTGTACGACCCCGAGGCCGCCCGCATGGCGCACACCGCTGGCGCAGGGGCTGTGTTGCAATTGGCTTTGGGCAAGGCCGTGCCCACGTTTACCGGCCAGGCCAGCGACCCGCCTTTGCAAGGGCGCTTCACCGTGCGGGCCTTGGGGCCAGACCATTGCGAGCTCAAAGGCCCGATGATGACCGGCATCAAGCCCCGCATTGGGCCTTGTGCGTGTCTGGAAATCGAGGGCGTTTTGATCGCCGTGGCCAGCGGCAAGATGCAAATGCTGGACCGCGAGTTGTTCCGCGCCGTGGGCATCCAGCCCGAGCAGATGAAGTTGCTGGTGGTGAAAAGCTCCAACCATTTCCGGGCCGATTTCACGCCGATTGCCAGCCGCGTGCTGGTGGCCAAAGCGGCCGGCCCCATGGCGGCCGACCCGGGCGACTTGCCTTGGAAAAAACTCAGTCCCCAGACCCGCACCCGGCCCTGACCTGACCCGACTTCCCGCTTGGGGTTTTTGATTCACCAGACAAAAGGCATGAGCATGAGCACCGCACCCGCAGCAGCTTCAACCCAAGACCTGACCCAAACCCCAGCCCATGAACTGCTGGCGCTGTACCGCAGCGGGCAAACCTCACCTGTCGAGGTCACGCAGGCGGTGCTGCAGCGCATCGCGCGCCTGAACCCGCACATCAACGCCTTTTGCTTGGTCGACGAAGCCGCCGCCATGGCCAGCGCCCGCGCCAGCGAGGCGCGTTGGCAGGCGCACCGCCAGCAAGGCGCACCCGTGGGCGCTCTGGAGGGTGTGCCCAGCTCGATCAAAGACCTCATCCTCACGCGGGGTTGGCCCACTTTGCGCGGCAGCCGCACGGTCGACCCGAACCAGGCTTGGGAGGTCGATGCTCCGGCCACGGCGCGGCTGCGTGAAGCCGGTGCGGTGCTGCTGGGCAAAACCACCACCCCCGAATTTGGTTGCAAGGGTGAGACGAATTCGCCCGCCACCGGCATCACGCGCAACCCCTGGAATTTGTTGCACACGCCTGGCGGGTCGTCGGGCGGTACGGCGGCGGCGGTGGCGGCAGGTCTGGGGCCGCTGAGCGTGGGCACCGATGGCGCGGGCAGTGTGCGGATTCCGGCGGCGTTTTGCGGCAATGTGGGCCTCAAACCCAGCTTTGGCCGGGTGCCCGCCTACCCCTTGTCGCCTTTTGGTTCGGTGGCGCATTTGGGGCCACACACCCTGAGCGTGCGCGACGCGGCCATGATGATGAACGTGCTCAAGCAGCCCGATGCGCGCGACTGGACAGCCTTGCCGCCTGACGTGAGCGACTACACCGTGGGCCTGGAAGACGGCATACGGGGATTGCGCATCGCTTATTCCCCCACTTTGGGTTTCGCCAAAAACATACACCCCGAGGTGGCCGCATCAGTGGCTGCGGCCGTGCAAGTGTTGCAGGCCCTGGGCGCGCATGTGGAACACATTGACCCGGGTTTTGAAGACCCCTTGGACATCACCACCGGCCTGTGGTTTTTGGGCGCTTACACCGTGTGGCAGGGCTTGAGCGCCGCCCAGCAGGCCGTGACCGACCCGGATTTTCGGGCCGAGGCCGAGTTGGGTGCGCAGCTGAGTGCCTTGCAGGTGCAGCAATTGCACCAGCGCCGGGGCGTGCTGGGCTCGCACATGCGCCAGTTCATGCAGCGTTATGACCTGTTGGTCACACCCGCAGTGTCCATACCCGCCTTTGAAGCCCGCGCCGCAGGCACGGCCCCCATGACCCCCGAGGCCATGTTGGGCTGGACCCCGTTCAGCTATCCTTTTAACCTGACCCAGCAACCGGCCATCACCGTGCCTTGTGGCCTGACCCGCAGCGGCCTGCCCATGGGTTTGCAAATCGTCGGCCCCATGTTTGGCGATGCTTTGGTGCTGCGCGCGGCGCGGGCTTATGAGTCGGTGATGCCCGTGGGCAGGCCGGTTTTGTAAACCTTGGGTGGGTGCGAGCCATCAGCTTGGATGTGCTTTGCGCCCGAATCTGGAGTGTCCGCCCGTGTGTGCCTTCCTGCTGGGTCATGATTTGGGCACAATACGAAAAGTTTTAATACGACTCTTCTAGGAGACCTTATGTTTGGAAAATCGAAATCAACCGTCGCCCCTTTGAGCACGAGCTCGGAAAAATTTGACACGGTCATTGGCCGTCATGCCGAGGTGCACGGCTCTTTGCGTTTGCAAGAGAGCGTGCGCATCGACGGCAAAGTGGTGGGCAACATCGAAGCGCCTCAAGATGCCACCATTTTGGTGATGATCGGCCCCAACGGCGAGGTGCACGGCGATGTGCTGGCCAGTCGCATCGTGGTCGCGGGCAAAGTGGCCGGCAACATCCATGCTTTGGAGCGTGTCGAGTTGTTGGCCAGTGCGCTGGTTCAGGGCGACATCAAATACACCTCCATGGCCGTGGAACACGGTGCCAAATTATTGGGCTTGATGCTCCAAGTGGATTCCCCAGATCAAGCCACGCGGCCCAACATGGATGCGCAAGAGGCCATTCGCAAAGCGCAAGCTTCAGGCGTCAACCGCTGAGGGCTTGCCCCGAAGTTGCGCCTTTCAAAGTCATTATCATCGGCGCATGACTTTTCTTGCCATCGACGTGGGTAACACGCGCCTGAAATGGGCGCTGTACGACCGGCCAAGCCCCCAAGGCCAATTGCTGGTGCAAGGCGCTGAATTCCTCGAAAACATCGACTGTTTGTCCGAAGGCCCGTGGGCTTCGTTGCCCAAGCCCGATCAGATGCTGGGCTGCGTGGTGGCCGGTGATGCCATCAAGCGCCGCGTGCAAGAGCAAATGGACATTTGGGATGTGACACCCCACTGGGTGGTGCCCAGTGTGCATGAGGCCGGTTTGACCAACGGTTACGACCACCCCTCGCGCTTGGGCTCAGACCGCTGGGTGGCCATGATTGGCGCACGCCATCGCCTGTTGGCGTGCGGCCTCTTGCGCCCCTTGGTGGTGGTGATGGTGGGCACGGCGGTGACGGTCGAAGCGATTGATGAACACGGGCGTTTCTTGGGCGGGCTGATCTTGCCTGGCCACGGCATCATGCTGCGCGCCTTGGAGTCGGGCACGGCGGGTTTGCATGTGCCCACCGGTGATGTGAGGCCGTTTCCCACCAACACCAGCGATGCCCTGACCAGTGGCGGCACCTATGCGATTGCGGGTGCCTGCGAGCGCATGGTGCAGCACTTGCGCGAACACACCGGGCAAGAGCCTTTGTGCGTCATGACAGGCGGTGCGGGCTGGAAGATGGCCCCCAGCATGTCGGTGCGCTTTGAGTTGGTGGACAACCTGATTTTTGATGGCTTGTTGACCTTGGCCGCCCTGCGTTTTGCTTGAGGCTCAATCGGCTTGGGGTGATTTGTAGGCCGCCGTCAAGGCGTGCAAATGGCTTTGCAAATCGGTGTTGGCCATGTAGGGCGACAACAAGGCCAGCACATGCTGCGCCCCGCGTGTCAGGGCCAAGCTGGCGCTGGCAGGCTCCATGGCCTGGCGGGGGTTGCGAACATACTCGTAACTGAGCCAATAGGTCACCATGACCGACAAACTGGCCGACAGGGTTTCGATGTGGTCTGCATCCATGCGCATCAGGCCAGCGGCCACCAAAGACTCCAGCATTTGACGAAAAGCTTGGGTCTTGCGCTCCAGCACCGCATGGAAATGGGTCTCCAGATGCCGATTGCCCGACAACAAGTTGTTCAAATCGCGGTACAAAAAGCGGTGGTTCCAGACTTGCTCAAACAGCGAGTGCAGAAAAAACCACGTGTCCTCCACGTCGCACACATCGGGGGCTGCGTCCAACAGGGTCAGCATGGCCGTCTCGTATTGGTCAAACAACTGGTTGACCAAAGCGTCTTTGGACGGAAAGTGGTAGTAAAGATTGCCCGGACTGATGCCCAGCTCCGCCGAGATCAGCGTGGTCGAGACATTGGGCTCGCCAAAGCGGTTGAACAAAGCCAGCGTCACCAGCGCTATGCGCTCAGCGGTGCGACGAGGTGCTTTTTTGGCCATGGCCGGGCGCTGCAGACAGGACTAAACCGATTTTTTGCGAGCAGGACGCGAAGGCGTTGGCGTGGCTTGACGCGCCCGGCTCACCGCGGTCTGGGTGGGCGCAGCGGCCTTGGGCTTGGCAGCGCTGCTGGGCCCCGGCTGCAAGGCTTGCAACTGCGACTCCAGATGCGCCACACGCGCGCTCAGCATTTGCATGTCCACCAGCGAGGGCATGCCCAAGCTGTGCAAGGCCTTGGCCACGCGGTCTTCAAACAGGTGTTCCAGCTTGTCCACCCGCAATGATGCGGATTGACCCAAACTGCCTGCCATCTGGCTCAAGCGCTCGGTGGCCTCTTGCAGGCGTTGCTGGGCTTCGGCTTGGCTTTTGCGCTGAAAAGCCAGGCCATCGTTGAGCAGAGCTTCAATGGCTTTGCTGCCTTGTTCTTGGGCTTTGGCCATCGCGCCCAAACCTGCCAGCCAGACCTGTTGCGTGGGCGGTGTCAAGCTGGGTGCTGGTGGCGTTGCTGAGCCAGTTTGGCGTTGGGTTTTTTTGGATGAGGCCATTGATCGCTTCCTGAAGTGAGCACCACTTTAACCGGTCAGCAAGCCTGTGTGCAGCCATGGCAACGCGAGCACGCAAAGAGGCACACTAACCGACCAGCAAGCCTGTGAGCAGCCATGGCAGCGCGAGCACGCGAACTGGCAGGCAAAGCCGCGGCGCTTGATGCGGCCGCTGGGCTCAAAGGCCAGGTCAATGCTTCTAAAATCCGAAGTCAGAAGGCGCAGCGTGTGTTGTGTCCGTACAGGATGATTTTTCCATGCCCCCTTTGATGACCGGCGGCGCAGGCTTTATTTGCGCCAACTTTCTGTCCGACTGTCACTGCGAGCGCAGCGCGGCAGTCCATGGATCGCTTCGTGCCTCGCGATGACGGATTCCCTGTCACTGCGAGCGCAGCGCGGCAGTCCATGGATCGCTTCGTGCCTCGCGATGACGGATTCCCTGTCACTGCGAGCGCAGCGCGGCAGTCCATGGATCGCTTCGTACCTCGCGATGACGGATTCCCTGTCACTGCGAGCGCAGCGCGGCAGTCCATGGATCGCTTCGTGCCTCGCGATGACGGATTACACGACGGCGGGCCGCACCTTGACGAATTGCACGACGACTGGTCACGCCTTGACGGATTGGTCGTCACTGCGAGCGCAGCGCGGCAGTCTATGGATCGCTTCGTACCTCGCGATGACGGATTCCACGTCGGCGGGCCACGCCTTGACGGATTCCCTGTCACTGCGAGCGCAGCGCGGCAGTCTATGGATCGCTTCGTACCTCGCGATGACGGATTGCACGACGACGGGCCACGCCTTGACGGATTGCACGACGGTTGGCCCTGTGCCAGCCAAATCACTGACGCCACCGACCACCCCGGTCAGGACCGCCGCTGCGCGATCGACGCCAGCAAAATCCACCGCAAGCTGGGCCGCAAGCCTGTGCAAACCTTTGAAACCGGCATCCGCGAAAGCGTGGTCTGTTACCTGGCCAGGTCCGACTGGGTGTTCCACGTGCAAGGCGGCGCTTACCGCGACGGGGTCAGCCAAAACTTTGCAGAGGGTCAAACATGAAGATATTGCTGTTGGGTAAAAATGGCCAAGTCGGCTGGGAGTTGCAGCGCAGCTTGGCGCCTTTGGGCGAGCTGCTGGCGCTGGACCGGCACAGCACAGACTTTTGTGGTGACCTTAGCCAGCCTGCGCGCTTGGCCCAAACGGTATTGGCCTACCGGCCCGATGTGGTCGTGAATGCCGCCGCGCACACCGCCGTGGACAAAGCCCAAAGCGAGCCCGAGCTTGCCCGCTGCCTCAACGCTACCGCGCCCGCTGCGCTTGCCCACGCGGCGGCCGAGGTGGGTGCTTGGCTGGTGCATTACTCCACCGACTACGTGTTCAACGGGCAGGGCGAAACCCCTTGGCAAGAGGGCAGCGCCACAGGCCCCTTGAGTGTGTACGGCCAGACCAAGCTCGAAGGCGAGCAAGCCATTGCCGCTGCATGCGCCAAGCACCTGATTTTTCGCACCAGCTGGGTGTACGCCGCGCGCGGCGCCAACTTTGCCAAAACCATGCTGCGCCTGGCTGCCGAGCGCGAGCGCCTGAGCGTGATTGACGACCAACACGGTGCACCCACCGGTGCCGACTTGATCGCCGACGTCACGGCGCACGCCATCCGCAGGGTGATGCACCAAGCCGAGTTGGCGGGCATCTACCATCTGGTGGCGGCGGGTGAGACCACTTGGCATGCTTATGCCAGCCATGTGGTGGCGCAGGCCCGGCTCATCAAACCAGAGTTGGCCTTGACAGTCAAAGACATCGCGCCCGTGCCCACCACGTCTTTTCCCACGCCAGCACAACGCCCTTTGAACTCGCGACTGCGCACCCATAAACTGCGGCAAGCCTTCGGTTTGGTGCTGCCGCCTTGGCAGCAAGGGGTAGACCGCATGCTGGCCGAAGTGTTGGGCTGAGGGATGACCAGAAAGCGGGCTGAGACCCGCTGAAGCGTCATGGCCTTGCGGCACAATCACTGTGAATTTGAACCTGCCCTTTATTCTTCGCTCAAGCCTTCGCTCAAGCTTTCGCCCAACCTCTTGCCACACACCATGACCGACCCCGCTCCCACCTTTTGTGTTGCGCCTCATGACCAGGCCCAAATCCTGGCGCAGGCCATGCCCTACATCCGCAAGTTCCACGGCAAAACCCTGGTCATCAAATACGGCGGCAACGCCATGACCGACCCGGCCTTGCAACAAGCCTTTGCCGAGGACGTGGTGCTGCTCAAACTGGTGGGCATGAACCCGGTGGTGGTGCACGGTGGTGGTCCGCAGATCGAAACGGCCCTCAAGCGTTTGGGCAAAACCGGTGAGTTCATCCAGGGCATGCGTGTGACCGATGCCGAGACCATGGAAGTGGTGGAGTGGGTGCTGGGCGGCGAGGTGCAGCAAGACATTGTGGGCATGATCAACCGCGCAGGCGGCAAAGCCGTGGGCCTGACAGGCCGCGACGGCGGCCTGATTCGCGCCAAAAAACTGCGCTTGGTGGACGCGCAAGACCCCACCAAAGAGCATGACGTGGGCCAGGTCGGCGAGATCGAAAGCATCGACCCGGCCATCTTGCAGTGCCTGCAAGACGACGCCTTCATCCCCGTGGTCAGTCCGATTGGTTTTGGCATCAACAACGAAAGCTACAACATCAATGCCGATGTGGTGGCGGCCAAACTGGCCACCGTGTTGCAGGCTGAAAAACTGCTCATGCTCACCAACATCCGGGGCGTGCTGGACAAACAAGGCCAGCTGCTCACCGAGTTGACGCCCAGCCGCATCGACGAGCTGTGCGCCGATGGCACCATCAGCGGCGGCATGATTCCCAAGATCGCTGGCGCACTCGACGCGGCCAAGAGCGGCGTGAATGCGGTGCACATCATCGACGGCCGCGTGCCCCACGCCATGCTGCTGGAAGTGCTGACCGAGCAAGCCTTCGGCACCATGATCCGTAGCCGCTGAAAACCGGCTCGCATGGGCTGTGCAGGCCGTGTTCAAATTCAAGCCCTAACCCATGGAGGCAGCGTCATGTCAGACCCAGTACAGCCCAGCGCACGGTTTTCCGACGACGATGGGACACCTGCCCGCAAACGCCCAGGCCCAGGCCAGCGGCGACTGCAAATCTTGCAAACCTTGGCGACCATGCTGGAGCAACCCGGTGCTGAGCGTGTGACCACGGCAGGCTTGGCTGCCAAAATTGGGGTGAGCGAAGCGGCCTTGTACCGCCATTTCGCCAGCAAGGCACAAATGTTTGAGGGCTTGATCGATTTTGTGGACCAATCGGTGCTGGGCCTGATTCGCCAAGTGACCGACCGCGAGCCTGCAGGCCCTTTGCAAGCCGGGCGCATCGTGGCCTTGTTGTTCCAGTTCGCCGAAAAAAACCCGGGCATGAGCCGGGTCATGAATGGCGAGGCACTGGTGCTCGAGCATGAGCGCTTGCAAGAGCGCATCAACTTGCTGTTCGACAAAATTGAAGCGCAGCTGCGCCAATCGCTCAAAGGCACCGAGTCGTCTGCCCCTGCGGCCAATGCTGCAGCCACTGCCGATGCGAAAGTCACAGCCTCGTTGCTGGTGGCCTTCATGCAAGGCCGCTTGCAGCGCTTTGCCCGTTCGGGCTTCAAGCGCTTGCCCTCGGAGCATTTGCAGGCGGTTTTGGAGCGTGTGTTGTAAAGCTTGGGACTGCCGCTGGGCGGCACCGATCAAGGCCCAGTTGCCCACCATGGGCTCAGTTCAAGCGGGCGCAAACGGCAGCAGATCTTTTTGTCAGAGGTTTTTTGAGCGCGGCAAAGGCATGATCACGCTCGTGCTTGCCCAAGGGCTCTGCGGCCCTTGCTTGGCCCGCTTTGTGTTTCTTCAGTGGCGGTGTCCCACCACCTCCCCGGCTTTGAGTTGGTACACCGTGCCGCAATAAGGGCACTTGGCGTGGCCGGTTTTGGCCACGTCCAAGTAAGACTTGGGGTGGCTGTTCCAGATTTTCATGTCGGCTTTGGGGCTGGGGCAAAACACACCGCCCTGGGCATTCAGGTCGGTGGCCAGCAGCTCAACAGCTTGGGTGCTCATGCGCGCGCTCCTCAGACCTTGGTCAGCCAGTGGGCGTACTTGGGATTGCGGCCATTGACGATGTCAAAAAAGCCGCTTTGGATTTTTTCGGTGATCGGGCCTCGGGTGCCCACGTAATCGTCCTTGCCCAAGGCGATGCGATCGAGTTCGCGGATCGGCGTGACTTCGGCGGCGGTGCCGGTGAAGAAAGCCTCGTCAGCGATATAGACCTCGTCGCGGGTGATGCGCTTTTGCACAATCTCCAG
>NZ_JBIKIL010000169.1:0-6096 GCF_044361645.1 Limnohabitans sp. | reverse complement strand
CGGCATAGGTGGCGTGGTTCACACCGAACACAAACATGGGCGTGTCGTCTTTGGAAGGCGCAGACATCACCACCTTGTTGGCGCCCGCGCTCAAGTGCTTGCCCGCGCTGTCTTTGTCCAAAAACAAACCCGTGGCCTCGATCACCACATCCGCGCCCACCTCGTGCCACTTCAAATTCGCGGGGTCGCGCTCTTGCGTCAGGCGGATGCGCTGGCCGTTCACGATCAAGGTCGAGCCCTCGACCGACAAGCTGCCCTGAAAGCGCCCATGCACGCTGTCGTACTCGAGCATGTAGGCCAGGTACTCGGGTTCGAGCAAATCGTTGATGCCCACGATCTGCACGTCTTGGAAGTTTTGCACGGCGGCGCGCAACACCATGCGCCCGATGCGGCCAAAGCCGTTGATGCCGATTCGAAGAGTCATGCGGGTCTCACATTCATTAAAGAGAGGAAGTCGATCTTTGTGCCCAATCCGGTTGGGCACACACAGGCAAGTATCCTAAGCCAGTTTTGCCGGTCGATACATCGCCAGGCCCTGCGCACTTCGAATGCAGGCAGACAGACAACGCAACGGGGGCGCTGAAAAATGCAAAATCGCCCAAGAACACATGGACCATGCCAAACCGCATGCCGATGCCACCGGGTAGACAATGCCCGCAGACCCGAGGATGCAAGCCATGAACATCGCCACCAGCACCGTGCACACCACCGCCCACACCACCGCCCACACCACCGCCCACATCACGGCGGACAACTTCAACCGCGAATGTTTTTGCATCAGCCTGGACGATCAGGCCTTGGCAAACAGCATGGCGGCTGGCATCGACAAGCCTGAACTGTTTGCGCTGGTGCAAGGCCGTTTGCCCACGCTGTTTTCAGCGCGCCCGGTGGTGCTGCCCAAAGCGCAGGTGCAGCGCATGGCGCAACTCATCACGGCACTGGAGTCGGTGGCCGCCTTGCCTGCCTACCGCGAAGAAGTGCTGGCCCGCTCAGACCCCATCGCGCGGCACCCCACGCGGGCCAAGAGCGTGTTCATGGGCTACGACTTCCATGTACATGGGCACGCGCAGGCGCACGCTGACGCCGACAAACCAAGCCCAGGTTTTGGCCTGATTGAGGTCAACACCAACGCGGGTGGCGCGCTGCTCAATGCCTTGTTGGCCCGGGCGCAGCGGGCTTGTTGTGCAGAGATTGAAGCTTACGTGCCGACCGGGGCGCAAGTCGATGCGCTGGAGTTGGCCTTCGTGGCCATGTTCAAGAACGAGTGGCGCTTGAGTCAGCCCACGCGGGTTTTGCGCACGGTGGCCATCGTCGACGCGCTGCCCGAGCAGCAGTACCTGTACCCCGAGTTTTTGCTGTTCCAAAACCTGTTCAAGCAGCACGGCATCCAGGCCTTTGTGGTTGATCCGGCACAGCTGGTGTGGCGCGACCAGCAGCTGTGGGTGGACGGCGTGGCGATTGACTTGGTCTACAACCGCCTGACCGACTTTGCCTTGACCGAGCCCGCGCACGCGCACCTGCGGCAAGCCTATTTGCAAGACGCGGTGGTGCTCACCCCCCACCCGCAAGCCCACGCCCTGCTGGCCGACAAGCGCAACCTGGCCCTGCTGTGCCAGGCGGGCACCCTGCAAGCCATGGGTGTGCCCGAGGCCACCCAGGCCGTGTTGCTGGCGGGCATTCCGCACACCGAGGTGGTGACACCGGCCAACGCCCAGCGCTTGTGGGCGGCGCGCAAACAATTTTTCTTCAAGCCCTTTGCAGGCTACGGCGGCAAAGCCGCCTACCGGGGCGACAAGCTCACCAGCCGGGTGTGGGCCGAGATTACCGCGGGCGGCTACATCGCCCAGGCCTTGGTGGCGCCGGGTGAGCGCACCATCTCGGGCGGCGAAGCGGCGCAAACCCTCAAGTTCGACGTGCGCAACTACAGCTATGGCGGCCAAGTGCAGTCACTGGCCGCGCGCCTGTACCAAGGCCAAACCACCAACTTCAGAACGCCGGGCGGCGGCTTTGCCCCGGTGTATGTGGGGCCTTGATCGCACAGATCAGTGCACCGAACCGGCACGCGACAAACGACCGCTCACGCGGGCGCTGTGCCTGCGGTTTGGTGCCCCAGCCTTTTGCCGTGGCTTGGGGCACTGCATGCGGCTTGAACACAGGGTGTGCTGGGTCGGGGCGGTTTGAAGGTTGAGCGGACTGCCGCAAAAACGCAGCTGGCCGGCCAGCGCTGCAGTCGAAAAAAAACCCCTCGAAAGGGGTTTTGGCTTGGTGCTTAAAGAATTACTTCTTGACGCAAGCTGGGTTTTTTTCGTTTTCTTTTTTGGTGCAATCGACTTTTTTGTCGTCCATTTTGCCGCCGCCGTGGCTGCCGGCAAAAGCAGGTGCAGACACCAACATGAAGGCGGAAACGATAGCGGTCATCACAAATTTCATAGAAACACCTTTTGGGAGTGAGGTTGTCAAAAAGACACAGAATCAGTGTTTGCGATTTCAAACACCAAATGATGCTAGCCAGATATTCTCGAAAACAGCCCAAGATGGACAAAGACCCCATACATTTGTCACCTATCAAAAGCAGCACCGGCCCCATGTCAAACCAAGGCTCAAGCCGGGCCTTGCTGGCCGCAGGGCTGTTGTTGTGCGGCCTGCCCATCGCAGCGCAAGAGCGGTTTTTGCCTTCTGCCGCCACGGTGGTGCTGGCCTCGTCGGTGCATGCTTCGGGCGCAACTGCTGGCAGCTTGCGGGCCCTGGACCAAGCCTGGCGAGCCCAGCCACAAGATTTGTCAGCGGCCGTGGCCTATGCCCGTGCGGTGTTCACTTTGGGGTTCAGCGAGGGCGACCTGCGCTGGTTTGGCTCGGCCAAAGCCGCCATGGCCCCTTGGTGGCAAGCCAAAGAGTTGACGGCAGATGGTTTTTTCATGCGGGGCTTGGTCAAGCAAGGGTTTCACGATTTTGCGGGTGGCTTGCAAGACATCCAGCAAGCCATTGGCTTACAAGCCCAACGGGCAGAGTTTTGGTCCTGGCGATTTGCGCTGCACCTGTTGTTGGCCGACATGCGCGCTGCTGAACAAGACGCCCAAGAGATAGACCGATTGTTTGGACCCGCAGAAGCCCAAATTTACCGCGCCGTCTTGCACTACCGAACAGGCCAAGCGAGCGCTGCCGTGAAGTTGCTGCGTGAATCCATGCGCGCGGCCGAGCACCAAGGCGCCTCGTCACAGGTCTGGATCGGCTTTCATCTGGGCGAAGCCCTCCGCGTGGCCGCCCAGCCAGAACAAGCCATCAACGTGTGGCAACAAAGCCTGCAAGCCCAACCCAAAGCGCATCTGCTGCGGCTGTCGCTGGCCGAATTGCTGAACCAGCAAGGCCGGTTCAAAGAGGCCAAAGCGGTGGCCACCGGGCCCGCCAACAAAGCCACCAGCAGCTTGACCGATGCCTTGTTGGTGCAGGCCTTGTTGGCCAGCCGGGGGTTGAAATCTGCCGATGAAACCCTTTTGGCTGGCCAAATGCAAGCCCGCCTGCAATCGCAAGCCTTGCGCCAAGAAGCCCTGATTGAGCGGCCCAAATTGATTTACCAAATCGCCTATGGCCACGACATGGCAGCGGGTTTGGCCCTGTCGGTCGAGAACTGGCAACTGCAAAAAGAACCGCCAGATGCCCTGCTGTTTGCCCAAGCTGCACTGGCCTTGAAGCAAGCCCGAGTGGCCGAACCGGTGGTCAACTGGGCCCAAGCCACCGGCTACACCGAACCGGCTTTGCGCGAGCTCATTGGCCAACTGACGGCCCACCCCAGTTGGTCTAAGGAAGGCCCATGAGCACCCCGATGCTGCGCCATTTGCGCCATTGCGGGCGGCAACTGCTCGCCCTGGGCATGCTGCTGTGGGCCTTGTTGCTGCCCGGGGCCGTGCTGGCCCACTCCAGCAGCAACAGCTACCTGACGCTGAGCGGGTCTGACGGTGTGCTGAGCTTGCGTGCCGATGTGCACCTGCGCGATGTCGACTTGATTTTTGACCTCGACGCTGACCGCGACGGACAAGTGAGCTGGGGCGAGACCCAGGATCGCCGTGCCGAATTGTTGGCTTGGCTCGACCAAGGCCTGCAGCTGAGCGCATCAGGGCAAAACTGCCGCTTGGGTGAGGCCGATCTGCAGGCCAGCCAACACGCCGATGGAACTTACCTCAGCGCCCAGTGGACACCCGCATGCGCCGAGCTGGGTTCGCTGGCCAATGCCGAGTTGAAGCTGCGCTACGGCTTGATTTTTGCGCAAGACGATTTACACCGAGGCTTGCTGAAAGTGGACTTGCCGAACTTGCAAAGCAGCGCCCTGCTCAGCCCTGAACGCCCAGAGGCACGGGTGAGCCAAGCCCAAAGCAGCGCCTGGCGCGTGTTCGGCCGCTACACCATCGAGGGGGTGTGGCACATCTGGATCGGCATCGACCACATTGTCTTTTTGCTCAGCTTGTTGGTGCTGGCCCCGCTGCAAGCGTCTCGCCGGCGTGTCACGCAATGGGCCCCTGCGCAACACGCCAGGCCGGTGGTGCTGGATGTGCTGGCCGTGGTCACGGCCTTCACGCTGGCGCACTCGATCACCCTGGGCTTGACCATCATGGAGTGGCTCACCCCCCCAGCCGATTGGGTGGAGCCCGCCATTGCTTTGTCGGTGGTGTTGGCCGCACTGAACAATTTGCTGGGTTTGAGCTCACTCAAGCGCTGGCGCTTGGCGTTTGTGTTTGGCTTGGTGCACGGCTTTGGCTTTGCCAACGTGTTGCTCGATCTGGGCTTGCCCGCCAGCGCTTTGTTGGCCGCCTTGGGGGGCTTTAACGTCGGTGTGGAGTTGGGCCAACTCGCCATCGTGCTGGTGTTTTTGCCTGTGGCTTGGTTGCTGCGACGCACCCTCTTTTACCGCTGGGTGGTGGTCGCAGGCGGGTCTTTGGCCATCGTGGTGTTGGGCACTTTTTGGACGCTGCAACGCACAGGCTGGCTGGCCTGAGGCCAAGGTGACGCCGCCTTGGCAATGGCCAATTGCTTGATCAGCCCAATGAAGTGGCGGCATTCAAGGCATCCAAGGCATCCAAGGCATTCAAATTTTGTGACCCCGGGTTTATTTTTGTGATCCCGAGCGAAGACCCGGGACCCCGTGCACACGGCCGCCCTTTGCGAACACCTGCAGTGCGCTCTGGATCCCGGCTCAAGGCCCAGCTGCCAAAGAGAAAAGGCTGTGCATGAAACCAAGGGCTTGGCCTTGGCCATTTCAGACTTCACACGCGCAAACCCATGGCTCAAAAGCCGATGGGGGACTTGCGGCCCCTTCCTGCAAAGTGCATCAGCCCCTGCCCGGAATCTCTTCGAGCAGTTGCTCCACATGGGCCTTGGCTTTTTCCAGCGAAGCCATGCTGCCGGTCAGGTACATGCGGCCGCTGGCGCCGATCATGCTGCACTCGACCAGGGTCAGGTCGGGGGCGACTTTCTCGGCTTCGTTGGCCATGTGGGCACCAAACAAGGCCGGGGCCACTTCCATGAGCAGCATGTTGTCACCCGGCAGCACCATGCTGGCTTGGCGTGTGCGGTTCATCAGCACGGCGTGCTGGTCGGTCACGTTTTGCAGAATGTCGCTGTACAGCAGTTGCGGGCGCAGCTGGTCTACAGCCTTGGCCCCCATCCACTGCAGGATGACCTGGCCTGCGCGCTGGAGTGCCGCGCTGTCCTTGCTGTGCAACTCCAGCACGCCAAACTGCCGCTCGACGGCCAAGATGCCCGGCTCCAGCGTGGGCTCGGCTTTCAGGGCCAAGTCAATCACGCGCTGGATGGACAGCCCGGGGGCGATCTCGACCAGCAGCGCGTGGGTGCCTTGCATCGCCACGTAGCCGCGTGCGCCCAAAGGCGAACTCATCCACGAGGAGAACTGGGGCTGCAGGTCGGTGAGCGTCAGGTAAACCCGAAGCTCAGCGGCCGGCTTGGCAGGCGGTTTCGTGGGCCCGGTGGCTTTTTTGCTTGTGGCCATGCGGCCTCCTTATCTGCAACAGCTGGCGATCACTTGCCGTCAAAGGCTTTGGTCACATCAGCGTGGGGGCGTGGGATGACGTGGCAAGACACCACTTC
>NZ_JBIKIL010000070.1:0-20058 GCF_044361645.1 Limnohabitans sp. | reverse complement strand
CTTGCCAAGCAAAGAAGAGTTTCCCTACACCGTGCGTGTGGTGTCCGAGATCACCGAATCGAACGGTTCCTCGTCCATGGCTTCGGTCTGCGGCGGCTGCTTGTCGATGATGGACGCGGGCGTGCCGATGAAAGCCCACGTGGCCGGCATCGCCATGGGTTTGATCAAAGATGAAAACCGTTTCGCCGTGTTGACCGACATCTTGGGTGACGAAGACCACCTGGGCGACATGGACTTCAAAGTGGCCGGCACCACCCACGGCATCACCGCCTTGCAGATGGACATCAAGATTCAAGGCATCACCAAAGAAATCATGCAAGTCGCATTGGCCCAGGCCAAAGAAGCCCGCATGCACATTCTGGGCAAGATGCAAGAGGCGATGAGCACGGCCAACACCGAAGTGTCGGATTTCGCGCCCAAGCTCTTCACCATGAAGATCAACCCCGAGAAAATCCGCGACGTGATCGGCAAGGGCGGCGCCACCATCCGCGCCCTGACCGAAGAAACCGGTTGCCAGATCAACATCGCGGAAGACGGCACCATCACCATCGCGGCCACCGACGGCGAGAAGGCCGACATCGCGAAAAAACGCATTGAGCAGATCACCGCCGAAGTCGAAATCGGCAAGGTCTACGAAGGCCCTGTGACCAAGATTTTGGACTTTGGCGCCCTGATCAACCTGTTGCCCGGCAAAGACGGTTTGCTGCACATCAGCCAGATTGCGCACGAGCGTGTTGAGAAGGTCACCGACTACCTGAGCGAAGGCCAAATCGTCAAGGTCAAGGTCATGGAAACCGATGAAAAAGGCCGCATCAAGCTGTCCATGAAGGCTTTGCTGGACCGTCCTGCGCAAGGCTGATAAGGGATTTGCGTTGAGGGTTGGGTGTTGAGCGTTGGGTGTTGAGGGTTGGGTGTTGAGCGTTGAGCGTTGAGCGTTGAGCGTTGAGCTAGACGCTTTTAACCCGCAAGCCTCAACCAACGCAAAACGCATAACGCATAACGCATAACGCATAACGCATAACGCATAACGCATAACGCATAACGCATAACGCATAACGCATAACGCATAACACCCAACGCAAAACGCAAAACGCTGAACCTGCCATGAACGTGATTGAAATCCAAAGCTTCGGTGCCCCTGCGGTGCTGGTGCCCAGCGTCCGTCCCGATCCTGTGGCCGGGGCAGGGGAGTTGCTCATTCGCGTCTCGGCCAGCGGCATCAACCGCCCCGATGTGCTGCAACGCACTGGCAACTACCCGGTGCCGCCGGGTGCGTCCGACATTCCGGGCCTGGAGGTGGCGGGTGTGGTGGTGTCGGGTGATGCGCAGGCCATGGCCTCGGCAGGTTTTTCGGTGGGTGACCGTGTGTGCGCCTTGGTGGCGGGGGGCGGTTATGCCCAGCTGTGCGTGGCCCCGGTGGCCCAGTGCCTGCCTGTGCCCCAGGGCCTGAGTGATACCGAAGCCGCTTCGCTGCCTGAGACCTTCTTCACGGTGTGGAGCAATGTGTTCGACCGAGGTCGTTTGCAAGCGGGTGAGACCTTGTTGATTCAGGGTGGCACCAGCGGCATTGGCGTCACAGCCATCCAAATGGCCAAAGCGGCCGGTGCGACGGTGATTGCCACGGCCGGGTCTGACGACAAATGCCAGGCTTGCCTGGCCTTGGGGGCAGACCACGCCATCAACTACAAAACCACCGATTTCGTGGCCGAGGCCAAGCGACTCACCGGCGGTGTGGGTGTGAACGTGATTTTGGACATGGTCGCAGGCGACTATGTGGCGCGCGAAGTGGAGGCCTTGGCCGAAGACGGCCGCCTGGTCATCATTGCGGTGCAAGGCGGCGTCAAAGCCGAGTTCAATGCCGGCATGGTGCTGCGCCGCCGCTTGACCATCACCGGCTCCACGCTGCGGCCGCGTCCAGTGGCCTTCAAAGCGGCGATTGCCCAGTCCTTGCGCAACACCGTTTGGCCTTGGATCGAAGCTGGCCGCATCAAGCCGGTCATCCACAGCGTGTTTGACGCCATGCATGCGGCGGGTGATCTGCCATCGGGTGCGGCGCAAGCCCACGCGCTGATGGAGAGCAACCAGCACATCGGTAAATTGGTGGTGACCTGGTGATGAGCAAAACTCCCAAATTGATGGTCGGCAACTGGAAAATGCATGGCAGTTTGTCGGCCAATGCCGCCTTTGTCGCCGGACTGACAGCAGGCGTCTCAGGCTTTGCCTGCCGCGCGGCCTTGTGTGTGCCAGCCGTTTACTTGGCGCAAATGCAGGCCTTGTTGGCCGCCACGCCGGTTGCGCTGGGTGCGCAAGATCTTTCGGCCCACGATGTGGGTGCCTACACGGGCGAGGTGTCCGCTCAGATGTTGCGCGACTTTTCGGTGCGCTATGCCATCGTGGGGCATTCTGAGCGGCGTCAATACCATGGAGAAACCGATGCCCAGGTGGCCACCAAGGCGCAACGCGCTTTGGCGGCAGGCATCACCCCGATTGTGTGTGTCGGCGAAAGTTTGGCCGAGCGTGAAGCCGGTTTGACCGAGAGCGTGGTGAAGCGACAACTGGCGGCCGTGATCCATGCCAATGGGCACTGCATCAGTGAAATCGTGGTGGCGTATGAGCCTGTTTGGGCCATTGGCACCGGTTTGACCGCCACCCCAGAGCAGGCGCAGCAAGTGCACGCGGTATTGCGTGCCCAGTTACGAGCCGCAAGCGCGCATGCCCCGCGCATGCCAATTTTGTATGGTGGCAGCATGAACGCAAGCAATGTGGCAAGTTTGTTGGACCAAGCCGATGTAGATGGTGGATTGGTAGGTGGTGCATCGCTCAAGGGGCCTGATTTCTTGAGCATGCTGGCCGTCGCAGCGAGATGAGTTTCAGTTTCTTTTTTACGATTTGCGGAGTATTCAAATGGACGTGATGTTGACTTTGATTTTGGTGGTGCAAATGTTGTCGGCTTTGACCATGATCGGTTTGATCTTGATCCAGCACGGCAAGGGGGCAGACATGGGTGCCGCTTTTGGCAGCGGCAGCGGTTCGAGCAGCTTGTTTGGTGCCACGGGCAGCGCCAACTTCATGTCCCGCACCACGGCTGTGTTGGCCACAGTGTTTTTTGTTTGCACTTTGTCTTTGGCGTATTTTGGCAATCTGACGCCTGCCTCGTCCGGCAGTGTGCTGGACGGTGCCAAGGTCACTGCCCCTGTCGCTGCACCCATCGATACGAGTCCTGCTGCGCAAATTCCGGGCAACTCAACAACGCCCCAAACAGACAACAGCGTACCTCCCGCAGTGCCTGCGAAGTAAGCCGTGTTGTCAGGCCGCTTGCAGTTTTGCTGCTCTGCACAATTTTCCGGCTTGAAGAAAAGCCTTGGTGGATTTTCAGAGTAAAATCATGGACTGTTCTGCAAGCAAAACGCACGCTAGGTGTACCTCATGCAAGCAGACTTTGTGCATTCAGCCGTCGTGGTGAAATTGGTAGACACGCTATCTTGAGGGGGTAGTGGCGAAAGCTGTGCGAGTTCGAGTCTCGCCGACGGCACCAGAAATATCAGAAACGCTTGGGCTTAAGGCTCGGGCGTCTCCTTCGGTCAACAACCGGCATTCTTCGCATGAACCTCGAACAATACCTCCCAATTCTTTTGTTCATTTTGGTCGGCGTTGCTGTTGGCGTCATTCCTCAGGTTTTGGGCTATGTTTTGGGCCCCAACAAACCTGATGCAAACAAAAATTCCCCCTACGAATGTGGATTCGAAGCGTTTGAAGACGCGCGCATGAAGTTCGATGTTCGCTACTACTTGGTGGCCATCTTGTTCATCTTGTTCGACTTGGAAATTGCTTTTCTTTTCCCCTGGGCCCTTGCACTCAAGGAAGTCGGCATGGCCGGCTTCATAGGTGCGGTCATCTTTTTGAATATCCTGGTCGTGGGCTTTGTCTACGAATGGAAAAAAGGTGCCCTCGATTGGGAATGAGCTTTTTTTGATCCCGCACACCCAACAGCCTTTTTGAGGATTCCAAATGATCGAAGGCGTGATGAAAGAAGGCTTTGTCACCACCAGTTACGACTCGGTGGTGAATTGGGCCAAGACCGGTTCGCTCTGGCCCATGACCTTTGGGCTGGCTTGCTGCGCTGTCGAAATGATGCACGCGGCCGCTGCGCGTTACGATTTGGGCCGCTTTGGTGCCGAGGTTTTTCGCGCCAGCCCTCGCCAAGCCGATCTGATGATTGTGGCTGGCACCTTGTGCAACAAAATGGCCCCGGCTTTGCGCAAGGTCTATGACCAAATGTCTGAGCCGCGTTGGGTGATCTCCATGGGGTCATGCGCCAATGGGGGTGGTTATTACCACTACAGCTATTCGGTGGTGCGCGGCTGTGACCGCATTGTGCCGGTCGATGTGTATGTGCCGGGCTGCCCACCGACCGCCGAAGCGCTGATCTACGGCATCATCCAGCTGCAACAAAAAATCCGCCGCACGCACACCATCGCCCGTGCTTGAGGGAAATGACGATGACCGATTTCGCCATTCATCCGGAAAACCTGCAAAACAACTTGCTCACTGCCTTGCGTGATCGGGTGCACACCATCACCACGGCTCTTGGTGAGGTGAGCGTTCATGTGAATGCACAGCACTACCTGAGTGTGATGCAAACCCTGCGCGATGCGCCTGGCTGCCAATTTGAACAACTCGTTGACCTTGCCGGTGTGGATTACTCCGCTTACCGTGAGGTGGGCACCGATGGTCCGCGTTTTGGAGTCACGGTGCATTTGTTGTCGGTCAGCCTGAACCAGCGCGTGCGGGTCAAAGTGCTGTGCCCCGATGACGATTTGCCATTGGTCGATTCGGTCAATGCGCTGTGGAACTCGGCCAACTGGTACGAGCGCGAAGCCTTTGACCTGTTTGGCATTGTGTTTGAAGGCCACAACGACCTGCGCCGCATCCTGACCGACTACGGCTTCATTGGCCATCCGTTCCGCAAAGACTTTCCGCTGTCGGGCCACGTGGAAATGCGTTACGACGCTGAGCGCCAGCGTGTGATTTACGAGCCCGTGAGCATTGAGCCGCGTGAAATCACGCCGCGCATCATCCGCGAAGACCACTACGGAGGCCTGAACTGACATGGCCGAAATCAAAAATTACACCCTCAACTTCGGTCCCCAGCACCCGGCCGCCCACGGTGTGCTGCGCCTGGTGCTGGAGTTGGACGGCGAGGTGGTGCAACGGGCTGATCCGCACATCGGCTTGTTGCACCGTGCCACCGAAAAGCTGGCCGAAAGCAAAACTTACATCCAGTCCTTGCCCTATATGGACCGTTTGGACTATGTGTCCATGATGTGCAACGAGCACGCTTACTGCTTGGCCATCGAAAAGATGCTGGGCCTTGAAGTGCCCAAGCGCGCGCAATACATCCGGGTGATGTTTTCCGAAATCACCCGCGTGCTGAACCACCTCATGTGGCTCGGCTCGCACGGCAACGACTGCGGCAGTTCCACGGTTTTGATTTACACCTTTCGCGAACGTGAAGACTTGTTCGACCTGTACGAGGCCGTCTCGGGTGCCCGCATGCACGCGGCCTATTTCCGCCCGGGTGGCGTGTACCGCGACTTGCCGGACAGCATGCCGCAGTACAAGCTCAGCAAGATCAAAAACGCCAAGGCGATTGAGCGGCTCAACCAAAACCGCCAAGGCTCCATGTTGGACTTCATTGACGACTTCACGCAGCGCTTTCCCAAGTGCATCGACGAGTACGAAACCTTGCTCACAGACAACCGCATCTGGAAGCAACGCACCGTGGGTGTGGGTGTGGTGCCGCCTGAACGCGCCCTCAAT
The DNA here is from genome assembly GCF_044361645.1 of Limnohabitans sp. GTDB lineage: Bacteria > Pseudomonadota > Gammaproteobacteria > Burkholderiales > Burkholderiaceae_C > Limnohabitans_A. Next base: position 14,238 of record NZ_JBIKIL010000070.1, on the reverse strand, counting down.
TTGGGCATGACCGGCCCCATGTTGCGCGGCTCTGGCGTGGCTTGGGACTTGCGCAAAAAGCAGCCCTACGACGCCTACGACCAAGTCGAATTCGATGTGCCCGTGGGCAAGACCGGTGACAGTTACGACCGCTATTTGGTGCGTGTGCAGGAAATGCGCGAATCCAACCGCATCATCCAACAGTGCGTGAAATGGCTGCGCGCCAACCCCGGCCCGGTCATCACCGACAACCACAAGATTGCACCGCCTTCGCGTGAAGGCATGAAGACCAACATGGAAGACTTGATCCACCATTTCAAGCTCTTCACCGAAGGTTTTCATGTGCCCGAAGGCGAGGCCTATGCGGCAGTTGAACACCCCAAAGGCGAGTTCGGCATTTACATGATCAGCGATGGTGCCAACAAGCCCTATCGCCTCAAAATTCGCGCCCCGGGCTTTGCCCATTTGGCCACCCTCGATGAAATGGCCCGTGGCCACATGCTGGCCGATGCGGTCGCCATCATCGGGACCATGGACATTGTTTTTGGAGAGATTGACCGATGATCTCTGAGTCAACCCAAGCACGCTTTGCGCGTGAAGTGGCCAAGTTCCCTGCAGACCAAAAGCAGTCGGCCGTCATGGCTTGTCTGGCGATCGTTCAGCAAGAACTCGGCTGGGTCAGCCCCGACAGTGAGCAAGTCGTGGCCGAGGTGTTGGGCATGCCGGTGATGGCGGTGCACGAAGTCACCACCTTCTACAACATGTACAACCAAAAGCCGGTGGGCAAGTTCAAGCTGAATGTCTGCACCAACCTGCCTTGCCAGTTGCGCGGTGGTGCTGAGGCACTGGCCCATCTGGAGCACAAGTTGGGCGTGAATGTGGGCGAGACCACTGCCGACGGTCTGTTCACCTTGCAGCCCAGCGAGTGCCAAGGCGCTTGCGCCGATGCACCTGTTTTGTTGGTGAATGACCGCCACATGTGCAGTTTCATGAGCCACGAAAAATTGGACCAACTGGTCGACAGCCTGAAGAAAGCCGAGGCCGCCTGATGAATGTTGAACAAATCCTGAGCCAATTCCAAGCCACGGGCGTGGAGTCCTGCTTCCACGACCGCCACATCAAGCCGCAAATCTATGCCGGTTTGAATGGCAAGAACTGGGGCCTCCAAGACTACGAAGCGCGTGGCGGCTATGCGGCCTTGCGCAAAATTTTGGGCCAAGACGGTGCCCAGCCCAATGCCGAGACCGGCGTTGCGGGCATGACCCAAGACCAGGTGATCGCCACCGTCAAAGAGTCCGGCTTGCGCGGTCGCGGCGGTGCGGGTTTCCCCACGGGCTTGAAGTGGAGCTTCATGCCGCGCCAGTTCCCAGGGCAAAAATACTTGGTGTGCAACTCGGACGAGGGCGAGCCGGGCACCTGCAAAGACCGCGACATCATGGAGTACAACCCGCACTCGGTGATCGAGGGCATGGCCATTGCCGCTTACGCCATGGGCATCAGCGTGGGCTACAACTACATCCACGGTGAAATTGTCCACACCTACGAGCGCTTCGAAGCGGCATTGGAAGAAGCCCGCGCCGCAGGTTATTTGGGCAAACACATCTTGGGCAGCAGCTTCAGCTTCCAGCTGCACGCTGCGCACGGTTTTGGCGCTTACATCTGCGGTGAAGAAACCGCCTTGCTCGAATCGCTGGAGGGCAAAAAAGGCCAACCCCGTTTCAAGCCACCGTTTCCCGCCAGCTTTGGCCTGTATGGCAAGCCCACCACCATCAACAACACCGAAACCTTCGCGGCCGTGCCCTGGATCATCCGCAACGGTGGTCAGGCGTATCTGGAATGCGGCAAGCCCAACAACGGCGGCACCAAGATTTTCTCGGTCAGCGGTGACGTGGAGCGCCCAGGCAACTACGAAGTGCCCATGGGCACGCCGTTCGCCAAGCTGCTCGAACTGGCTGGCGGTGTGCGCGGTGGCCGCCAACTCAAAGCCGTGATCCCTGGCGGTTCGTCTTCGCCTGTGGTGCCTGCCGAGTTGATGATGAAGCTGACCATGGACTACGACAGCATCGCCAAAGAAGGCGGCTCGATGTTGGGTTCGGGCGCGGTGATTGTGATGGACGAGACGCGTTGCATGGTCAAGGCCTTGGCGCGACTGTCTTACTTTTACTCGCACGAATCCTGCGGCCAATGCACCCCTTGCCGCGAAGGCACAGGCTGGCTCTGGCGCATGGTGGACCGCATTGAACACGGCCAGGGCCGAGCCAGCGACATCGACATGCTCGACAGCGTGGCCGGCAACATCATGGGCCGCACGATTTGCGCCCTGGGCGACGCAGCGGCGATGCCGGTGCGCGGCATGCTCAAGCATTTCCGTCACGAATTTGTCCACCTCATCGAGCACAAGACCTCCATGGTCAGCGCCGATGCAACAGCGGTGAAGACCCATGGTTGAAATCGAACTCGACGGTCAGAAAGTGGAAGTTGCCGAGGGCAGCATGGTCATGCATGCAGCCGAAAAAGCCGGCACCTACATTCCTCATTTCTGCTACCACAAGAAACTCTCGATCGCGGCCAATTGCCGCATGTGTTTGGTCGAGGTCGAAAAAGCCCCCAAGCCCATGCCCGCCTGCGCCACGCCGGTGACGCAAGGCATGATCGTGCGCACCAAGAGCGACAAGGCGATTGCGGCCCAAAAGTCGGTCATGGAGTTTTTGCTCATCAACCACCCGCTCGATTGCCCGATTTGCGACCAAGGCGGTGAGTGCCAGTTGCAAGACCTGGCCGTGGGCTATGGCGGCAGCAGTTCGCGTTACGAAGAAGAAAAGCGCGTGGTCTTCCACAAAGAGGTCGGCCCGCTGATCTCGATGGAAGAGATGAGCCGCTGCATCCACTGCACCCGCTGTGTGCGCTTTGGCCAAGAAGTGGCCGGCGCCATGGAGTTGGGCATGTCGCACCGGGGTGAGCATGCCGAGATCGAAACCTTTTTGGGCCAGACGATTGACTCCGAACTCTCGGGCAACATGATCGACATCTGCCCGGTGGGGGCCTTGACCAGCAAGCCATTTCGTTATCAGGCGCGCACTTGGGAATTGTCACGCCGCAAGTCGGTGGCCGCACACGACTCTTCAGGTGCCAACTTGGTGGTGCAGGTCAAGAACAACCAGGTCATGCGCGTTGTGCCCCTGGAAAACGAAGAGGTCAACGAATGCTGGATTGCCGACCGTGAGCGCTTCTCTTACGAAGCCCTGAACGGCCCTGACCGCCTGACCCAGCCCATGCTCAAGCAGGGCGGCGAGTGGAAAACCGTGGACTGGCAAACCGCCTTGGAGTACGTGGCCAATGGCCTGCGCAGCATACAGCGAGACCACGGTGCCCACCGCATTGGCGCGCTGGTCAGCCCGCACAGCACCTTGGAAGAGTTGTACCTGGCTGGCACCTTGATGCGCGGCCTGGGTTCGGACAACATCGACCACCGTTTGCGCCACGCCGAGTTTGCCGCTGCCGAAGGCGTGCGCACCTTGGGCACCTCGATCGCATCGCTGTCCACCTTGCAGCGCGTGCTGGTCGTGGGTTCTAACCTGCGCAAAGACCACCCGCTGTTTGCGCTGCGTGTGCGCCACGCCGTGCGCCATGGTGCGCAGCTGCATGCCATCACGTCTCCAGAGTCAATGGCGCACGCCGACGCTTGGGCCATGCCCGTCACGCAGTCGGTGTTGTCCGACGCTTCGGCTTGGGCGCAGGCCCTGGCCGATGTGGCCGCAGCCATCGCTGCTGAAAAGGGCGTTGCAGCGCCCGTGTCCTTGAGCACCACAAGCGGTGCAGGCACTGCCTCTGCACAAGCCCAAGCCATCGCCAAGTCCCTGCTCGGCGGTGAGCGCAAAGCCATTTTGCTGGGCAATGCCGCAGCGCATGCCTCGAATGCGTCGAGCCTCTTGGCCTTGGCCAACTGGATCGGCGAGCAAACCGGTGCAACAGTGGGTTACCTGACCGAAGCGGCCAACACCGTGGGCGCGCAATGGGTGGGGGCACAACCCCAAACCGGTGGCCAAGACGCGGGCCAGATGTTGGCCGGTGGCCTCAAAGCCGCCCTCTTGCTGAACACCGAACCCGAGTTCGACAGCGCCGCCGGTGCCGCTGCAGCCCAGACTTTAGGTCAGGCCGAGATGGTGGTCACGCTCAGCCCGTTCAAGGCCAACATGGCCTTCAGCGATGTGTTGTTGCCCATTGCCCCTTTCACCGAAACATCGGGCAGTTTTGTCAATGCCGAGGGTCGCCTGCAAAGCTTCCATGCGGTGGTCAAGCCCCTGGCCGAGACTCGCCCCGCCTGGAAAGTGCTGCGTGTGTTGGCCAATTTGCTCGACATCCCGGGTGTGGCTTTTGAAACCTCGCAAGACGTTTTGGCCCGTGCCACCGCCAAGCCCATGGCTGCATCGAACGCCACGCGCGCCGCGATCACGCTGTCTGCCACGACGACCGTTCCCGTGAGCGCATCGATTTACCAACTCGACGGCATGGTTCGCCGCGCCCCGTCCTTGCAATTGACTGCAGACGCCCGTCAGGAGGTCATCGCATGATTGACGCGCTGTACAACGGCGGCCTGAACTTGGTGGCTGCCAGCTGGTGGGCCACCTTGGTCTGGCCGGTGCTGTGGATCTTGATCAAGATCGTCGCCATCCTCGCTCCGCTGATGGGCGCTGTGGCTTACCTGACGCTGTGGGAGCGCAAGCTTTTGGGTTTCATGCAGGTGCGCCACGGCCCCAACCGCGTGGGCCCCATGGGTTTGCTGCAGCCGATCGCCGATGCCATCAAGTTGTTGACCAAAGAACTGATCAACCCCAGTGCAGCCAGCTTGGGTTTGTTTCGTTTGGGCCCAATCATGGCGATCATGCCGGCCTTGGCTGCTTGGGTGGTGATTCCCTTTGGCCCAGACCAGGCGCTGGCCAATATCAACACAGGTTTGTTGTTGGTCATGGCCATCACCTCGATTGAGGTGTATGGGGTGATCATTGCGGGTTGGGCATCGAACTCCAAATACGCCTTTTTGGGCGCATTGCGTGCCTCGGCCCAAATGGTGAGTTACGAGATTGCCATGGGCTTTTGCTTTTTGGTGGTTTTGATGGTCTCGGGCAGCATGAACCTGACCGAAATTGTGCTTGCACAAGGCAAAGGCGCTGCAGCCGACATGGGTCTGGGCGTGTTCTCTTGGAACTGGTTGCCGCTGCTGCCGATTTTCATTGTCTACCTGATTTCTGGCGTGGCCGAAACCAACCGCCACCCTTTTGACGTGGTCGAAGGTGAGGCCGAAATCGTGGCCGGTCACATGGTCGAGTACTCGGGCATGGGCTTTGCCATCTTCTTTTTGGCCGAATACGCCAGCATGTGGCTGGTGTCCATTTTGGCGGTGATCATGTTTTTGGGCGGTTGGTTATCGCCCATAGACCACGCCTTGTTCAACTGGATTCCGGGCTGGATTTGGCTGGGCCTGAAGACCTTCTTGGTGGTGTCCATGTTCATCTGGATTCGCGCCACCTTTCCCCGCTTTCGCTACGACCAAATCATGCGTTTGGGCTGGAAAGTTTTCATCCCCGTCACCTTGGTGTGGCTGCTGATCGTCGGCGCGTGGTTGCACTCGCCTTGGAACATCTGGCTTTGAGTGGTTCACGAACATGACAACAATGACGGCTACCCCTTTCTCGATCAAAGACTTCCTCAAAAGCTTCATGCTGGTGGAGTTGCTCAAAGGCATGGCCCTGACAGGGCGCTATGCTTTCGCGCGCAAAGTCACGGTGCAATTTCCCGAAGAAAAAACACCGCAATCGCCCCGTTTTCGGGGTTTGCACGCATTGCGCCGTTATGACAATGGCGAAGAACGCTGCATCGCTTGCAAGCTGTGTGAGGCCGTATGCCCTGCCATGGCCATCACCATCGAGGCGGGTCAGCGCGAAGACGGCTCACGGCGCACCACACGCTACGACATTGACCTGACCAAGTGTATTTTTTGTGGTTTCTGCGAAGAAAGCTGCCCAGTGGACTCCATCGTAGAGACCCATATTTTTGAATACCACGGTGAAAAACGCGGTGACCTCTACTTCACCAAGGACATGTTGTTGGCTGTGGGTGACCGTTACGAAAAAGAGATCGCTCAGGCCAAAGTGGCAGATGCGCCTTACCGTTGAACGCGATCAAGTCCTGAACATTTGAAAAGACAGACCCATGGACGTCAAGACCGGTTTCTTTTATCTCTTTGCTCTGGTGCTGTTGTTTGCCGCCTTCCGCGTCGTCACTGCACGCAACCCTGTGCATGCGGTGCTCTACCTCATGCTGGCCTTTTCGCAAGCTTCGGCGGTATGGTTGATGTTGAACGCGGAGTTTTTGGCCATCGTGCTGGTGCTGGTGTATTTGGGTGCGGTGATGGTTTTGTTCCTGTTCGTGGTGATGATGCTGGACGTTCACATCGACACAGTGCGGCGTGGTTTTTGGAAAAACTTTCCATTGGCCGCCACCTTGGGTGGGGTGGTGGTTTTTCAGATGGCGGCCGTCTTGATGTCGGGCTTTAGCCTGACCGAGGCCCCAGCCTCGGCCCCGGGCGCCTTGCCTGTGGACAACGGCAAAGCCTTGGGTATCTTGCTGTACACCGAATACCTGATGCCTATCCAAATTGCAGCGGCCATCTTGTTGGTGGCCATGATCGCGGCGATAGCCTTGACTTTGCGCACCCGCAAAGACAGCAAGGCCATCGACGCGTCGGTTCAAGTCAAAGTGCGTGCGGCCGATCGCTTGCAGGTGGTCAAGATGGCCGCAACCCAATTGGCGCCTGCCCCCGTTGCCGAGACCGAAGCCAACCCAGCGGAGGCGAAAAAATGATGACACTGACCCTGGGACACTTCTTGACGCTCGGTGCCATGCTGTTTGCATTGGCCGTTGTGGGCATCTTCCTGAACCGCAAGAACCTGATTGTTTTGCTGATGGCCATCGAGTTGATGCTGCTGGCTGTCAACATGAACTTCGTGGCCTTTTCACACTACCTGGGTGACATGCACGGTCAGGTGTTCGTGTTCTTTATCCTCACGGTGGCAGCGGCCGAGTCGGCCATCGGCTTGGCCATTTTGGTGCTGCTGTTTCGCAACAAGAACAACATCTATGTGGACGAACTCAATTCGCTCAAGGGTTAAAACAACATGAGTCAAACCCTCAACGCCAGCATGCTGTTGGCCGTTCCCTTGGCCCCATTGGTGGGCTCTTTGCTGGCGGGTATCTTTGGCACCCAATTTGGCGGTAACTGGATGGGGCGCCGCTTGTCGCACACGCTCACCATTTTGGGGGTGTTGGTGGCCTTCATCTTGTCGGCCATGACGCTGAACCAGGTCATCAACGGTGCCCGCTTCAACGAAAGCCTCTACACCTGGATGGTGGTGGGCGACTTGAAGATGGAGATCGGCTTCATGGTCGACAGCCTGACGGCCATGATGATGTGCGTGGTCACCTTTGTCTCGCTCATGGTGCACATTTACACCATCGGTTACATGGACGAGGACGAAGGCTACAACCGCTTTTTCGCCTACATCTCGCTGTTCACTTTCTCTATGCTCATGCTGGTGATGAGCAACAACTTGTTGCAGCTGTTTTTTGGCTGGGAAGCCGTGGGCCTGGTGTCGTATTTGCTGATCGGTTTTTGGTACAACAAGCCCACAGCCATCTTCGCCAACATGAAGGCCTTTTTGGTCAACCGTGTCGGTGACTTTGGCTTCATCATCGGCATTGGCCTGATCGCGGCTTACACCGGCACACTCAACTACACCGAGTTGTTTGCCAAAGCGCAAGAGCTGGCCACCATCGATTTTCCTTGGTACATCTTTGGTATGGATGCCATGCTGATCACCGTGATCTGCATTTGCCTCTTTATCGGTGCCATGGGCAAGTCGGCGCAGTTTCCTTTGCACGTCTGGTTGCCTGACTCGATGGAGGGCCCGACACCCATCTCCGCCTTGATCCACGCCGCCACCATGGTCACAGCTGGCATCTTCATGGTGGCGCGCATGTCACCGCTTTTTGAGTTGTCCGATTCGGCGCTCAACTTCATGATGGTCATCGGCTCGATCACCGCGCTGTTCATGGGCTTTTTGGGCATCATCCAAAACGACATCAAGCGCGTGGTGGCCTATTCCACCTTGTCGCAACTCGGTTACATGACGGTGGCGCTGGGTGCCTCGGCTTATTCGGTGGCGGTGTTTCACCTGATGACCCACGCGTTTTTCAAGGCGCTGCTGTTTCTGGCGGCTGGCTCGGTGATCATGGGCTTGCACCACAACCAAGACATCCGCTGGATGGGTGGCGTGCGCAAGTACATGCCCATCACTTGGATCACGGCTTTGTTGGGTTCTTTGGCCCTGATTGGCACGCCTTTCTTTTCGGGCTTTTACTCCAAGGACAGCATCATCGAAGCCGTGCATTTGAGCACTTTGCCCGCAGCTGGGTTTGCCAACTTCGCGGTGTTGGCGGGGGTGTTCGTCACGGCCTTTTATTCGTTTCGCATGTATTTTTTGGTCTTTCACGGCCCTGAGCGTTACGCGCAAAAACCCGAAGCCCATGGCGCTGCTTCAGACGATGCGCACGACGCGCACGACGCGCACCCTGGGCATGACACACACAGCCATGCCAAGCCCCATGAATCGCCATGGGTGGTGACGGTGCCGCTGATTTTGTTGGCCATTCCTTCGGTGCTCATTGGCTTCATGACCATCCAGCCCATGCTGTACGGCGACTTCTTCAAAGACGTGATATCCATCGATGCGGTCAAGCACCCTGCCATGCAGCAACTCGGGGCCTTGTTTACGGGTCCTGTGGCCATGGCTTTGCACGGCATGACTTTGGCACCCTTTTGGTTGGCGTTGGCCGGCGTGGTGTCTGCGTGGTACATGTACGTCATCAATCCCAAGGTGCCGGCGTTTTTTGCGCGCGCCTTGCGTCCATTGGTGGTGGTGTTGGAGCAAAAGTACTTCATGGATTGGTTCAACGAAAACGTTTTGGCCAAGGGCGCCCGTGGGCTGGGCATGGGCTTGTGGAAAGTGGGCGACGGCAAGCTCATTGACGGTTTCTTGGTCAATGGCTCTTGGAAAACAGTGGGCTGGGTTTCTGGCCAGGTGCGCAAGTTGCAATCGGGTTTTCTCTACCACTATGCTTTGGTCATGATTTTTGGTGTGTTCGTGCTGATGACGTACTTCGTCTGGCTCGCTTAACGGTTTTGAGGACAAAATAAAAATGGGATTGTTAAGCCTTGCCATCTGGATGCCGATTGCTTTCGGTGTCGTCTTGCTGGCCCTTGGCCGCGACACGCAAGCTGGTGCAGTGCGTTGGCTGGCGCTGCTCGGCGCCATTGCCAGCTTGCTCGTCACATTGCCGCTGATCTCGGGCTTCCAGCTTGGCACTTCGGCCATGCAGTTTGTCGAAAAATTTTCTTGGTTCGAGCGTTTCAATGTGCATTACCACCTGGGGGTTGACGGCATTTCCTTGTGGCTCATCCCCTTGACCGCCTTCATCAACGTGGTGGTGGTCATCGCGGGCTGGGAAGTCATCACCCGCAAGGTCAACCAATACATGGCGGCCTTCCTGATTCTGTCGGGCCTGATGATCGGCGTGTTCAGTGCGCTGGACGGCATCTTGTTCTACGTCTTTTTTGAAGCCACCTTGATTCCGATGTACCTGATCATCGGCATCTGGGGTGGCCCCAACAAGATCTACGCCGCCTTTAAGTTCTTTTTGTACACCTTGCTCGGCTCATTGTTGATGCTGATCGCATTGATTTATTTGTACGTAACATCCGGCGACAGCTTTGACATCTTGACTTGGCACAAACTGCCTTTGTCGGTCTCGGAACAGACCTTGTTGTTCTTTGCTTTTTTTGCAGCCTTTGCAGTCAAAGTGCCCATGTGGCCAGTGCACACTTGGTTGCCTGATGTGCACGTCGAGGCGCCAACTGGCGGCTCGGCCGTGTTGGCGGCCATCATGCTCAAGCTGGGCGCTTATGGTTTTTTGCGCTTTTCTATGCCGATCGCACCGGATGCGGCACGCGAGTGGGGCATGCTGATCATCGTGTTGTCCTTGGTGGCCGTGATTTACGTGGGTTTGGTCGCCATGGTGCAACAAGACATGAAAAAGCTGGTGGCTTATTCGTCGGTGGCGCACATGGGTTTCGTCACCTTGGGCTTTTTCATCTTCAACCCGCTGGCTGTGTCTGGCGGCATTGTGCAGATGATTGCCCACGGTTTTGTTTCAGCGGCCATGTTCTTGTGCATCGGCGTCTTGTATGACCGGGTGCATTCGCGTGAAATCGCCAGCTACGGGGGCGTGGTCAACACCATGCCCAAGTTTGCCGCATTTGCTTTGCTCTTTGCCATGGCCAATGCGGGCTTGCCCGGAACTGCTGGTTTTGTGGGCGAATGGATGGTGATTTTGGGCGCTGTGAAGTTCAACTTCTGGGTTGGTTTGTTGGCCGCTTCGGCCTTGATCTTTGGTGCGGCCTACACGCTTTGGATGTACAAGCGCGTGTACTTGGGCCCGGTCACCAATGACGATGTCAAAGGCTTGAGCGACATCAATGCCCGTGAATTCCTGATGCTGTCCCTGTTGGCCGTGGCCGTGCTCTACATGGGCATTTACCCAAAACCCTTCACCGATGTGATGGACGCCTCGGTGCTGGACTTGCTCAAGCATGTGGCTTTGTCCAAGCTGCCTTGAGTGGCCTTAGCCTGAGCGTTTTGCTTGAACCGAACCCTTGAGAGAACACTGATGATGGACAACTCCAGTTGGCTGACGATGTACCCGGAGATCGTGTTGCTGGTCATGGCCTGCGTGGTGACGCTGGTTGACCTGTATGTGAAAAGCCCGCGCCGCACAGGCACTTATGTTTTGACTTTGGCCTCGCTGGGTGGGCTGGCACTGCTGCACGCTTTTTATGCCGATGCGGGCCACACTTTGTATGGCTTTGGCCGCATGGTGGTGAGTGACCCCATGGGCCACTGGCTCAAGTGTTTTGCCACCATCGCGGTGATGGTGACTTTGGTGTACTCACGCCCCTATGCCTCGGATCGCGACATGCTGCGCGGCGGTGAGATTTTCAGTCTGAGCCTGTTTGCCCTGCTGGGCATGAGCATGATGATTTCGGGCCAAAACTTCATCGTGATCTACCTTGGCTTGGAATTGCTCACCTTGTCGAGCTACGCCTTGGTGGCGCTGCGCCGTGATCACACTCAGGCCACAGAAGCGGCCATGAAGTATTTTGTGCTCGGGGCGATGGCCTCGGGTTTTTTGTTGTACGGCATGTCGATGCTGTATGGCGCGACCGGCAACTTAGAGCTGTCGGCTGTGTTCAAAGCCATCGAGTCGGGCCAAGCCAATGAGCAAGTGCTGGTCTTTGGTTTGGTCTTCATCGTGGCCGGATTGGCTTTCAAAATCGGTGCTGTGCCTTTTCACATGTGGGTTCCCGATGTCTACCAAGGCGCACCCACGGCGGCTACTTTGATGATTGGCGGCGCTCCCAAACTGGCCGCATTTGCCATCTTGGTGCGTCTGCTGGTCGAGGGCATGCTGCCCCTGGCCGTTGACTGGCAACAAATGTTGGCGCTGTTGGCCATTGGCTCTTTGCTCATTGGCAATTTGGCCGCCATTGCCCAAACCAACCTCAAGCGCATGTTGGCCTATTCGACCATCTCGCAAATGGGGTTTGTCCTTTTGGGTTTTGTCGCAGGCGTGGTCAATGAAGAGACCACCTTGGCTGCCAACGCCTACAGCTCGGCCATGTTTTACATGGTGTCGTATGTGTTGACCACCTTGGCCGCATTTGGGGTGATCATGTTGTTGGCGCGTCAAGGTTTTGAAAGTGAAGAAATCACCGATTTGGCGGGACTGAACCAACGCAGCCCGCTGTATGCCGGCGTCATGGCCGTTTGCTTGTTCTCAATGGCTGGCATTCCGCCCATGGTCGGCTTTTACGCCAAGCTGTCGGTGTTGCAGTCCTTGGTGGCCTCGGGCCAAGGCTTTCATATCGGCCTGGCGATTTTCGCGGTTCTGATGTCGCTGATCGGCGCCTTTTATTACCTGCGCGTGGTCAAAGTCATGTACTTCGACGAGGCGGTCAGCACCGACGCTGTGCAGGCCTCCTTGGATGTCCGTTTGGTGCTTTCCGCCAACGGGTCGCTGGTGCTGTTGCTGGGCATTTTCCCTGGTGCGCTGATGGCTTTGTGCGCCGACTCGATCGTGCGCATGTTGGCGGTTTGATGCCTTGAGCCCCGCAGCATGAGCCCATCCTTGCCCATTGCTTTGCTGATTGTGGTCCGCGAAAACCAGGGCCACCAAGTCAGCCCGCTGGGCTGGTCGCTGGATGCCATCACGGGCAGCCTGTTGGCGACACGGGCCATCCCGGGGTGTGTCGACCGCTGCCTGATGCACCGCAAGCATTGAGCGACAAGCTTTGCACACACTGACTGGCATGGCTGAAGACCACTTGATTGAGCACCGAGTCCAGCGGGAAGCCTTGTTGTGCGGTCACTTTTTACACGTGCTGCGCGACACGGTGCAATTGCCCAACCAGAACCTCGCCACCCGCGAGTTTGTGGTGCACCCAGGGGCTGTGATGGTCATCCCGATGTTGGACACGCCTGAGGGTTTGCGTCTCGTGATGGAGCGGCAGTTTCGCTACCCGGTAGGCCAGGTCATGACCGAGTTCCCGGCAGGCAAGCTCGATCCCGGTGAAGACCCTTGGCGGTGTGCCCAACGTGAACTTCTTGAAGAAACCGGCTACAAAGCCCGAATGTGGGCGCGCGCGGGTGTCTTGCACCCGGTCATCGCATACTCCACCGAGGTGATCGAGATTTGGTTTGCCAAAGACCTGATTGGGGGTGAGCGGCAACTCGATGCCGACGAGTTTTTGGACGTTTTCACGGCCACACCGACCGAGTTGATGGCCGCATGCCAACAAGGCCAATTGACGGATGCGAAGACCCTGACAGGCTTGCTTTGGCTGCAAAATGTGCAATCGGGTCTTTGGCCCCTTCGTTGGCAGGTGGCTTTTTGAGCGGCTTGCCTCATGCACCCGCCTGCACGCTGAACGAGCCCACACCATGAAAGTCCTGGACCTGCAATGCCGCTCAGGCCACAGCTTTGAAGGCTGGTTTGGCTCTCAAGCCGACTACGATGGGCAACGCGAGCAAGGCCTGGTTGTTTGCCCCGTGTGTAACGACAGCGTGATCACCAAAATGCTCTCTGCCCCACGTTTGAACTTGGGGCACGGCGTGGCCCCCGAACTGAACCGTGCGGACACGGCCCAAGCACAGGACCAACAAACACAGGCGCAGGGTGGTGGGCGCGGTGCTGAGCGCAGCCCTGAACAAAACACCGACCCCGCCCTTGCAGCCCGCCTTGCAAGTGTGCCGACAACGTCAGCTCCAGGCGGCATGGCAGCGGCCCAAGCCGGTCATTTTGAGAGCGTTGGTTTGCCTCCCGATGCTTTGCAGCAGATGCAGGCGGCCCTGTTGAGCATGGCTCGCCATGTCTTGGCTCACACCGAAGATGTGGGCAGCCAGTTCGCCGAAGAGGCCCGAAAAATCCATTACGGTGAACGAGAAAACAGCCCAATACGCGGCCAGGCGACACGCCAAGAAGCCGAAGACTTGCTCGACGAAGGCATCGAAATCATGCCTTTCATCCTGCCAGAAAGTCTCAAGGGACCGCTCCAGTAGGCCTGGCCTGCCAGCGTGATCGATGGCCTCTGACCCCCTTCGATGAAACACACGCTGCACATCGACGACACCCAAGTCGAGCTCAGCGCCATCCGCGCGCAAGGCCCGGGCGGGCAAAACGTCAACAAAGTCTCCAGTGCCATTCAGTTGCGTTTCGATGTAGCAAGCTCATCTTTGCCAGACGACGTGAAACAACGCTGGCTGCAGTCTGGCGACAGCCGCCTTACACGGGAAGGCGTGTTCATCCTCAAAGCCCAACGCCATCGCACGCAAGAAGCCAACCGTGTCGATGCCTGGGCGCGCCTGTACCAAACACTTGACCAATACGCCAAGCCTCCTAAAGCCCGAAAAGCCACCAAGCCAACTTATGGCTCTGTCCAGCGGCGACTGGAAGGCAAGTCAATGCAGTCCAAGATCAAAGCCTCTAGTACATCGTTCCATTAAAACCAATGCATATTAGGCGACACCGAGGTCGAACTTGTTCCAACGAAACACCACTGGCGATGCATTGATCTCTGCTATGCCTTTG
>NZ_JBIKIL010000069.1:0-20107 GCF_044361645.1 Limnohabitans sp. | reverse complement strand
TGGTGCCGTTGGTCACAAAGAAACAGTGGTCGGCATTGAAAATGCGGGCGGCGTTGCGCTCACTTTCGCCAATGGCGCCGTTGTGGTCGAGCAGCTGCCCCAGTTCTTCCACCGCATTGCACACGTCGGCGCGCAGCATGTTCTCGCCATAAAACTGGTGGTACATCTGGCCCACGGGGCTTTTCAAAAAGGCCACGCCGCCCGAATGCCCCGGACAATGCCACGAATACGAACCGTCTTCGGCGTAGTCGAGCAAGGCCTTGAAGAAAGGCGGCTGCACGCCCTCCAGATAACTTTTGGCCTCGCGGATGATGTGGCGCGCCACAAACTCGGGCGTGTCCTCGAACATGTGGATGAAGCCGTGCAACTCGCGCAAGATGTCGTTGGGCAAATGGCGTGAGGTTTTGGTTTCGCCGTAAATGTAAATGGGCACATCGGCGTTTTTGCGGCGCACCTCGTCGATGAAGGCGCGCAAGTTGATCACCGCAGGGTCCAGGTCGGGGCCGGGCGAAAACTCTTCGTCGTCGATGGACAAAATGAAGGCACTGGCACGGCTTTGCTGCTGCGCAAACTGCGACAGATCGCCGTAACTGGTCACCCCCAAAACCTCCAAGCCTTCGGCAACGATGGCATCAGCCAATGCACGAATGCCCAGCCCTGAGCTGTTTTCAGAGCGGTAATCTTCGTCAATGATGACGATGGGGAAACGAAATTTCATGGGCTGTCCGGGCTGTGCGCCAAAGAGAGAGAGAAAAGAAAGGTTTTGACAGTGGCGAAGTTTAAGGACAAAAAGCCCTCCGGAAACGACGCACATCACATTTCAAGCAAAAACCTTGAGCGCAGCATACGGTGGCTGTGTGACACGGTGCGCTTGCAGTGTGCTCCTGCAGCGCTCAGCTTGCCCGAATTGGCGATTTTTCCGCTGCTACAATAGCCCACTTCGGAGCGGTGGATGAGTGGTTTAAGTCGCACGCCTGGAAAGCGTGTGTGGGTTCATAGCCCACCGCGGGTTCGAATCCCGCCTGCTCCGCCAAAACCCAAAAAGCCTGCACATGTGCAGGCTTTTTTGTTGCTTGATTTCTCTCTGTGGCCAGAACCACGGCAAGAAACAAGCCCCCGAAATCTGGGGGCGGATGCCCTTCAGCGGACCACAGCAATCTGTGAACGCTCGCCACCTTTGAAGGTGTACAGGGTCAAAGCGCCATTTTTGATGTCGCCCTTTTCATCGAATGAAATGTCGCCGGTCACGCCTTTGTAGCTGATGCTTTTCAGCGCAGGCAAGTACTTGGCAGGGTCTGAAGAGCCGGCATTGACCATGGCTGTGGCCATCACCTTGACAGCGTCATAAACGTAAGGCGCGTAGACCTGCACGTCGGCGTTGTACTTGGCTTTGAAGTCAGCACGGAACTTGTCCATGCCCACTTTTTGTTCGCCTTCGACACCGCCTGCTTCGGCACAGACCACACCTTCGTCACGCATGGCGTCGCCCGCCAATTTGATCAATTCAGAGGTGCAAATGCCGTCGCCACCCATGAACTTGGCTTCGATGCCCAAAGATTTCATCTGGCGCAGCATGGGACCGGCCACAGCGTCCATGCCGCCAAAGAACAGCACATCTGGACTTTTCGCCTTCAAGGTGGTCAAGATGGCGTTGAAGTCGGAAGACTTGTCGGTGGTGAACTCGTGGCCCACGATGGTGCCACCAGCCTCGGTGACCGCCTTTTTGAATTCTTCGGCCACGCCTTGACCGTAAGCGGTGCGGTCATCGATGACCGCAATGCTTTGACCTTTGAGGGTTTCAACAGCGTACTTGCCCAAAGTGCCACCGAGGTGCACATCGTCAGCCACCACACGGAAGACACCTGCGTAACCTTGGCGGGTGTACTTGGGGTTGGTGGCCGACGGTGAAATTTGAGGGATGCCTGCAGTGTTGTAAATTTGCGAGGCCGGGATGGTGGTGCCTGAGTTGAGGTGACCAATCACGCCGTTGACCTTGGCATCAACCAACTTTTGAGCGGCGGCCGTGCCCTGCTTGGGGTCGGCGGCGTCATCCTCAGTCAACAACTCAAATTTGACCGTTTTGTCACCCATCTTGAGGCCGGCGGCATTGAGCTCTTCGATGGCCATGCGGGCACCGTTTTCGTTGTCTTTGCCCAAGTGCGCAATGGCACCGCTGATGGGGCCAACATGGCCGATTTTGACCAACACCTCATTGGATACGGCTTCTTTTTTGCCGCAGGCCGCCAACACCACTGCCGCAACAGCGACAGACACCAAAGTCAATGAACGTGAACCAATGATTTTCATGAAAACTCCGAAGAAATTAATTTGCTTCAATTAAGCAAGCCATGAAGATACTGCAAAAACAGTGACTTAGGGCTAAGGGAAAACCAAAATTATTGAATTTAAGCACCTCAAAGCGGGCCATCGCCTGGGTTTCGGGCCCGTTTTTCCCAAACCCCGGCCAAGGCGCGCTGCACCAAATCGGCGGTCAAGCGCTCGATTTCAGGGCGAAGTTGGTTCACCAACTCGTCTGACATGGCCAACAGGGCTTTTTTCTCGGTGGCGCGGGCGTTCAAGGCCAGGCGCACCGCCTCGGGCACCTCGTGCATCACCATGTTCTGGGTCAGGGTGGGGATGAGGGCGACCCATGCGGGGTTGACCGGTGCATTTGAATGGGGTGCTGTCATGGTTCGGCGCTCTGGGTCTGATCGTATTGCAAAAGTTCGTATCCCAGGCTTTTGTAGTGCTTCCAACGCAAGCGGGCTTGGGCGCGACCGTGGTCATCGTTGGAGACCAGCTCCACCAAGCGCTTGAACCGGTCGAACCCCTCAGGCACCTCGTCGCCCAAGTTGACCAAGACCTCGTCAAAACCCCACACATGGGGGTCGGGGCCCAAGCCAATCGGCGAGGCTTGTCGGACTTCGAGCGGGTCTTCAGGGCTGCAGTGGGGCAAAAAAGAGCTGTCTTGAAAAGCCCAAAGCTCAGCACCCAACTGCACCAGCGAAGCGGGCGCGCCCATCACCGCAATGCGCATGTCTTGCGACCTGATTTTGCGCAGCAAGCGGCAGGTGTAAACCCATCGCTCGGCCATGTTGAAGTGAAATTCGATGCGTGTCATCACGTCAGATCAAGTCCTTGGCCCAACTTCAAGCCCGTTTTCAAGCATCAGGCCTTGCGCACCAAGAGGGCCTTGGCTGGGGTGGCTTGCGCGGGTGTGACGGTTTTTTTGGTTTTGGAAGCTGTCGCCACAGGCGATTGGGCCAAGCGCATCAAATACTGCAGCAACAAGCCCACAGGCCGTCCCGTGGCACCCTTGGCCGCACCGCTGCGCCAAGCGGTGCCGGCAATGTCCAGATGCGCCCAAGCAAAGCGGCTGGCAAAGCGTTGCAAAAACTTGGCAGCAGTGACCGCCCCCGCCGCTCTGCCGCCCACGTTGGCCACATCGGCAAAACGCGACTTCAGGGCATCGGCATAGTCATCGTCCAAAGGCATGCGCCAGCAGGTATCGCCCGACGCCTCGCCCGCATTTTGCAACTGCAATGCCAAGGCGTCGTCGCTGGAAAACAAGCCCGTGCGCACCGCGCCCAGCGCGATCACGCAGGCTCCTGTGAGGGTGGCGATGTCGATCACGGCTTGCGGCTTGAAGCGCTCAGCATAGGTCAAGGCATCGCACAACACCAAGCGACCTTCGGCATCGGTGTTCAAAATCTCTATGGTCTGGCCGCTCATGCTGGTGACCACATCGCCTGGCTTGACAGCCAAGCCATCGGGCATGTTTTCAGTGGCCGGGATCAAGCCGACCACATTGATGGCAGGCCGCAGCTCGCCCAGCGCCTTGAAAACACCGAGCACACTGGCAGCGCCACCCATGTCGTATTTCATCTCGTCCATCTCGGCAGCTGGCTTGATGGAGATACCGCCCGTGTCAAAAGTGATGCCCTTGCCCACCAGCACCACGGGGGCCTGCGAGGCGGCAGCACCGTTGTAGCGCATCACAATGAAGCGCAGCGGCTCGGCCGAACCCTGGGCCACGGCCAAGAAAGCGCCCATGCCCAGCTTGGCCACCTCTTTGGGGCCCAGCACCTCGCACTTGAAAGCGCGCCCGCTGGCCACCGATTTGGCCACTTGAGCCAAATGTGTGGGTGTGGCGTGGTTGGCAGGTCGGTTGGCCCATTCTTTGGCCAGCTCCACCCCGGCCACCAGCGCCTGCGCCTGTGCCACGGCTTGGGTCACGCTGGGGCTGGCGCTTTCGGTGCTGACTTGCACATGTTTGAGTGTGCGCGGCTTGGGCTTGCTCAATGTGGTGGTGTAACTGTAAGAGGCTTCCGCCAAGCTGGACAAAGCCAAGAGCACGCCTTGCGGCGCAGCATCGCCCACCAGGTGCAAGCTCAAGCGCTTGATCTTGGACGCCTTGATGGCGCCCCAAGCCGCCAGCACCGCGCTGCGAATTTGAGAGGCTTGGTTGTCGCCTGTACAGGCCACAAGCAAATGGCGTGGTGCAATCCCGGACTGGCTGTACAGCGTCAACACGGCGCCCGCTTTGAGCTCAAAATCACCTTGCTCGATGGCGGTAGCCACCCAGCGTGAGACCGGGTCGTGCGCCAACGGCTTGGGCAAGGTGGCACTGGGCCACAAAACGAGCAAGGCATCGGCGGACACCTGAACCGCTTGCGCGAGAGAAAGTTTTTCGATTTCGAAGTTCATAATCCATCTTTTCCTGTTTTGCCAATGTTATTCCATTCCTCATTACGCAAAGAGCTTGCGCGAAATTTTGGTGCCTCGCTGGTGGTGCTGGTGACCATCGTCATGACCATCATCTTGATCCGAACCTTGGGCCAAGCCAGCCGTGGCAGCGTCAACCCTTCAGAAGTGATGCTGATCATGGGTTTGAACGTGTTGGGGCAGATGACCACCATCATCACCTTGAGCCTTTTTATCGCCTGCGTGGCCAGTTTGTCGCGCATGTACATGGACAGTGAAATGGTGATTTGGTTTTCCAGCGGCCAAGGCTTGGTGCAATTCATTCAACCCATGTTGCGCTTTGCTTGGCCTATTTTGCTGGTCATCGCCCTGTTGGCCCTGGTGATCTGGCCATGGAGCAACCAACAAATTCAAGACCTGCGGGAGCGTTTTGAAAAGCGCAACGACGTTGAGCGCATTGCACCCGGCCAGTTTCAAGAGTCGGCGGGGGGCAACCGCGTGTTTTTCATCGACAAAGACAGCCCCGGCGAGCGCTCGGGCAACAATGTGTTTGTGTCCAGCCGCGAGGGTTCCTTGGAGAGTGTGACCACCGCCTCCAAAGGCCGGGTTGAGTTGCTGGGCTCTGACCGCTTTTTGTTTTTAGAAAATGGCCAGCAATGGCTCACCGACCTGTCCACAGGCGAGACCCGCTTGACCCAGTTTGCACGCTACCAATTGCTGATTGACACCAACCAGGTGCCGATCAACGCAACACGCAACAGCCGCCAAAGCACCACCTGGCAATTGATCGAGCAACCCACGCCGGTCAATAAGGCCGAGCTGACTTGGCGCATCGGCCTGGTGCTCACCGCCTTCAACCTGATTTTGTTGGCTCTGGCGCTGTCGGCCGTCAATCCCCGCGTGGGCCGCAGTTACCAGTTGGTTCTGGCGCTGCTCATGTTTGTGGCCTATTACAACGTGCTCACCGTGGGCCAAAACTGGGTCGGCTCGGGCCGCATGGACGCCTTGGCCTTTACGTTCGCCTTGCACGGCGGCGTGCTGGTTTTGGCCTTGGTTTGGCTGAGCTTGCGCCATTTGAATTGGGGTTGGCGACAGCTGCTGCCCAGCATGCCGCGTGCGCAAGAGGCCACGGCATGAGAACTGTTCGACGCCTTCTCTACGGCGAAATCAACCGCGCCGTGCTGTTTGTGGCTGTGGGGTTTTTGGCGCTCTTTTTGCTATTTGACGTGGTCGATGAATTGCAATCCCTGTCACGCCTGGCAGCACAAGGCTACCAACTGCAACACGCATTGCTGTATGTGGCCCTGAAAACCCCCGATCACCTGTACGAACTGCTGCCCATCTCGGTCTTGATTGGCAGCATCTTTGTCATGGCGCGGTTGGCGCAAAGTTCCGAATTCACCATTTTGCGCACCGGCGGCCTGGAGCCGTGGATGGCGCTGAGCGCCTTGCTCAAATTGGGGCTGGTGTTTGTGGCCATCACCTTCTATTTGGGTGACTATGCTGCGCCCTGGGCCGAGCGCCAGGCGCAGCAAATCAAAGCCCCGTTTCAAGGTCAATTGACGACGGGTAAAACCGGTGCATGGTTGCGTGAGAAGCAACAAAACCAGCAGTTCGCGGTCAACGTGCGCCGTTTTGACGGCATCAACCAAATGCAAGAAGTGCGCATCCACGCCTTCAACGACAAAGGCCAGTTGCTGCGCATCACCACCGCGCAACAAGCCAGCATCCAAGCTGGCCGATGGCTGCTGAGCGGGGTGGAGGACAAATTCCTCCTCTTGCCCAGCGCAGACAAACCCGCGCAATTCAGCGCCACCAAGCTGGCCAGCCTAGTTTGGCCCACGGGCATCAGCACCGACATGGTGGCCGCCGCATTGCTGAGCCCAGACCGCATGAGCACCTGGGAGCTTTTCAGCTACATGAACCACTTGTCGGCCAACAACCAAAATGCCCAGCGCTACGAAATCGAGTTTTGGCGCAAGGTGTTTTACCCCTTGAGCTGTTTGGTCATGTTGGTGCTGGCCCTGCCTTTTGCTTATTTGCACTTCCGCTCAGGCCAGATCGCCGGACATGTTTTTGGGGGCGTTCTGGCAGGCATCAGTTTTGCGTTGCTCAACAACGTGTTCAGTTTTGTGGGCAATTTGCAAAACTGGCAACCTTTGTTGACCTCTGCTGCCCCTGCGCTGATTTACACCACCATTTCTTTGGCGGCCTTTTGGTGGATGGTTTTAAGACGATGACACAAGCCAAGACAAGGCCTGAGGGCGTGATTTTGTTTGCCCACGGTTCGCGAGACCCGCTGTGGCGCTTGCCGATTGATGCGGTGGCCCATCGCATGCAAGCGCAGCAAGCCGACCTGCCTGTGGCGGTGGCTTTTTTAGAGCTGACCGCGCCAGATCTGCCCAGCACGGTGGAGGCGCTCATGAAACAAGGCGTGGCCCATGTGCGCATCGTGCCCATGTTTTTGGGCGTGGGCCGACACGCCCGTGAGGACTTGCCAGAACTGGTGCACGGACTGGTTCAAGCCTACCCGCAAATGTCCTTCGAACTCTTGCCCGCCATTGGCGAACACCCCGCCATGACCGCCCTCATGGCCGATATCGCGGCTGGCCTGCTTAAAAAAGGCATTTAAAGCATAATGCCGCTCTTCTATATAACGATAAGCACATGAACCTGCACCAATTTCGTTTCGTTCAAGAAGCCGCGCGCCGCAACCTCAACCTGACCGAAACCGCCAAAGCATTGCACACCTCGCAGCCCGGGGTGTCCAAAGCGATCATTGAGTTAGAGGAAGAATTGGGTATTGACATTTTTGCCCGACACGGCAAACGGCTCAAGCGCATCACCGAGCCGGGCCAGCATGTGTTGCACAGCATCGAGCTGATCCTGCGTGAGGTGAACAACCTCAAAAAAATCGGCGAGCAATACAGCGCCCAAGACAGCGGCACCCTGTCCATCGCCACCACCCACACCCAGGCGCGCTATGTGCTGCCGGTGCCCGTGGCCAAACTGCGCGACAAATACCCCAAAGTCAACATCAGCTTGCACCAAGGCGCACCCGACCAAGTGGCCAAAATGCTGCTGGACGACACGGCCGAAATCGGCATCGCCACCGAGTCGCTGTCGTCTTACGAGGACTTGGTGACCCTGCCTTGCTACGAATGGCAACACGTTTTGGTGCTGCCGCTGCAGCACCCTTTGGCGCGTAAAAGCCACCTCTCGCTGGACGACTTGGTGAACGAACCCCTGGTCACTTACCACCCCTCGTTCACCGGGCGCAGCCGCATTGACCAAGCCTTTGCGGCGAAAAAGATCACCCCTCGAATTGCCCTCGAGGCGATCGATTCAGACGTCATCAAAACCTATGTGCGACTGGGCTTGGGCGTCGGCATCGTGGCCGAAATGGCCGTGCAAGACGATCCCGTGAAAGACTTGGCTGTGCGCCCCTTGGGTCAACTGCTGGGCATGAACGTGGCCCGAGTGGCCTTCAAACGCGGGGCCTATTTGCGCCAATTTGTCTACCAATTTGCCGAACTGCTGAGCGACCGCCTCACGGCCCCCCTGATCGCGCGTGCCATGAACGGCCACGTCACCGACTACGAACTCTAAAGCCTGCCTTCTCTCTTTGCACATGACCTCCAGCAGCCCCGCCCTTGTCTCTAAAGCGCCCCACATGGGCACCACCATCTTCAGCGTCATGTCGGCCTTGGCCGCTGAAAAAAAAGCCGTCAACCTGGGCCAAGGCTTTCCTGACTTCGCCTGCGACTCTCAGCTCACCGACTTGGTTGGGCAAGCCATGCGCGAGGGCCACAACCAATACCCGCCCATGCCCGGCGTGGCTTCGCTGCGCGAAGCGGTGGCCGCCAAGATCGAGGCTTTGTACGGCCGCCGTTATAACGCCAACACTGAAATCACCGTCACCGCCGGGGCCACCCAAGCCATCTTGGCCATCGTTTTGGCCATCGTGCACCCCGGCGACGAGGTCATCGTGCTCGAGCCCTGCTACGACAGTTACGTGCCCAACATTGAGCTGGCAGGCGGCCGCGTGGTGCGCGTGCCCCTCACCCCAGGCAGCTTCAGGCCAGACTTTGAGCAAATCCAAGCCGCCATCGGTCCCCGTACCCGCGCCATCTTGATCAACAGCCCCCACAACCCCAGTGGCATGGTCTGGACGCGTGAAGAAATGCACCAGTTGCAAGACATCTTGGCCCCCACCGACATCGTGCTCATCAGCGATGAGGTCTACGAACACATGGTTTATGCGCCCCTGCAGCACTGGAGTGCAGCACACTTTGATGGCTTGGCCGCCCGGGCCTTCATCGTCTCGAGCTTTGGCAAAACCTACCATGTGACCGGCTGGAAAGTGGGCACCGTGGCTGCACCTGCCGCCTACACAGCCGAGTTGCGCAAAGTGCACCAGTTCATGGTGTTCACCGTGAACACACCCATGCAGCATGCCCTGGCCCGCTACATGCAAGACCCCGCGCCTTACCTGCAGTTGCCCGCCTTTTACCAGCGCAAGCGCGACCTGTTTCGCGCAGGCTTGGCAGCAACCCATTTCAAGCTGCTGCCCAGCGAGGGCACCTACTTTCAGTGTGTGGACATCTCGGGCCTTTTGGTGCCCGAAAAAAATCTGAGCGAGGCCGATTTTTGCCAATGGCTGACCACCGACATTGGCGTGGCAGCCATACCCCTGTCGGCCTTTTACGGCAACGGCTTTGACCAAAAAGTCATCCGCTTTTGTTTCGCCAAGACCGACGAGACCCTGCACGCAGCCTTGCACAAGCTGCAAGGCCTTTGAGTTCGCAAGCGCAGCCCTTGAGCTGCGAAAAGCGCACCCTCAATGGGCTACTTCACCCCACCTCAACTGGGTCAATCCTTTGAAAAACTGCAGCCTGCACGCTTTCACCCATTGTCTTTGCAGGGCCTTTCGCCCAGCCCTGATCTGCCCGATCATGTGCCTGTTGTTGGTGGGCTGTGGCGCGGCCAAGCCACCGCCTTCGCAAACGCAGCCGCCCGTTGCAGCCGACCGAATGGCGCCCGCCCACATTTGGCCAGCAGCACCGATGCACTTTGAAGTGTCGGGTGCACGACTTGCCGCACGCGTCTGGGCCACGCCCTCACCCCAGCACATTGTGCTGGGCGTCCACGGCTTCAATGACTACAGCACAGCCTTTGAGCCACTGGCACAGCACTTGGCGGCGCAGCTCAGCGCCACGGTCTACGCCTACGACCAGCGCGGCTTTGGGGCCAACCCCGAGCCCGGCCTTTGGCCTGGCACCCAGACCCTGTTGTCTGACCTGCGCCATATTGCGGCGCAACTGCGCCTGCGGCACCCCGGCTTGCCCTTAACGGTGGTGGGTGAAAGCATGGGCGGTGCTGTGGTGTGGCTCACAGCCAGCGAATCACCGGGCCTGGAGGCCGATCAGCTGGTGATGCAGGCCCCCGCCGTTTGGGGCGCAAAAAGCATGCCTTGGTACCAGCGGTTCAGCCTGCAATTCATGAATGCCGTGGCCCCGAACATGACTTTCACCGGCCGGGGGGCGCAAGCCTTGGGCATCACCCCCACCAACGATCCTGAAGTCTCACGCCAGCTTGGCCGGGACCCGCTGTTCATCAAAGCCACACGCGTCAGCAGCTTGGCCGGGGTGACCGAACTCATGGGCCGCGCTCAAAGCCAGCGAAGCTTGCCGCCGCAGCGCAGCTTGGTGTTGTATGGCTTGCGCGACCGCATCATCCCGCCCCTGCCCGTGTGCGATTGGTTGACACACTTGCGCGCAACAGCGCCTGCCCCTGCGGCGCTGGACTTTGTGGTCTACCCCGAGGGCTGGCACCTTTTGACGCGCCAACTGCAAGCCCGCGAAGTGTTGCAAGACATTCACCAATGGCTGCAGCAAAGCCCCTTGCCAAGGCGACACAAGCTGCAGCAAGCGCAAGAGGCGGTGTGCGCCCAACCTGGCTGAGCGCCCTGGCCCCAAAACGGGTGAAAACTGGCCAGCACCCATGCCCCGTGTTCAGCTCAATCGAGCATGGCCCACAGCTCCAAGGGCGAAACCACCAGGGCCTTGAGGGCCTGAGATTGGAGGCGCAAATCCCGGTCTTCGGTGGCCACAAAACACAGCGCCGCTGCGCGCAGCTCACCTTGATCTTGGTAGCGCTGGGCTTGCAGCAGCTCCAAAATGCGCCCGTCGGCCCGGTCACTGCCTTGGCCGCCAGAAAAACAAACCCGCAGGCTTTCAGTCTCGCTCCAATGCTGGTCATCGGGGCCATCGAACACGATGTCGGCGCACAGCAAAGGGTGCAGCTCGGTCAACCAGCGCACGCGCTCAATCAGCAAAGCCCGCGCACGGGCATTTGGCCCCTGCGCCTCAGAAAAATACGCGGCCCCGATCAAGGGCTTGAGTTTGGGCAACAGGTTGTGCCCATCGATGATCAAGCGCATCGGCAGTGCCTGGCGCAGCCCATGCTCAAAATGCTGTTTGGGCGTGACCGGCGGATGCTCGTCTTTGTGCGCTTGGGCGCCCGAGTGGTGCAGCTCATAAATTTGCATCGCCCGCCGGTCCAGCACTTCATAGGCCTGCTGGCACATGGCCATGCTCCAAGCTTCGGCCAGCATGCTGCGCTCGACTTGGCGCTTTGTCTCGTGCAGCTCGTCCATGTTGTGAACCGCCAGCAGCGCCTGCGCCAATTGCCGCACGGGTTGCTGCCTCGGTTGGATCGAGTGTTGCAGCAAGCGCGCCTGCAAAGCCTCAATGTGGGAAGCCAGTGCACGCTGCTCCTGGCCCAACTGCGGCAAGGGCCGCAAAGCCTCCAGCTGCGCGTCTCTCAGTGCGGCCAGCAAACGCTGGGCCTCGGCCAGTTGCTCGCCCACAAGGCTGCGTGTGCCAAAACGCAAGTCCTCTTGCGACTGCCGCGCCAGCGTGCGCCTGGCTCGCTCGAGCGGATCGGCCGGGTCTGCCATGGGCAAGGCCAGCGCCTCGCTGGCCTTGAGCCATGGGGCCATGCGTTTGTTCAGCCCATCGGCAATGCCGCGCGCCACCCGCAAGCGCCAATCGGCCTCCACCTCGGCCAGACGCGCACGCGCGGCCTTGAGTTGTTCGCCAAACGCCTGCACCTCATGGCTCAACTTGTCACGCAGGCGCAGCAAGCCATCGCGCTCTTCCTGCAAAGCATTGCGCTCTCGCAGCACTTCTTTGAACGGCGCACTGACCCGGATCTCGCGCGCCACCTGCTCGCGGCTTGGGCTTTGCGCTGAGGCAGCCGCTGGCAGTTGGCGCACGTGGGCACGGGGTGTGGGCAGCTCGTAGGGCAGATCCGCCAGCACGGGCTGCAGCAAGGTCAGCATAGGCTTGAAACGCTGTTTGAAGCTCTCCTCGGTCTTGCTTTTGCTGGCCTTGGCTTTGGCATGGGCGGGGCTGCCGGGCTCGCTACACGCCTGGGCCAAAGACCGCACCGACCCGCGCTCATCAAGCCACATGGCCGCAAGCACAGGCACCCGGCCAAAGTGCGACATCAAGGCCGACAAACCTTGCTCGATCGCTTTGTCGCTCAGCACAGAAACCAAAGACTCCGACAAACTGGCGCTTCTGAGCAACTCCAAAATCAATGGCGGCAGCGTCTTGAGCTGCATTTTGGCCAAGACCCTCTGACGCAACAAATCGGTGTTGGGTTTGTCTTGCCTGAGCCCCTGCATCAGCTCGGGCATCTTTTTGGCGCAAGCCACCAAGTCGCTGTCCGGCATGGCCTGCACCGCTGATTTCAAAAAATCCAAGACCTCGGCATCCAGGCCCTGCCAAATGGCCGCCCCATTGGGCGAGGCGCTCTCAAGCATGCGTGACTTTCAAAGCCACAGGCTGGACCACGGTGCGCGCTTGCTGCTTGGTGTGCCAAACATCGCAGGCACTTTTCAAGCCCAAGCACAACTGGGCACGGGTGCCGAGCAACTCGGATAAGCGCAATGCCCTGTCGGCAAAAATGCGGGCATGGTCATGCAAGGTTCGCGACACGGCGGTGCGCACCAGGCTCAACAGTGCAGCAGCCTTTGTCACACTGCGATCGGCCAAGCAAGCTTGCAACACCGCGTCAAGGTGGGGGAGGTTTTGCATAGGGCTGATTGTCGCTTGAACAAGTGGCCCCGCAGCTGCAAGCCCTACAGGCCTGACAATATCGGGGTTCCCGCCATGCTTGACTAGGCGCTGAGGTACGGCCTTTTGCGCTCGCCCCAAGAAGCCAGCGCGGCTTGCTTGGCCGCATTTTCTCGTTCAGACGCGTGGGCTTTTTTTAACTCTTTGGTGGAGGCTATCGCTATGGCGGTTCGAGAAATACTCAAAATGGGCGACCCGCGTTTGCTGCGTACAGCCCAAACTGTGACGGCTTTTGACACCCCCGAGTTACACCGCTTGCTGGCCGATTTGCACGACACCATGGCGGCCGTGCATGGCGCGGGCTTGGCCGCACCGCAAATCGGCGTGAACCTGCAATTGGTGATTTTCGGCAGCACGGTGGTGAACCCGCGTTACCCCGGCAGGCCGGTGGTGCCGCGCACGGTGCTGATCAACCCAGTGATCACGCCCTTGGGGCCTGAGGAAGAGGAAGACTGGGAAGGCTGCCTGTCGGTGCCCGGCTTGCGCGGTGTGGTGCCACGCTGGTCGCGCATCCGCTACACCGGCTTCGATGAAAAAGGCGCAGCCATAGACCGCACGGTGGATGGCTTTCATGCCCGGGTGGTGCAGCACGAATGCGACCACTTGGTGGGCAAGCTCTACCCCATGCGGGTGCGCGACTTCACGCGCTTTGGCTTCACCGAGGTCTTGTTCCCCGAGATCAGCGCGGCAGAAGACGACTGAGGCTCAGACCCCGGCTTGGGGCTTGACATCTTCAAGGCTTTTGACCCGTCAGCAGCAGGGCCAAGCCCGCGTCGTCCAGCACCGGCACACCCAAGGCTTGGGCCTTGTCGAGTTTGCTGCCCGCGTCCGACCCGGCCACCACGTAGTGGGTTTTTTTGCTGACCGAGCCGGCCACCTTGGCCCCCAGGGCTTCGAGCTTTTCTTTGGCTTCGTCGCGGCCCATGCTGGCCAAACTGCCGGTCAGCACCACGGTGACGCCTGACAACGGCATCTCGGTCGGGGCCAAGGCATCGCCTTCTGGCCAGCTGACACCCGCATCGCGCAGGGCCTGCACCACTTCGCGGTTGTGAACTTGGTCAAAAAACGTGCGCATGCTGTGCGCCACCACCGGCCCCACATCGGGCACCTGAAGCAGCGCGTCTTCGCTGGCGACCATGATGGCACCCAGTTGCCCAAAATGCCGGGCCAGTTCTTTGGCCGTGGCCTCGCCCACATGGCGAATGCCCAAACTGAACACAAAGCGGCCCAGCGTGGTGGTTTTGGACTTTTCCAGCGCTTCGAGCAGGTTCACGGCCGATTTTTCGGCCATGCGGTCCATGCCCGCCAAGGCGTCCAGCTTCAGGTGGTACAGGTCTGCCAGGGTTTTGACCTGGCCTGAATCGACCAACTGGTCCACCAATTTGTCGCCCAGACCGTCCACGTCCATGGCGCGGCGGTGCGCAAAGTGCCAGATGGCCTGCTTGCGCTGGGCGCTGCAAAACAGACCGCCGGTGCAGCGGTGGTCGGCCTCGCCCTCTTCCCGCTCGGCCAAGCTGCCGCACACGGGGCAATGGCTCGTCATGGTGAACTGCGGCGCACCGGGCGGCCTGCGCTCCATGACCACCGACACCACCTCCGGGATCACGTCGCCGGCCCGGCGCACGATGACGGTGTCGCCCACCCGCACGTCTTTGCGGCGCGCTTCGAATTCGTTGTGCAGCGTGGCGTTGGTCACCGTGACACCGCCCACAAACACCGGGCTCAGCTTGGCCACGGGCGTGAGCTTGCCGGTGCGGCCCACCTGCACGTCGATGGCCTGCACGGTGGTCATCTCTTCTTGTGCCGGATACTTGTGCGCCACAGCCCAACGCGGCTCGCGGCTCACAAAACCCAGGCGGGCCTGTTGCGCCAGATCGTTGAGCTTGTACACCACGCCGTCGATGTCGTACGGCAAAGCATCGCGTTCGGCCGCGATGCGCCGGTGAAAAGACACCAGACCGGCAGCCCCTTGAACGCAAGACGTTTGCTCGGCCACCGGAAAGCCCCAGGCCTTGAGCTGCATCAGCAATTCATGGTGCGTGTCCCAAGCTGGTCCACCTTCGGCTGACGGGGTGATGTCGCCCAGGCCATAGGCAAAAAAGCTGAGCGGCCTTTCGGCGGCAATGCCCGAGTCGAGTTGGCGCACCGCACCGGCCGCAGCATTGCGCGGGTTGACAAAGGTTTTCTCGCCCTTGGTGCCAGCGGCAATGCGTTGGCGTTGGCGTTCGTTGAGTGCTTCGAAGTCGTCGCGCCGCATGTAGACCTCGCCGCGCACCTCCAGCACGAGTGGCGCATCGGCGGGCAAGCGCAGTGGGATTTGCCCAATGGTGCGGATGTTGGCGGTGACCTCCTCGCCGGTCTCGCCATCGCCCCGGGTGGCGGCCTGCACCAGCACGCCGTTTTCGTAGCGCAGGCTCATGGCCAGGCCATCAAATTTGAGCTCACCCACATAAGACACTGCCGGGTCGGTATCGGTCAGACCCAGCTCTTTGCGGATGCGGGTGTCAAAAGCCTCGGCCCCGCTGGCCTCGGTGTCGGTTTCGGTGCGTATGCTGAGCATGGGCACACGGTGCTTGACCTGGGCGAATGCGTCCAGCACCGCACCGCCCACCCTTTGAGTGGGTGAATCGGGGCTGAGCAGCTCGGGGTGCGCCGCCTCCAGCGCCTGCAGTTCGCGAAACAGGCGGTCGTATTCAGCGTCGGGCACTTCCGGGTTGTCGAGCGTGTGATAGGCATGGGCCAAGCGGTGCAACTCAGACCTCAGGGTTTGCGCTCGTGCAACTGGGGTCGCTGCGTGGCGGGCTGCCAAAGCGTTTTCGGGTGGTGTGGGCGCAGCCAACACTGGACCCAAGAGGTCTGATGGGTCTGGGCTCACAGCAGCACCTGCCCCGCTCAAGAGAACAAACGTCGCGCCTGGGGCGAGCCCGCTGGCAGCTCGCGGGCTTCGAGCGCCGCATACAGTTGTTGCAGGTCAAGGCCAATTTGGTCCTGCGCGGCCTCGCTCAAGACCTGGCCTTGGCCATCGGTCACCAAGCCGTCCATCTGCGTTGCCAACTGACGGGAGGCATCGCGCAATCGCACATAAGGCTGCTCATCACGCGCGGTCTGCGGTACGTCTAGGCTGAGCACAACCGAGCGGATGGCCGTCAAGGCGGGGTCATCGGCCAGCGCAGCATGCGTGTCAAAGGTGAGTGCAAGCAGCGCAGGCAAACCGTGCACCGCCGATGGCAAAACCATACGACCCGCAATTGCGCCAGGCACAAAGCCCAAACGGGCAGCATGTTGCTGGATGTAGCCAGGGCTCCAAGCGGCCGTGCGAGCGCACAAAGTGAAGCTCAGTTGCGCGTCGTGCGCATTGGCAAATTGGTCAAGTTCGCGGGCACGGGCAACTTCTTCGATCATGTCGCTGAAGCTGGGCGTGCCGCCCACGGCGTCTGCAAAGGCCTGGGTTTTAACCACGAACTCAGAAAACTCAATGTTGTTGAGTGCGCCCACCCGGTTGGCCAACTGCACGCCCGCTTGAAAAGCCGTGTACCGCCGCGAGGGGGCCACGGCCTCCCAAAGCCCGGTATCCTGCGCACAGCCTTGCACAGAAAAGAGTTTGGTGCCCACACGCCGCGTGCTGGGCATGGCGGCCATGGCGGCATCTCCCGAGACCACATGGTCAAGCTCGATCAGGGCGATCACGTCGATCAAGGCATCGAGTTGGGTTTTGCGTTCGGGTTGGCTCAGATGGGCAAAGCCTTGTTGCAAGACCGGCTCTTGCGCCGAGGTCGGCATGTTCCCGTTGACAGCCGACAAATCGCCATCGAGCACCGGCTCGATGTTGAGCGACACCGGTTCGCGGTGGGGGTCGGCTTGGCGCGGCTCGTTTTTGCGCGATGTCCAGTGGTTGTAAACCAACACCGCGGCCACCGTCAGCGCCCCAATGGCCGCCAAACTCAATTGCAATGAACTGAATGAATCCAACATATTTTCCTCAAGCCATGTCGGCCAATGACACCGCAGACTCCATGTCCACGGCCACGATGCGTGAAACGCCCTGCTCTTGCATGGTCACGCCGATCAACTGCTCGGCCATTTCCATGGCGATTTTGTTGTGGCTGATGAACAGGAACTGGGTCTCCTTGCCCATGCCCTTGACCAGCTTGGCATAGCGCTCGGTGTTGGCGTCGTCCAGCGGCGCGTCCACCTCGTCGAGCAAGCAAAACGGGGCCGGATTGAGCTGAAAAATCGCGAACACCAAGGCGATCGCGGTCAGGGCTTTTTCACCGCCCGAGAGCAAATGGATGGTCTGGTTTTTCTTGCCCGGCGGCTGGGCCAAGACCTGCACGCCTGCGTCCAAAATTTCGTCCCCGGTCATGACCAAGCGGGCATTGCCGCCGCCAAACAACTCGGGGAACATGCGGCTGAAGTGCTCGTTGACGATGTTGAAAGTGCCGCCCAGCAGCTCGCGGGTTTCGGCGTCGATTTTTTTGATCGCATCTTCCAGCGTGGTCATGGCATCGGTCAGGTCGGCGCACTGCGCGTCCAAGAAGAGCTTGCGCTCGCGCGAGGTGCTCAGCTCTTCCAGCGCAGCCAGGTTGACAGGCCCCAAGGCCGTGATCTCGCGGTGGATGCGCTCGATCTCGCCTTGCAGACCCGTCACGCGCACCTGGCCTGCCTCAATGGATTGCGCCACGGCTTGCAGATCGGCTTGCGCATCGGCCAACAGCTGGGTGTATTGCTCCAGACCCAGCCGGGCAGCTTGTTCTTTGAGCTGCAAGTCGGTGATGCGCTGGCGCAGCGGCTCGAGTTCACGCTCAAAGCCCACACGGCGCTCGTCGCTGGCGCGCAGTTTGGCGGTCAGGTCGTCGTAGGCGCTGCGGCTGGCACCCAAGGCTTGCTCACGTTCGAGTTTGAGGGCCAGCACATTTTGCAAACCGGCCTGGGCGGCGGCATCGGTCAGGCGACCGAGTTCGTCGCGCGCACGCTGGGTTTCGGCCTCGGTGCTGGTGACTTGTTGCTGCGCCGTCTCGATGCTGCGCTTGAGTTCGGCGCGCCGGGCATCCAGGCTGCGCTGCGAGAACTGGGCTTCTTGGGCGCGCCGCTCCAAGCTGCGCTGCTGTTCACGGCATTCGGCCAGTTGGCGCTCGGCCTCGATCACGCGCTCGTCCAATTGCGCATGCCGCTCTTGCGTGTCGGCCAGCTGCATGTCCAGCTCTTCAAAGCGGGCTTCGGCGGTGACGCGGCGCTCTTGCAGCTCATCGAGCAAGGCCTCGAGCTCGGTCAGGTCGTTGTCGATTTGCGCACTGCGGGCGCGGGTTTGCGCCACCAGCTGCGACAGGCGCAGGGTCTCGACCTGCAATGCGTGCGTGCGCGACTGGCTTTCACTGGCTTCGCGGCGCACTGTCATCAAGCGCTGCGAGGCATCGGCATAGGCCGCCTCGGCCCGCACCAAGGCGCTGCGGCTTTCTTCAGCGATCAAGGTTTGCGCACGCAGCTGCTTGTCCAGGTTCTCAATCTCTTGGGCGCGGCCCAGCAAACCGGCTTGCTCGGAGTCAGGCGCGTAAAACACCACGCTGTTGAGTTGAACCGCATGGCCAGCCTGCACCAACAGGGTTTCGCCCGCTTGCAGCTGGTTGCGCCAAGCCAGCGCGTCTTCGAGGCTGGGCGCGGTGTAGCAGCCTTGCAGCCAATCGGCGAGCAAAGCCAACAGACCGGCGTCGTGCACGCGCAGCCAGTCGGCCAAGGGCTTGCAAGCCGCAGGCACGCCGGTGCGCGGCGTGCCTTGGCGTGCCAAAGGAGGGCTGAAAAAACTCAGTTTGGCAGGCGGTGCGTCGCTGGCAAAGGCCCGCACCATGTCCAGGCGCGAGACCTCCAAGGCCGACAGGCGCTCGCGCAGGGCCGACTCCAAAGCGTTTTCCCAGCCCGGTTCGATGTGGATGCGGCTCCACAGGCCTTCTAGGCCGTCCATGCCGTGCTTGGCCAGCCAGGGCTTGAGCTTGCCGTCGGTGCGCACCTTCTCTTGCAAGGCCTTGAGGGCCTCCATGCGGGCGCTCAACTCAGCGCGTTTCGACGACTCTTGGTTCACCGCGGTTTGGCGCGAGCGGCGGTCTTCGTCCAGCGCGGGCACTTGTTCTTGCAGGTCTTGCAAACGGGCTTCGGACTCGGCCGACAAGGCCTCGGCCTCAGCTTGTTGGGCTAACAAGTCGCTCAGGCGGGCCTCATCGGGCGCGGCCAAAGCATTGCGGTCGCTCAGCAAGCGCTCGCGGCGGCTGTCCAATTGCCGGGATTGCTCTTCGACGTTGCGCTGGTCTGCGGCCAACACCCCAATTTGCTGCTGCACCTGCACAACACCCGCGCGTTGCGCGTTGGCATCGTTTTGGGCTTTGCGCAGGGCCTCTTCCAAATCGGGCAGGGCGTTGGCCTGGTCTTCCACCTGCGCGGCCAGCGTCATGCTCTGGTCCTCGGCCATGGCCGCTTGCTCGGCCAGGGTTTCGAGCTCGGCCTGCGCATCTTGGCTGCGCGTGCCCCACTGGGCGGTTTGTTCCACCAGCTGCTGCAAGCGCTGCTCGGCGCGCTGGCGGCCTTCCACCACGAAGCGGATTTCGGCTTCCAGCCGCCCCACTTCGGCGCTGACCTCGTACAAAGCGCCTTGGGCCTGGTTGACATGGTCGCCCGCCGCGTAATGCGCCTGGCGGATGGTCTCCAGGTCGGCCTCCACATGCCGTAGATCGGCCATGCGCGACTCCAGCGCATTCACGGCCTGGTCGACATCGGCCTTCATGCGGCCTTGGTCGGTCTCGGCGTCACGGCGCTTTAAAAACCACAGCTGGTGCTGTTTCAAGCTGCTGTCGGCCTGCAAGTTGTTGTGGCGCTGCGCCACTTCGGCCTGTTTTTCCAGCTTTTCCAGGTTGGCATTCAACTCGCGCAAGATGTCGTCCACCCGGGTCAGGTTCTCGCGCGTGTCGGACAGGCGGTTTTCGGTCTCGCGGCGGCGCTCTTTGTATTTGGAGACACCTGCGGCCTCTTCCAGGAACAAACGCAGCTCTTCGGGGCGCGACTCGATGATGCGGCTGATCGTCCCTTGGCCGATGATGGCGTAGGCACGGGGCCCCAGACCCGTGCCCAAGAACACGTCTTGCACGTCGCGGCGGCGCACCGGCTGGTTGTTGATGTGGTAGCTGCTGTTGCCGTCGCGGGTCAGCACGCGCTTGACCGCGATCTCGGCAAATTGACCCCATTGCCCGCCCGCGCGGTGGTCGGCGTTGTCAAAC
>NZ_JBIKIL010000068.1:0-20468 GCF_044361645.1 Limnohabitans sp. | reverse complement strand
AAAAAATTAATGCATTTATTGGAAAAACTTGAAAATCACCCAAGACGTCTCATAGAAATCAACAATAAGGTCTTGCTCGATAATTCAACTGCCCCCAAGCCTCCTCCAGCCGCTTAACCTACACCTGCTGTGGCGTGTGCAAAAGCAAAAACGCAGTCCCCAGTCTCCCGGGTACTGCGTTTTTTTTGCAAGCCCTCACGGACCTGCCCATCAATACACCGGCTGGTGCTGCTTCAAACTGTCCATCACTTCCGCCGTCAACACAAACCCCGCCCCATACAACCCCGCCAGTTCCGCGCAGCGCTTGGCAAACGCATCCACGCCCTGGCCATAGATGAACTGCAGCGCGCCGCCCGTCCAGGCCGGAAAGCCAATGCCGAAGATCGAGCCGATGTTGCCGTCGTGCACCGAGGTCAGCACGCCTTCTTGCAGGCAGCGGGCGGTCTCCACCGCCTGGCGGTACAGCAGGCGGTCTTTGATGTCTTGCGGGTTATAGGCCACGTCGGCTTTTTCAAAACGGGTTTTGAGTTCGGGCCACAGCGTCTTTTTTTGCCCTGCGGGGTAGTCGTAAAAACCACCGCCTGCGGCGCGGCCGGGGCGCTTGAATTCTTTGACCATGCGCTCGACCAACAGCTCACCGGGTGTGGCGGTGTGGGTTTTGCCTTCTTTGGCGAAGTCTTCACGGGTTTGGTCCAGCACATGCACCGACAGCGACAGCGCCGTTTCGTCCAGCACCGCCAGCGGGCCCACCGGCATGCCCACTTGCATGGCCAGGTTTTCGATCACAGGGGCGGGGATGCCCTCGCCCAGCATGGCCGCGCCTTCCATCACAAAGGTGCCAAAGGTGCGGCTGGTGTAAAAGCCGCGTGAGTCGTTCACCACAATCGGCAGCTTGCCCAGCGCCTGCACATAGTCAAACGCACGGGCGATGGTTTCGTCGTCGGTCTGCGCGCCGCGAATGATTTCCACCAGCTGCATCTTGTCGACGGGGCTGAAGAAATGGATGCCGACGAATTTGTGGGCATTGGCGCTGGCCGTGGCCAGGCCGCTGATGGGCAAGGTGGAGGTGTTGCTGGCAAAAAAGCCGCCTTCAATCAGCATGGGCTCGGCCTCTTGCGTGACGCGGGCTTTGAGCTCGCGGTTTTCAAACACAGCTTCGATGATCAGGTCGCAGCCCTTCAGGTCTTGCGCACTGGCGGTGGGCTGGATCAATGACAACAAGGCCGCTTGTTTGTCAGCCGCCATGCGGCCTTTGTCCACGCGCTTTTGCGTGAGCTTGTGGCTGTAGGCTTTGCCTTTTTCGGCGGCTTCAACGCTCACGTCTTTGAGCACCGAGGCGATGCCCCGGCTGGCTTGTGAATACGCAATGCCCGAGCCCATCATGCCCGCACCCAAAATGCCCACTTTTTGCGGCTTGTAGCGCGGCGCAGCCTTGGGGCGGCTTTGGCCACCCTTGATGCTGTTCATGTTGAAGAAGAAGGTGTTGATCATGTTGCGCGCCACC
The DNA here is from genome assembly GCF_044361645.1 of Limnohabitans sp. GTDB lineage: Bacteria > Pseudomonadota > Gammaproteobacteria > Burkholderiales > Burkholderiaceae_C > Limnohabitans_A. The sequence continues at coordinate 18,964 of NZ_JBIKIL010000068.1, read as the reverse complement.
TGGCTGGTCATCAGACCTGCCAAGTAACGGCTTTCGATGCGCATGGCGGTGTCAAAGTCCACCATCGCGCCTTCGACCATGGCCGCCAGCGCCGCTTCGGGTGCGGGGTAGAGGCCACGCGTTTTTTGCTTGAGCACGGCCGGGGCCACGCTCAGCATGCCCGCGATCTTGGGGTTGCTGGGCGTGCCGCCGGGCATACGATAGTCCTTGCGGTCCCACACATGTTGCGCAGCTTCGGGCTGGCCTTGGGCTGCCGCGATGTGCGCCAAAGCGCGTGGGCGCAACTGCTCGTCGTTGGCCACGATCTCGTGTACCAGGCCCAGCTTTTGCGCCTCTTCGGGGCCAAAGAGTTGGCTTTCCAGCACATAGGGCTGTGCGGCCAGCAGACCCAGTTGGCGCGTCATCTTGGTGATGCCGCCAGCACCGGGAATCAAACCCAGTGTGACTTCGGGCAGACCGAATTGGGTTTTGGGGTTGGCCGTGGCGATGCGGTAGTGGCCGATCAAAGCCACTTCCCAGCCGCCGCCCAGCGCCGCGCCGTTGAGGCAACTGACCACCGGCACGCCCAGGGTTTCGATGGTGCGAAAGCTTTTCTTCATGCTTTCAATCTCGGCATAGACGCGCACACCGTCAGAGGCTTGTGAACGCATCACGCCCTTGAGGTCGGCCCCCGCAAAAAACGTGGTCTTGGCCGAGGCCAAGATGACGCCCTGGATGCTGGCCTTGTCTTGGCGCACCTGCTCGGCCGCCTGGGCCAAATCGGCCTGCCATTGCAGGCACATGGTGTTGACCGGCGAGCCCTGCTCGTCAAAGGTGATGGTGGCGATGCCGTCCGCCAGTTCGTAGCGCAGTGTTTTCAAAATCATGCTTTTGTCTCCTTCAGGAATGGGGGATGCGTCATTGCGAACGCCTTGTTGCTGTCATAGCGAGCACCTTGTTGCTGTCATGGCTCGCAGCTTTTGTTTCCGTCATTGCGAGCGAAGCGCGGCAATCCAGTTTCATTGCGAACGCCTTATTTCCGTCATTGCGAGCGAAGCGCGGCAATCCAGTGTTTGGATGAGCGCCGCAGCTGGATTGCCACGTCGCTTCGCTCCTCGCAATGACGAGGTCAGGGATTGTTGATTCGTCATAGCGAAAAAATGTTTCCTTCATTGCGAACGCCTTGTTGCTGTCATGGCGCACAGCTTTTGTTTCCGTCATGGCGAACGCCTTGTTGCTGTCGTGGTGCACAGCTTTTGTTTCCGTCATGGCGAGCACCTTGTTGCTGTCATGGCGAACGCCTTTTTGCTGTCATTGCGAGCGAAGCGCGGCAATCCAGTGTTTGAATGAGCGCTGCAGCTGGATTGCCACGTCGCTTCGCTCCTCGCAATGACTTTAAGGGTGTGTGGCAGATCGCTCCTCGCAATGACGTTGAGGGTGTGTTGCACATTGCTCCTTGCAATGACCGGGCTGTTGTTTGCACCGAGGAATACGTTGCAACTGCGGGCCTTAAATCCGCTCCACAATCGTGGCAATGCCCATGCCGCCACCCACACACAAAGTGGCCAAGCCGTAGCGCAACTTGCGGCGGTGCAGCTCGTCAATCAAGGTGCCCAAAATCATCGCGCCTGTGGCCCCCAGCGGGTGACCCATCGCAATCGCGCCGCCGTTCACATTCACCTTCTCGTGCGGCACATGCATCTCTTGCATGAACTTCATGGGCACGGCGGCAAAAGCCTCGTTCACCTCGAACAAATCGATCTGCTCAATCGTCAGCCCCGCCTTGGCCAGCGCCTTGCGGGCAGCCGGCATGGGGCCTGTGAGCATGATGGTCGGGTCCGCGCCCGACAAAGCCACAGCCACGATGCGCGCACGCGGTGTGAGGCCGTGGGTTTTGCCCGCAGCCTCCGAGCCGATCAGCACCGCCGCTGCGCCGTCCACAATGCCAGACGAGTTGCCCGCGTGGTGCACATGGTGGATGCGCTCGACCTGTGGGTAGCGCTGCAAGGCCACCGTGTCAAAACCCATGGCGCCCAGTTGCTCAAACGAGGCTTTCAGGCCGCCCAGTGTTTCCACGGTGGTCTGGGGTTTGATGAATTCGTCTTTCGCCAGGATGACTTGGCCCAGCTTGTCTTTGACCGGCACGACCGAGCCATCGAAGTAACCCGCCGCACGCGCCGCCGTGGCGCGCTTTTGCGACTCGACCGCGAAGGCATCGACATCGTGACGGCTGAAACCGCTCATGGTGGCGATCAAATCGGCCCCAATGCCTTGCGGCACAAACAGCGTGGCGCTGTTGGTTTCGGGGTCTTGTGCCCAAGCGCCGCCGTCCGCGCCAATCGGCACACGGCTCATGCTCTCCAAGCCACCGGCCACGACCAAGTCTTCCCAGCCGCTGCGCACCTTCATGGCGGCCATGTTGACCGCCTCCAGGCCCGAGGCGCAAAAGCGGTTGAGCTGCACGCCCGAGCAGCGCCAGTCCCAACCCGCCGCCAGCGCCGCCACTTTGGGGATGACCGAGCCCTGCTCACCAATCGGCGAGACCACGCCCATGACCACGTCGTCCACCGCAGCGGTGTCGAACTGGTTGCGGCTTTGCAGCTCGCGCAACACGCCTGAGAGCAAGCTGATGGGCTTGACTTCGTGCAGGCTGCCGTCTTTTTTGCCCTTGCCACGCGGTGTGCGTATGGCGTCGTAAACAAATGCTTCGGTCATGAAGGTCTCCTGGGGGTCATCAGGGGTTTGCCCTGTGTTGCGGGGTTTTTAAAAGAGTATAGACTTTTACCAAGCAAACGCTTTGTATAAATATTCCCTCTTCAGTCCAACAGGTGACAGCCATGATCGAACGCACCCTTTTCAACGCCGACCACGAAGCCTTTCGCGACAGCTTTCGCCGCTTCATGGACAAGGAAATCGCGCCCCACCACGAGGCCTGGGAAGAACAGGGCTTCGTGGACCGCGCCGTCTGGAACAAGGCCGGTGACAACGGCTTTTTGTGCATGACCCTGCCCGAGGCCTATGGCGGCTCGGACGCCGACAAACTGTATTCGGTGGTGCAGATGGAGGAACTCTCACGCGCAGGTTTTACCGGCATTGGCTACGGGCTGCACAGCGAAATCGTCGCGCCTTATCTGCTGCACTACGGCACCGAGGCACAAAAGCAAAAGTACCTGCCCAAGCTGGCCACTGGCGAGATGGTGGGTGCGATTGCCATGAGCGAACCGGCAGCGGGCTCGGACCTGCAGGGCGTGAAAACCTCGGCGCTCTTGCAGCCCGATGGCACTTACCTGATCAACGGCAGCAAAACCTTCATCACCAACGGCTGGCACGCCGACTTGGTGATTTTGGTGGCCAAGACCGACCCGGCTGCGGGCGCCAAAGGCACCAGCTTGTTTTTGATCGAGCGCGGCATGCCCGGCTTTAAAAAAGGCAAGCGCTTGAAGAAGCTGGGCCTCAAAGCCCAAGACACCTCCGAGCTGTTCTTTGACAACGTCAAGGTCAGCGCCGAGCAACTGCTGGGCGGCACGGCCATGCAGGGCAAGGGCTTTGTTTGCCTGATGGAGCAGCTGCCTTGGGAGCGCCTGCAAATCGCGATAGGCGGCATTGCCGCAGCGCAAGCGGCGATTGACTGGACGGTGCAATACGTGAAAGACCGCCAGGTGTTTGGCCAAGCCGTGGGCAACTACCAAAACACCCGCTACACCCTGGCCGAGCTGCAAACCGAGGTGCAAGTCGCCCGTGTGTTTGTGGACAAGTGCAGTGAGCTGCTGCTGCAAGACAAGCTCGACACGGCCACCGCCAGCATGGCCAAGTACTGGTGCTCAGACCTGCAATGCAAGGTGATGGACGAGTGCGTGCAGTTGCATGGCGGCTACGGCTACATGTGGGAATACCCCATCACCCGCGCCTATGCCGACGCCCGCGTGCAACGCATCTACGGCGGCACCAACGAGATCATGAAAGAAGTGATCTCGCGCAGCATGGGTTTGGCGGGGCGCTGAACGCATGACCGAGCTGGCCGAACCCAAACGCGCACGCGGTCGCCCCCGCAAAACCGAAGGCGAGCGCGACGACGGCAACCGCCGACAAGCGCTGATCTCGGCAGCGGCGCAGCTGTTTCACCGTCAGGGTTACGACGCCACCAGCACCCGCGAAATTGCGGCGCTGGTGGGCATGCAGCCGGGCTCGCCGTTTTACCACTTCGGCAACAAACAAGACCTGTTGCTGGCGGTGATGGTCGAGGGCATGAAACAAGCCAGCGAAAGGCAAGTGGCTGCCATCGCTTCACTGGCCAATGACCTGGCCCCAAGAGAACAGCTGCGCGCCTTGATCCGCAACCAGTTTGATGTGCTGCTGGGGCCAGACAGCGATTTCATTCCGGTGATGTTGTACGAATGGCGGTCACTCAGCCGCGAACAGCGCCAGACCATCACACAAATCAAAGACGGCTACGAAGCCGCCTGGACGCCGGTGTTGCAAGCGCTGCACACCAGCGGCCAGTTGCAGGCCCCGGTGCAGCTGGCGCGCTTGATGATTTTTGGTGCCCTCAACTGGGCGGTGCAGTGGTACCAGCCGCCCGCGCCGAAAGCCAAACAAAAAAGCTCCCCACGCGCATCGCTGGACGAATTGACCGATGCCGCAATGGCCTTGTTTTTGAGAGACCCCACATGACCCCCTCCACACCTTACCGATCGGTCTTTGCCCCCGGCCTGCTCACGGGCCAAGTGGTCCTGGTCACCGGTGGCGGCTCGGGCATTGGCCGCTGCACCGCGCACGAGCTGGCCAGCTTGGGCGCGCAGGTGGTGCTGGTGGGCCGCAAGCCCGACAAGCTGAGCGCCACAGCGCAAGAAATCGCGGGTGACGGTGGGAAAGCCTCTTGGCACAGCTGCGACATCCGGCGCGAAGACGATGTGAAAGCCATGGTCGGCCAAGTGGTGCAGCAGCAAGGTCGCATCCATGGCCTGGTCAACAACGCGGGCGGGCAGTACATCTCGCCGCTGGCCAGCACCAGCGCCAAAGGCTGGCAAGCGGTGATTGACACCAACCTCACCGGTGGTTTTTTGGTGGCGCGTGAATGCTTCAAGCAAAGCATGCAAACCCACGGCGGCGCGGTGGTCAACATCGTGGCCGACATGTGGGGCTCGATGCCGGGCATGGGCCACAGTGGTGCAGCGCGGGCGGGCATGGTCAGCTTCACCGAGACGGCGGCGCTTGAATGGGCCGCGCAAGGTGTGCGCGTGAACGCCGTGGCCCCGGGCTACATCGCCAGCAGCGGCATGGACCACTACCCGCCCGAAGCCGGAGAGATGCTGCGCGCCATGCGCCACACGGTGCCACAGGGCCGCTTTGGCACCGAGGCCGAAACCTCGGCCGCGATTGTGTTTTTGCTCTCGCCCGCCGCCAGCTTTGTGAGCGGCATGGTGCTGCGCGTGGACGGTGCCCGCCCGCAAATGCGCATGGGTTGGCAACAAGCCGTGGCCCCAGCCGATGTGCAAGCACGAGATGCGGTCAAAGCCTTTGACGGCTTTCACCGCGCCGTGACCCCCAAGGTCTTCCAATGAATTTCGAATCCACCTGGAACCCACACAGCCCCGTGGCCCAGCAGCGGCGCGAAGCCGCGCTGGCTCGCTTGGCGCAGTGGCATGCCCTGCAAGACCGCGCAGCGCTGGCCTCGGCCCAATCCAAACCGGTGTTCGACAAACGCGGGCAACTGCTGCCGCGTGAACGCGTGGCCTTGCTGCTGGACCCGGGTGCGTCCTTTTTGCCGCTGTGCGCCCTGGCGGGCTTCATGCAAGACACACCTGACCCGGCCAAGTCGGTGCCCGGCGGGGGCATGATCGCGGGTATTGGCTTTGTCGAAGGGGTGCGCTGCATGGTGGTGGCCAGCGACTCAGGGATAGAGGCCGGGGCGATTCAAGCGCGGGGCCTGGAAAAGATCTTGCGCGTGCAAGAGTTGGCCCTCGAGAACAAACTGCCTTTTGTGCACCTGGTCGAAAGCGCCGGTGCGAATTTGATGCAGTACAAGGTCGAGGGCTTTGTGCTGGGCGGCAGCTTGTTCCGCAACCTGGCGCGCCTGTCGGCGGCGGGCCTGCCCGTGCTCACGGTGCAGCATGGATCGGGCACGGCAGGCGGGGCCTACATGCCGGGGCTGAGCGACACGGTGATCATGGTGCGCGGCCGCTCGCGGGCGTTTTTGGCAGGGCCGCCTTTGCTCAAAGCCGCCACCGGCGAAGTGGCGACCGAAGAAGAACTGGGCGGGGCCGAGATGCACACCAGCATCTCGGGCCTGGGCGAATACCTGTGCGAAGACGACCGCCACGCGCTGGGCACGGCGCGTGATGTGGTGGCGCGCTGGGACTGGGCTGTGAACAAGGCACAGCGAGAGGCCCAGCCCCCGCGCTTTGAAGCCGAAGAACTGCTGGGCCTGATGCCTGCCCACCACCGCGAACCGGTCGACATGCGCGAAATCATCTTGCGCTTGGTCGATGGTTCAGACTTTTTGGAATTCAAACCCCTGTTCGGCGCGGCCACCGTGTGCGCGCAAGCCCGCATCGGCGGCCATGCGGTGGGCATCGTCAGCAACAACGGGCCGATCGACGTGGCCGGGGCCAACAAGGCCACGCACTTCATCCAGTGGATGTGCCAGCTGGGCCACCCGATTGTGTATTTGCAAAACACCACCGGCTACATGGTGGGCAAAGACAGCGAGCAAGGCGGCATGATCAAACACGGCTCCAAGATGATCCAGGCCGTGACCAGCGCCAGCGTGCCGCAGATCACCATCCAGTGTGGGGCCTCGTTTGGTGCGGGCAACTACGGCATGTGTGGCCGAGGTTTTGCGCCGCGCTTTTTGTTCAGCTGGCCAGGCGCCAAGACAGCGGTGATGGGCGGCGAGCAAGCCGCCCGCACCATGCAAATCGTGGCCGAAGCCGGCATGGCCCGCAAAGGCATCACGCCCGACCCCGACAAGATGCAGGCCCAGTTCGACAAGATCGTGGCCCTGTTTGAAGCACAAGCCGATGCCTTCTACACCAGCGGCCTGGTGCTGGACGACGGCGTGATCGACCCGCGTGACACCCGCAGCGTGCTGGGTTTTTGCCTGAACACCTGCTTGGAAGCTGCAAAGCGTCAACCCCGCGCCACCACCTTTGGTGTGGCACGGATGTGAGCCAACAGCCACGACACACCTGCACAAACTGCCATGACGAGCAAAACGCCAACTGTCATTGCGAGCGCAACGCAAACTGTCATTGCGAGCGAAGCGCGGCAATCCAGCATTGTGATGACAAGCGCAGCGCAAATTGCCATGACGAGCAAAACAAAAACTGTCATTGCGAGCGAAGCGCGGCAATCCAGCATTGTGATGACAAGCGAAGCGCAAATTGCCACGGCAGGCAAAGCGCCAGCTGTCATTGCGAGCGCAGCGTGGCAATCCAGCTGTAGCCCTGAAAGTACGATGGATCGCCGCGCTTCGCTCGCGATGACGGTGTTCTATTTTTCCCCATGTGAACCGCCACGGCAGGCCAGACACCAGTGCCACGGCAAACGAAGCAAAATTGCCACGGTAGGCAAAACACCATCTGTCATTGCGAGCGCAGCGTGGCAATCCAGCATTGTGATGACAAGCGAAGCGCAAATTGCCACACTAGGCAAAACACCAGCTGTCATTGCGAGCGCAGCGCGGCAATCCAGCTGCATCCCTGAAAGTACGATGGATCGCCGCGCTTCGCTCGCGATGACGGTGTTCTATTTTTCCCCATGTGAACCGCCACGGCAGACCCTATCCAAGCCTCAAACCCACTGAGACCCGCCATGCAATACACCCACGAACACCGCGAGATCCAAAACACGCTCAAGCGCTTCATCGAGGCCGAGATCAACCCCCATGTGGACGAGTGGGAGGCGGCCGAAATTTTTCCGGCGCATGAGGTCTTCAAGAAGATGGGCAACTTGGGCCTGCTGGGCCTGACCAAGCCCGAGGCCTATGGTGGTGCGGGCCTGGATTATTCGTACAGCATGGCCATGGCCGAGGCGCTGGGCCACATCGACTGCGGCGGCATCCCCATGGCCATAGGTGTGCAGACCGACATGGCCACGCCCGCGCTGGCGCGTTTTGGCGGCGACGAATTGCGTGCGCAGTTTTTGGCCCCAGCCATTGCGGGCGACATGGTGGGCTGCATCGGCGTGAGCGAGCCCAGCGCCGGCAGCGATGTGGCCGGCATCAAGACGGTGGCGCGCAAAGACGGCGACGACTACGTCATCACTGGCCAGAAGATGTGGATCACCAACAGCTTGCAGGCCGACTGGATGTGCATGTTGGTCAACACCGGCGAGGGTCCGAGCGCAGCGGGCAACAATCCACATAAAAACAAAAGCCTGGTCATGGTGCCCATGCGCGAAAACGGCAAGCTGTTGCCCGGCATCGAGGTGGGCAAGAAGATCAAAAAAATCGGCATGAACAGCAGCGACACGGGCCTGATTTATTTTGACGAAGTGCGGGTGCCGCAGCGCTACCGCATCGGGGCCGAGGGCCAGGGCTTCATCTACCAAATGCAGCAGTTCCAGGAAGAGCGCCTGTGGTGCGCGGCCAGCACGCTGCAGTCGCTGAGCAATTGCATTCAGTGGACGGTGGACTGGGCGCAAGAGCGCAAGCTGTTTGGCAGCACGCTGGCCGATCAGCAGTGGGTGCAGTTCAAGCTGGCCGAGCTCAAGGCCGATGTGGAGTGCTTGCGCGCCCTGACCTACCAAGCCTGTGAACATTACGTGGCCGGTGAAGACGTGACCGAGTGGGCCACCATGGCCAAGCTCAAAGCCGGCCGCCTGAACCGGGTGGTGCCCGACACCTGCCTGCAGTTTTGGGGCGGCATGGGTTTTACTTGGGAAAACAAGGTCTCGCGCATGTACCGCGATGGCCGTTTGGCGTCGATTGGCGGTGGTGCCGACGAGGTCATGTTGGGCATTTTGGCCAAGAGCATGGGCATTGCCAAGCGGCCACAAAAATGAGCAGCGCATTGTTGATCGAACGCCAGGACGCGGTCGAGACCTGGACGCTGAACGACCCGGCCTCGCGCAACGCTTTGAACGATGCCATGGTGTCGGCATTGTTAGGCGCTTGTGCACGTGCTGCGCAAGACCCCACGCTGCGCACCGTGGTGCTGACCGGCGCAGGCGGTGCGTTTTGCGCAGGTGGCAGTTTGGGCGGCTTTGCCAGCCTGATCGGCCAGCCCTTGCAGACTGGCCAAACCGACCCGCTGCTGGCCATGAACCGCAGCTTTGGCGACCTGCTGCATGCCCTGTCTGCCCTGCCCCAGCTGCTGGTGTGCCGGGTCGATGGTGCGGCCATGGGCGGCGGCTTTGGCCTGGTGTGTTGCGCCGACCATGTGCTGGCCACAGCGCGCTCGGTGCTGGGCACGCCCGAGGTCACGCTGGGCCTGCCGCCTGCGCAGATTGCGCCTTTTGTGTGGCAACGCCTGGGCGAGAGCGCCGCGCGCCAGTGCTTGCTGCAAGGCCTGAGCTACACCGCCGCACAAGCCCTGCAAGTGGGCTTGGTGCATGAAGTGATCGAAGAGGACAGCGATGCAGCCTGGCAACAAACGCTGAGCCGCCTGATGCGCGCCGCACCCGGCGCGGTGGCCAGCACCAAACAATTGCTGCATCAGCTGCGCGGCCCGGTGCCTGACCTGCGCTATGAGGCGGCGCAAGCTTTTGCACAAGGCCTGCGCAGCGCCGAAGCCGTGCAAGGCCTGGCCGCGTTTGCACGCCGACAGCCAGCGCCTTGGACACTGTCTGGCAAGGACTCAGCATGACATCGACCTTGCCCAACACCGTCACCCGCTTGTTGATCGCCAACCGGGGCGAGATCGCCCGCCGGGTGATCCGCACCGCCCGCCACATGGGCATCCAGACCGTGGCCGTTTATTCAGACGCCGACCGCGACGCCCTGCATGTGCACGAAGCCGACACCGCTGTCGGTTTGGGCGGCAGTTTGTCGGCCGACTCGTACTTGCGCATCGACAAACTGCTGGCCGCCGCGCAGGCCAGCGGGGCCGATGCCGTGCATCCGGGTTATGGTTTTTTGAGTGAGAACGCCGAGTTTGCGCAAGCCGTGATCGGCGCGGGCCTGACCTGGGTGGGGCCACCGCCTGCGGCCATCCACGCACTGGGCAGCAAGTCGGCCGCCAAAGCGCTGGCCATGGCACACGGCGTGCCTTGTCTGCCGGGCTACTTTGGAACAGACCAAAGCGACGCCACCTTCACAGCGCAAGCCGAGCAGCTGGGCTTGCCGCTGATGGTGAAAGCCGTGGCCGGGGGTGGCGGGCGCGGCATGCGCCTGGTGACCGACATGGCGCAGCTGCTGCCCGCACTGCACAGCGCCCGCTCTGAAGCCCTGGCCGGTTTTGGCAACGGCGACTTGCTGATGGAGCGCGCCTTGCTGCGCCCCCGCCACATCGAGGTGCAGATCATGGCCGATGCACACGGCCACTGCATCCACCTGGGCGAGCGCGACTGCTCGGTGCAGCGGCGGCACCAAAAGATCATCGAAGAATCACCCAGCCCGGCGGTGAACCCTGCGCTGCGCGAGCAGCTCGGCCAAGCAGCGATTGCGCTGGCGCAATCGGCCGGCTATGTGGGCGCGGGCACGGTGGAATTTTTGCTGGACGAGACCCAAGCCAACAAGCCGTTTTATTTGATGGAGATGAACACCCGTTTGCAGGTGGAACACCCGGTGACCGAAATGCTGACGGGCCTGGATTTGGTCGAGTGGCAGCTGCGCATCGCACGCGGCGAAGCGCTGCCGCTGGCACAAGCCGATGTGCGCTTGCAAGGCCATGCCATCGAGGTGCGGCTGTGCGCCGAAGACGCGCACTTCACGCCGCAGACCGGCACGGTGCAAGCCTTTGCCGCGCCAGCGGGTTTGCGCTTTGACCATGCACTGCATCTGGGCGCGGTGGTCACGCCGCACTACGACGCCATGCTGGGCAAGCTGATCGCCCACGCGCCCACACGCCAAGAAGCCATAGCCCGCCTGAGCGCAGGCCTGAACCAGACCACGGTGCTGGGCCTGCCGACCAACCGGGCCTTCTTGGCCGCGTGCTTGGCGCACCCGGTGTTCCGTGCGGGCGAGGCCTTGATTCCGTTTTTGGCCGAGCAGGCCGATGCACTGCGCCAAAGCCTGCAAGCCACGGGCGATGCACCCAGCGTGGCCGCACTGGCCGTGCTGTATGCAAGCCATGCGCCCGCTGCCGCGCTGCCCTGCCCGTTCCAGCGGCCTGTGCGCATGGGCTTGGACGATGGGGTCTTGTCACTGCGCCTGCAGGAGATGGGCCAGGGAAAAGTGCGCCTTGAAACCGGCGATGCCATACACGAGGCGCAGATTCACGAGGCGCACATTCACGAGGCGCACATTCAACGCAGCGGCGATCTGCAGCACATCACGCTGAACGGCTGCCTCTGGCAAGCCCGCGTGCTGGCCTGCCCTGGCGCTGTAAAACGCTGGCATGTGCAACTGCAAGGACCGCAATGCGTGGAGCTGTGGCTCAGCGACCAAAGCCACAGCGCACCCAGCACCGGTGCCAGCGCCCAAGCGGCGCAGGCTTTGCGCGCACCCTTCAACGGCAAGCTGATCGCGCTGCATGTGCAAGAAGGGCAGCAGGTCCAACAAGGCGATGCCGTGCTGGTGATTGAATCGATGAAGCTGGAGCACATTTTGTGCGCCCCGCGTGATGCGCTGGTGCACAGCATTTCGGCCAGTGTGGGCCAACAAGTGAGCCCCGGCCAGTTGCTGGTGCAATGGAAGGACGCCGCATGAACACCGCCGATGGCCGCGCTGGATTGATACCCGACTTCACAGACGAAGACCTGCAAAGCCTGCAAACCACGGTGCAACGCTTTGCCAAGCAGGCCATCGCCCCGCATGTGGCCGCTTGGGAAGAAGCCGGTCAGTTCGACCGCTCGCTCTACACCCAAGCCGCCCAGCTGGGCTTGCTGGGCCTGGGCTACCCCGAGCACCTGGGCGGCACGCCCGCGCCCTGGCGTGCGCGCAATATGCTGTCGCAAAGCTTGGCGCGCTTCGGCGGCAGCGGTGGCGTGATGGCCAGCCTGTTTTCTCACAACATCGGCCTGCCCCCGGTCATGGCGCACGGCAGCGCCGCCTTGCAAGCCGAAGTGGTGCCACCGGTGCTGCGCGGCGAGCGCATCGCCGCGCTGGCCATCACCGAACCCGGTGGCGGCTCCGACGTGGCCAGCCTGCGCACCACCGCCCGCGCCGATGGGGCCGACTATGTGATCGACGGCGAAAAAGTGTTCATCACCTCGGGCCTGCGCGCCGACTGGATCACCCTGGCCGTGCGCACCGACCCGGCCAGCAAGGGAGCCAGCGGCCTCTCGATGCTGGTGGTGCCCGGCGACACACCCGGCATCTCGCGCACGCGCCTGCACAAAATGGGCTGGCACAGCTCAGACACGGCGCAGCTGCATTTCGAGGGTGTGCGTGTGCCCCAGCGTTACCGCCTGGGCGATGAAGGCTCGGGCTTCAAAATGATCATGGGCAACTTCAACGGCGAACGCTTGGCCATGGCGGCCATGGCGCTGGGCTTTGCGCAGGCTTGTTTTGACGAGGCGCTGGACTGGGCACGCCAGCGCCAGACCTTTGGCGCGGCTTTGATTGAACGCCAAGTGGTGCGCCACAAGCTGATGGACATGCAAATGCGCATCTCGTCCACGCAAGCTTGGGTCGATGCCGTGACGCAACAAGCTGATGCGGGCCAGACCGGTGCCCCATGGGTGGCGCAGGTCTGCCTGCTGAAAAACCACGCCACCCAAACCATGCAGTTTTGCGCCGATGCCGCCGTGCAGATGCTGGGGGCCATGGGCTACATGCGCGGCACCGTGAGCGAGCGGGTGTACCGCGAAGTGAAAGTGATGATGATCGGCGGCGGGGCCGAGGAGATCATGAAAGAGCTGGCGGCCAAGCAACTGGGGATTTGAGCGCTGAGCCCGCCATCATGAGACGTCCGGGCGCAGACCGGGGGCCTGCTGCGCTGGCACTGCCACCCCAGGGGCCGCAGCTGCAGCGCGTTTCAGCCGTTTGTCCCGCTCGCCACGGTAAAGCCCAATGCCTCGGCAAGCTGGGCAGTCATCGATCTCCACCCCCTGGCGTTTGGCCATGACCAAGTGGGTGTCGGTACACGTGGGCATTTCGTGTTGATTCCTTTGAATTTGGACAGACGCAACAGGGGGATCAAACCTTCATGCATTGCCTTGCATCGTCTGGCAGTGCCCACCCTGAAGCCGACATGGGCCAGAGCCCGTCCAACTGACCTGTGGTGCAGTCGAAATGAGAGCCGACTCTGAGCGCATGATTGATCCCTTAAAAACTGATAATGGCTAATCAACCCTCTCAAAATATCTACCCATGCGCACCACCTTCAACTACAAGCACTTGTATTACTTTTGGGTCGTCGCCAAAGAAGGCGGCATCACCCGGGCGGCCGACAAACTCGACATGGCCGTGCAAACTGTGAGCGCCCAAGTGCGCGAACTGGAACGCTCCCTGGGCTACGCTTTGCTCAAACCCGCTGGGCGCGGCCTGGTGTTGACCGATGCCGGGATGGCCGCCATGCAACAAGCCGACCAGATTTTTCAGTTGGGCGAAAACCTGCCTGCGCTGGTGCGTGACGCGGTCAGCTCGCCCACCGTGCGGTTGGCCGCAGGCATTTCAGACGGTCTGCCCAAACTGGTGGTGCGCCGCCTGATGCAACCCGTGATGGGCGAGCCGCATCTGCGCTTGCTCTGCCACGAGGGTGAATTCGACGACCTGCTGGGGGACCTGGCCCTGCACCGCCTGGACGTGGTGCTCTCAGACCGCCCCGCGCCGGGCCATGCCAACATCAAGCTCTACAACCATGCGCTGGGCACCTCCCTCGTGTCTTGGTATGGCACGGCTGCACTGGTCAAGTCGGCCAAAAAGAAGTTTCCGGCCAGCCTGGCCGATGTGCCGGTGCTGCTGCCCACCGGCCACACCGCCGTGCGCGCCCGGCTGGACCATTGGTTTGAACAGCACAGCATCCGCCCGCGCATCGTGGGCGAATTTGAAGACAGCGCCTTGCTCAAGACCTTTGGCGAAAGCGGCATGGGCGTGTTCCCGGCGGCTGAGTGGGTGCACGACGAGCTGCTGGCGCACTACGATGTGCAGCGCCTGGGCGCTTGCGAAGGCGTAAAGGAAAACTTTTTCGCGATCGGCACCGAAAAGAAAGTGCAACACCCGCTGGTGCAGCGGCTTTTGCAGGTCAGCGACACGGCCGCTTGAAAAGCTGCAGCATCAGACGCTGCAGCTTGCGACGATAAAAAGCCCCCAGGGCTTGAGGCCCCGGAGGCATGTTCAAAGGCATGTTCACCGACTTGTCAGGCCGCCCAGCGCATCAGGTCTTGGCCGAACGCACACTCAGCAACATGGTCGCGGCCAAAATACCGACCACCACACCCAGCGAGATGCCGACCGGGATCTTGTACACATCGATCAAACACATCTTGGTGCCGATGAACACCAAAATGATGGCCAAACCGTAGTTGAGCAAGTGGAACTTGTTGGCCACCGCCGCCAGCAAAAAGTACATGGCGCGCAAACCCAAAATGGCGAACACGTTGCTGGTCAGCACGATGAAGGGGTCCGAGGTGATCGCAAAAATTGCCGGGATCGAATCCACCGCAAAGATCACGTCCGTCAAAGCGATCAAGCAAATCACCATGAACAAGGGCGTGGCAATCTTCTGGCCGTTCTCGATGGTCCAGAATTTTTCACCATCGTAGTTTTTGCTGACCGGCAGCACCTTGCGCAGGAGTTTGAGCGCCGGGTTGTCTTCCAGATCAGGCTCCTGGCCTGCAGCCCACCACATCTTCACACCGGTGAGGATCAGGAAAGCGCCGAACACGTACAAGATCCAATGAAACTCGGACAACAACCACCCCCCCACCAAAATCATGATGGTGCGCAGCACGATGGCCCCGATGATGCCGATCATGAGCACGCGTTTTTGAAAGTGCGAGGGCACGGCAAAGTAGGTGAAGATCATCAGGAAGACAAAGATGTTGTCTACCGCCAATGATTTTTCAATCAGGTAACCGGTCAGGAACTCCAGCGATTTGGTGTTGGCGATCTCCACCGAGCCCGTGGTGTCGCGGATGGCGAACCAAAACAAACCGTTGAACAAAAAGCTCAAGGCAATCCAGACCAGCGACCAGTTGAGCGCTTCCTTGACGCCGATGTCGTGGGCGCCCTGCTTTTTGAGCACCACAAAGTCCACAAACAAAGACACCAACACAATGGCCACAAAAGTGAGCCATAACCAAAGAGGGGCAACGGTTTCCATAAAGACCTTTTCATTCAGCCATCTGCATCCAAAGCACTGCTGGGGCATCAGCTGTCATTGCCCCGTCAGCGAAAGGATTGGAGTCTATTGCAGAAGGGGCAATTTATGACTGAATTAAAAGGCTTAATAGTTCGTAAAAAACTGAGTATTTGGCTCAATTTTTCTGAGTCGAAGACCCCGAATGAGTGCACCAAAAAAAAGCCGCCAGACCCTTGCGGGTGCTGACGGTCCATGCGATGCAGCGCCTGCTGCGGGCTTTACTTTTTATCGCTGAAATAAGCCGATGTCACTTTCCAGCGGCCATCGGTGATTTGCGACATGCGCGAGGCATTGCTGCCCAAACGCTTGGTGGGGCTGAAGCTCATCTGGCCAGTACCGAAAATATCGGGCGGGATGACCATGGTGTCCATGGCTTTGATGATGCTTTCGGTGCTCAGGTTGGCCCCGGATTTATCCACTGCGCGCAAGAACGCGTCGATGGCGTTGTAGCCATAGACCGAGAACACCGTCGGGTCTTCATTGAACTTGGTCTTGTACTTGTTGGCCCAGAAACGGATGGGCTGTGCGGCCTCGTCCAGATAAGGGTGCTGGGTCGACATGGTGGCGTAAAAGCCGTTCATGGCGGGGCCACCGAGTTTGTGGATCAAGTCGGTGTAAGCGGCGCTCGAACCCATGAAGGTGGGGTTAAAGCCCAAACGGCGCGCGGTGGCAATGCCGCCAATGGTCTCTCGGATGATGGTGCCCATAACCACAAAATCACATTTAGACGATGCGAGTTTTTGCATTTGCGATGCGAAATCGGTGGCACCACGCTTGTAGGTGGTGACTTCGGTGAACTGCATGCCGATGGCTTTCAGGCCCGCCTCTGCACCCCGGAAAACTTCCAGGCCAAATTCATCGTCTTGGTGCATGGCGCAAATTTGCTTGGCGTTTTTCTCTTTGATCAGGATGGGCAAACCCAAGCGCATCTGGTCATAGTAGGTGGCAGCAAACGAGTATTTCAATTTGTGAAAGGGCTCGTACATTTCGCGAGCGGCCGTGACGGGGAAGAAGTTAATCACGTTTTTCTGAAACTGCACCGGCATGGCCGCCATGTTTTGGGCCGTGCCGATGTGGCCAATCATGGCGAAAATTTTGTCTTGGTTGACCAGTTTTTGCGCCGCCAGCACGGCGCGGCGTGGGTCGTAGGCCGAGTCTTCCACCAACAATTTGAACTTGCGGCCATGCAAGCCACCTTGCTCGTTGGCTTCGTCCACGCGCAGCATCATGCCCAAGCGCACCTGCTTGCCAAAGCCCGCCAGCGGGCCCGACAAATCCTGGATGGAGCCGAGCACGACTTCGTTTTTGGACACACCTTGCGATTTTTGGGCCATGGCTGCGCCAGTGGTCAAGGCCATCGCCGTGGCGATGAGGCAAAGTTTGAATTTCATGTTGCAAGTCTCCTGTTGTAGAAAAGGGTGGGGGAAATCAGCGGTACATCGCCTCAATTTGAGGCGCGTATTTTTTCTCAACCAATTTGCGCTTGAGCTTCATGGTGGGGGTCAGCTCTTCGTCTTCGGCGCTGAGCTGCGTGTCGAGCAGCCAGAATTTTTTGATCTGCTCGACGCGGGCGAACTTCTTGTTCACGCGGTCCACTTCGGCTTGGATCAGGCCTTGCACTTCAGCGCTGTGTGTCAAACTGGCGTAGTTGGAAAACGGCACGTCGTGGTCTTGCGCGTATTTCTCGACGTTTTCTTGGTCAATCATGACGATCACAGTCAGGTAAGCCCGCTTGTCGCCCACCACCACCGCATCGGTGACGTAGGGCGAGAATTTGAGTTCATTTTCCAGCTCGCTGGGGGTGATGTTTTTGCCGCCAGCCGTGATGATGATGTCTTTCATGCGATCGGTGATGCGGAAAAACCCTTCCTCATCCACCACACCCACGTCGCCGGTGTGCAGCCAGCCCTCGGCGTCGATGGTTTCGGCGGTCTTCTCGGGCAGGTTCAGGTAACCCATGAACACATTGGGGCCACGCACCAGAATTTCGCCGGTCACGGGATCCAAGCGCATCTCGTTGTAATCGGCGGCCGGTCCAATCGAGCCGGGTTTGATGCGGTTGGCCGGCACGCCCGTGGCGGCACCACAGGTTTCGGTCATGCCCCAGACCTCCAACATAGGCAAACCCAGGGCCAAGTACCAACGCACCAAATCGGGCGAGATGGGGGCCGCCCCCGTGACCAAAAAGCGCGCCCGGTGGATGCCGATCAACTTGCGCACATTGTTCAGCGCCAGCAAGCGGGCCGCATGAAAGCGCCAGCGCAGGCTGTGCGGCACCGGCTGACCCTGCAAGACCAAGGCCGCCACTTGGTGGCCCACCCCGATGCTCCAGCCATAAACGGCTTGCTGCAAAGCGCTGGCCTCTTTCAAAGAGATCATCACACCCGAGTAAAACTTTTCCCAGACGCGCGGCACCGCCGTGAACACCGTGGGCGCGATCTCGCGCACGTTTTCGGGCACGGTCTCGGGGTTTTCGACAAAGTTGAGCTTGGCGCCGGTGTACATCGAGAAATACTCGCCCCCCATGCGCTCGGCAATGTGGCACAGCGGCAAAAAGCACATGCACTCGTCGCGCTCGTCGCGCGCGATCAGGGTGTTGTAGCCGCGCACGGTGTAGACCAACCCATGGTGGCTGTGCATGCCGCCCTTGGGCTTGCCGGTGGTGCCCGAGGTGTAGACCAAAATGGCCAGCTCTTCGGGCTTGCAAGCAGCGCTGCGCTGCATGAGCATGTCGGGGTGGGTTTGGGCGTGTTCGCGGCCCAGGGCTTGGAGTTGTTTCAGGCTGATGACCTGCGGATCGTGGAAGTCGCGCAGGCCGTCCATGTCGAACACCACAATTTTTTGCAGCAGCGGCAAGCTGTCTCGCACGGCCAGGGCCTTGTCGAGCTGCTCGTCGTCTTCGACAAACAGCACGCGGGTGCCCGAGTCTTCGCACAGGTAATGCACTTGCTCGGCCGCGTCGGTGGGGTAGATGCCGTTGGACACACCGCCTGCGCTGAGGGTGGCCAGGTCGCACAGCACCCACTCGATGTTGGTGTTGGACAAGATGGAGGCGGTGTGCCGCGCCTCAAAGCCCAGCGCCAGCAGGCCGTGGCCGATCTCGCGCACGGCTTGAGCGGTCTTGTCCCAGGTCCAGCTGCGCCAGATGCCCAGTTCTTTTTGACGCATCCACACCTTCGGGCCGCGTGCAGCCGCCGCGTTCCAGAAGATGGCGGGGATGGTCTCGCCCGCCATGACCACATTTTTTTGCGGCGTGATGCCCGAGGTGTCCCAGAGTTGGCTCATGTCTTATCTCCAGGTTTTCTTCTTTTTCCAGCGGCGGTCGGCGCGCACGCCCTCTTCTTTAAGCCCCAAATAAAACTCCTTGATGTCGTCTTTTTCACGCAAGCGGGCGCAACTGTCTTCCATCACGATGCGGCCGTTTTCCAGCACATAGCCATAGTCGGCCGCATTCAGCGCCATGTTGGCGTTTTGCTCAACCAACAACAAGGTGGTGCCCCGTTCGCGGTTGATGCGCACCACGATCTCAAAAATCTCTTTGGTCAATTTGGGCGACAGGCCCAAGCTGGGTTCGTCCA
>NZ_JBIKIL010000002.1:0-73054 GCF_044361645.1 Limnohabitans sp. | reverse complement strand
GAGTGCTGCAGGCACTGCCAATTCAGACTACAGGGTTGATGCGATTGAGTACGGCGACCATCTTTTGATTCGCGGAACCTTGTTTAAGGATGATTGGTATTTTGTTTTGGATGAGAGACAAGGCACTACTTCACCCAATGGTTCAATCGGTACTGAAGATAAGATGAGTTTGAATGTTGCGAGGGACCTCGAACTTACCAATGGTACTTACTCAATTCCCGATGGTTCAGGCTTGACATTGGATTCAGTGTTGCTACCCGTAATGCCTGATGGTACAACTATTCCCTTCCTGCCTCAGCCAAATACAAATACTGATCTAGAAGGTTTATTGGGTTTGTGGGCAAGCACTGCAAGCACGCAATTAGGAGGTGCCAATATTCCAGGTTGGAAGACAGATGCCGCTTTTGACGGCTATTGGAGTCCCAGTACAGATATCCCTCAGGGCAGTGTTGAACTGGGCGTACCAAGTCAACCACTTGATACCTTCGGTCGAATTTACGATTTTGATACTAATCGTTTTGCTGCGTTCATTGTTATTTGATTTTAAGCCGTGACTTGAAAAAAAATGAGTAAAGTATTGAAATCAAAATTAATTTTTAATACTGTTTAAATATGTAATTTTGTATTTTTAACATATTTTACTCTTTGAAAGTGATTGCTGCAGTAAGCATTTCAAACTACAATGTGTTGCGTGTTTTTTTAAGCACCAATGCATTGCAGTCTGTTCAATTTGAAACTTGGGCTGAGCCCATCCATTTTTTAGGAGAAGACAAATGTCCGCCACCACCACCACCGTTAAACTGATTATTGTTGCCATTGCGGCAATTGGTGTGATGCTTCCGGGTGTCAACGCAGTAGAAAGTTCTTTAAAAGACTTTGTAACAGCCAAAAAGGGGGAGGTTGATGAAATTTGCGAAGTTGATCATCAGAAATACAAAATTCCTCTAATTAAGTGTAGAGATGATAGATATCAAAAAATTGACGAAAATTTTAAGCCGGCTTTCGAAATGATCGCGCAAGTCAAAGAAGCTTTGATGATGCAAGAAGAAGAGGTCAACCAGGCCAACCAGACCAACCAGACCAATTAAAAAAGGCCGAACCCATGAGGCGCATCAGGGTTGATGGGGTCGGCCCTGTTTGGTTTGAAGTGGACGCGGTCAAGTCAGCCGTTCAATCACTGCCTTTTATTTCTGTCATGCCAAGTCAAGGCCTGCATGCAAAAAAATACTTGAGCTTGTTGCCCATGGCAAATGGCTCAAGGCCGAATCAACAGGCAGCAGCTCACACGCAGTCAGTTGAGCAAATGCCGAAACCAGTCTTGGCCATCGCCCAGCCACACCAGCGCCGCAGCCAGTGCCAAGGCCGGGCCAAAAGGGAAGGGGTTTTTGGTTTTGAAGCAGCTCAAAGCCATGGCCAAGTGCAAGGCGCTAGAGACAAACAGCAAGGGCAGCAGCGCCCATGGGCCCAACCAGGCGCCCAAAGCGGCCATCAGTTTGAGGTCACCCTGGCCCATGCCCTCGACGCCTTGCACCCGCTTGAACACCCAGGCCACGAACCAAAGCAGGCAGTAGCCCCCGGCAGCCCCCCAAACTGCGAGCTGTAAACTCAGCGTGGTCAGCCCCAGGCCCAAGCTGGCCAGCAGCAAGCCCGCCCACATCAAAGGCAAGGTCAGGGCGTCGGGCAAGAGCATGGTTTGCCAGTCGATGAAAGACAAAATCAAAAGCACCGAGAAGAACCCCGCCCAAGCCAAGGCCGCTGGGCTGGGGCCCAAGTAAGCCACCATGCCGGCCCAAAGGCCAGCCATGCTCAGCTCGAGCACAAAACTGGTGGGGCTGTAGGGTGTTTGGCAAAAGCCGCAGCGCCCCCGCAAAATCAAATAGCTGAACAAGGGCAGGTTGTGCCACCATTTGAGCGCTTGGCCGCAGTGGCCACAATGCGAGCCGGGCCAAGACAGGTTCATGCCGGGGTTTTCTTGCAGCAGCATGATGGGCAACCTGTAAACCACCACCCCTGAAAAACTGCCCAACATGGCCCCCAAAATGCCGGCCAAAAAAGGCCACAGTGGCGCGGGCAAAAGGCTTAATTCATAGCTCATGGGGTGTTTTCAGGTGAAAAGGGCTGGCCGATGTGTGTCGCCCTTGTGGCCACATCTGGCCAAGCCAAAGCCGGGGTGTCCGCATTGCGCGCCTGCACACCCGCATGCCAAGTCGTGTCATGGGCGTTGAGCGTGGCTGTTTGGATGGTGAGCCGGGGCTGTGGATGCCCGGGTGCCGCGCGGTGCGGGGTGCTGCGTTTGCGTTTGCGGGGTGTTGTGACCCAATCGACGCAAAATAGCACGTGCATAGCGCTCCCGCTTGTAGGGCGTGCTGGCGTTGTAAGCCCCCAGGCCTTGGGTGTTGTAGCCCAAACGGGCAAAGTTGTCAGACAAGACCCAGGCACCGACCAAGACACTCACGCACGGGTCAAACAGGTCTTGCTGTGTGATGCCATGGCGGGCCAACTTGGGCAACCAAAAGCTGTTGATTTGCATCATGCCAATGTCGTAACTGCCATTGGAGTTGCGGTTGACCGCGTGCGCACGGCCCCCCGACTCTTGCATGGCAATCGCCTTGAGCAGCTGCACCGGCACCCGGTAGCGCTGGGCGGCCAACTCAAAGCAAGCCGCGTGCACGTTTTGGGCGAGCAACAGCCAGACAGACAAAACCAACCAATGCATAAAAAAAGTCAAAGAGGGTGAAAAAAGGGATTTCAATCCAATGCCAAGCTGAACACAACCTGAACCCGATGAACTTCATCTGGGTTCAAACCTGCACAGCCGGAATTCCAATCAACGGGTGGCCGCCGCTTACGGAGCTTTATTTCTAATGAAAGCAATGAATCGACCCGCCATGGGTTCTTCGTTGTAACTGTCCAAATTGAGCGGTGCAGGTGGAACACCTTGGCAATTGCTTGTGAGACTCGGTACAGTGGTTTCCCTGTTCCAGCGTGTTCCGTTGTGTGTGTATAGGACGTAGCTGCCTTTTGAAAGCGTTTCACTCCCACCGTTGAGATTGACTTTGACACTCCATGTGGAGTCAATCAATAAAACAATCCTTTTTCCAGAATAACCCCCGGTTGGGAGTCCGATTTCTGATTTGTATTCAGAATCTCCCATTTTCACAGTTATTTTGGGGTAACCTTGCAAAATCGACCCCAACAAGGCCCCTGAAGTGTCCAGCCTGCCGATGTCGGCCATGGTTTGGAATATGTAATGGCGATCAGAGAAATTGGGGGTGGTGCTCAGACCTTGCCTGCAACTGTTGCCACGCTGTAAATTGATCTGCACAGAACTCATGCCAATGTACCAATAAGCCGCATTGTTTGAGACACCGTATGTTGCAGCTTCACTTTGCGAGACGCAACTGAAGTCAAACACATGCGTGTCATTGAGCGGTTTTTGGTCAATGCCCACCACCATTGGCATGGTGAAGGTGGTGGTTAGCTGGTTGCCCGATGCGTTTTGGAGATGTCTGACGCCATCCACTCCCGTGGCGGTCAACTGTCCGACAGGGCTGCAGGTCCAGGGTGTTTTTTTCCAAACCTTGCTTTGGGACGGCCCCCCAACTGAAGTGACCCTGTCCCATTGCACATTGATGAGGTCATAGTTCAGTTGCTTGCCTTGAAGGTCCAACACGCCAGCGTCTAGCTGGCTGATTGAGTTGGTCAAATTGGTGTTGATGGTGTTCAAGTTGGTGTTGGTCGTGTTGATTGAATTGGTCAAATTGGTGTTGATGGTGTTCAAGTTGGTGTTGGTGGTGTTCAAGTTGGCGTTGATGGTGTTCAAGTTGGTGTTGATCCCGTTGATAAAATCGTAGACATTGGCCAGATTGGTCGTCGGCTGCCAAGTTCCGTTGAGACAGTACAGCAGTGTAATTTCTGCTGTGGCATCTTCATTTCGTGTGATGGTTTGGGTATCTGCATTGCACACGTTACCGATCTTGGCTTGATTGCGCAGACGGAAATCTTCCACGCTGGTGTTATTGGCCGTCAAACCTGCAAGTGTGGTGGCCCCGCTGGCCGTCAAAGTGGTGACACCGGTGGCTCCCGCAGTCAAACCTGCAAGGGTGGTGGCCCCTGTGGCCGTCAAAGTGTTTTCAATCCTAGTGGCCCCTGTGGCCGTCAAAGTGTTGAGATCGGTGTCACCTGTAACTATCAGTTGGGTGCCGACCGTCAAGGTGTCTCGTATGTAAGCGGTGGTGGCTCTCAAGGCTGCTTGAATTTGGTTCAAGGGGTCCCAAGAGCCAAACACACCCGTACCCCCCGTGACGGCCCCTGCTGTATTGATGGAGCCCCCCGTGACGGCCCCTGCTGTATTGATGGAGCCTCCCGTGATGGCGCCCGTGGCGTTGATGGTCCCGCCTGTGTTGAAGGAGCCACCCTGGATTTGACCTGTGGCGGTAACGGTGTTCGCCCCGACATTGCCGATGTTCGTGATGTTGAATAATGTGTCGCTGTCGCCGCTGACGTTCCAATTTCCAGTTAATGGTGTTTGGCCATCTCGGCGTACATATTGGTCCCAACCTGAGCTGCCATAACCATTGCGCATGGCAAACACATTGGGCGCGCCTGCGTTGGCCGCGATCCTCAGAGGGTTGGGTATAGGCGCATTGACAGCACCGCCATCTTGCGGACGCAGATTACCCGTAGCGTCACCCCCTGACAAAAAGCCATCGGAGCCAGCAGCCAACAAGACTTGGTTTAGCAAGCTCTCTCCGCCGAAGTTGTTGTTGCCCAAATTAAAGGGCTGTAAGTTAAAGACCAAACTGCGCAGATCGCGGCTGTTTTGGTCGGGTTTGTTAATCAGCACCGCAAAACCGGGGTTGATGGGGGTAAGGACGTTGTTCACGCGATGAACCATTTGATTGGGGTTGCCCGCGCTTGTGAAAAAGGTTGGCAAGGGCAAGGTGTTGTTGGCACCTGCGGCATTGGCATCCAAATAACCCGCAGCGCGCAGCTCTTGCAAGGTCGGTTGCCGCAAATTGGCCACGGCCACCTCTTGAGCGCCAATAGCACCGGTGATCCGAATATTGCCTCCACAGTCGTTCGGCAATGTCGGGATGGCCAAGCCCGAAGTCGCCCCTACAACGGGCATGGCACTGCAGGCATCTGAGACCGCGAGAATCTTCGGGTAATGGTTGACCATGTAGGTGCCTGCGGCCTGGTTCAACCTTTGGTAAGTTTGCGCAACGGCCCGTGCTTTTTCAAGCTGGGCTTGGTAGGTTTGCATTTGGATCATGGCCAAAATCATCATGCCGCCGATGACCACGGTGATGCTGAGCTCCAACAGGGTGAAGCCGCTTTGGTGTTGAGTGTTCTTCATGGTGGTTTGTACGTTAAAAATTTAATTGCCACGGGCCGAGTTTTTGATGCCGGTCTGTAGCTCCATGGTGGTGCTGAAAAAGCCGCCCATCATGATGAAAAGCATGATGCCGCAGAGCATCAAAATGGTGGAGCTGACTTTGGCCGCTGAGCGGTTGATTTCGTCAATGATGCGGTCGATGGAGCCAGTGCCAATGCGCACAAAAGCCTCTACCGGGTTGCGTCGCTCCGAGGCGTCTTGCACGCGGTCTTCTAAATACTGGTTGAGCAAACCTGTTTTGAAGGCCTCGCCAAAATTGGCCGTGTTGGCGCGTGCCAATGTTTTCAAGATTTGCCGGATGTGGTAACGCATCCAAGGGGTGCAGTAAAGCAAGGCCCGGTCGAGCGAGGAGCGCAGCGACACGCCGCTGCGCATGAGGGTGGACAGCGACACCACCAACATCGCACCCGAAAAGTCGCGGTAGAAGCTGTAGGGCAAAAACCGGTCAAAACGGGTGCGCCATTTGCCGTGCCAGCGCGGTAAGCTCCAAAAGAAACCTACGAACCCAGACACCAAACCCAAGGCGATGTAAAGCCCGTAGTTGCTGATCATTTGTGACACTGAGTACAGAATTCGACCCAAAAGCGGCCATTTTTCTGGGGGCAGCAGGCCGGTCAAAATCGGCACCACTTGGGTGGCAAAGCCGGCCAGCATGGCCGAAAAAACCACCAACATCGAGAGGGGGTAGCGTATGGCTTTGCGCGCCGCCGCTGTCATGGCATCGGTTTTCTCAACCGTTTGCGACAGGAACTTCAATCCCTCGGCCATGCTTTTGTCGCCCGCGCTTTGCAGTGCATCGATCATCAGCAACTCGTTGTTGGGTGAAAGATTTTTAAGCGCTTTGGCCAATGAACCACTGCTCAGCGCACGCAGCATGTCCATGTACACCAAGGCCTCAGCGGGGTTGCGGGTGCGCGCGCGAGACTCCAGTTTGCGAAAAGTGGTGAACAGCGGCACCCGGTCTTCTAAAGACGCGGCAATGTCGTAGTACAAGTCAGCGCGGTTTTTGCGCAGGGCCTTGATCGCCACGGACTTGAGGAAATAATTCAGGGGGTTGAACATGACATCCGCTCAGCGTTTGGCCAGTTGTGAAGGCGAGCCAAAAATGTGCTCAAAGTAATAAGGGTCAACCCGACCACAGGACATGTCGTACAAGGTGTGGCCCCAGCTGGGTTTGCCTCGCATGTTGGAGTCGTTGAAGCCGTGGGTTTGCTGCTTGCGCCAGTAGTCGCGCGCTTTGAGGTCTTCGTTGCGGCGCAGCAGGCCCCACAGTTCGTCATCGGGCACCAAGACTTCGGCACTGACTTTCATGCCCTTGATGCCGTTGTGTCCGGTGACGTTTTTCTCTATGCCAGGCGGGCAGCAGTGATCGCAGCCTTCGTGGCTGGCGCAACGCATGGTGTCCGGGTCGAGCTTGAAGTGCTGCTCATAGAGTTTCAAATGCGCCAAGTCCATGACCTCTTTGGCGGCCACATTGCAGTGCGGGCAGTTCAGCGGCACCAGCGATTGGTAGACCAGGGCCGAGAAAAATTCGGGCGTGCAGATGTCGCTGCGCTGCAGGGCAATTTGCGGTGAAGCCAAACGCGCCACGATACCCAAGGCCGAGGTGGCGTGCACGGTGGTCAACAGTTTGTGTCCGGTCTGGATGGCGGTGTAGGCCATGCTGCCCGAGATGGCGTCGCGGATTTCGCCAAACATGCCAATGTCGGGGTCCATCCGCAAAAACGCCATCATCGAGGCTGAAAAAGGATTTTCTGTGGCGCTGCCCTGGCTGCCCGAGGCGCTGCGCTGGATGGACAGGTGCGAGACACCGGGCACCACGTATTCGACCGGGTCTTCGATCGAGATGATTTTGCGGTTGCCCTCACTGGCCAAGCGGGTCAGCATGGCGCTGAGTGTGGTGGTTTTGCCCGAACCGGTGATGCCTGCGATGAACACACCGCCAGACGAAGAGCCCAGGGCTTCGAACAGGGTTTCGACTTGGTCGTTGGTGTAGCCCAGTTTTTCCAGATTCAGCGGGTTGGACTGGCTGCTTTGGTCGGTCTTCAAAATTCGGATGACCACCTCGTACCCGCCCACAGAGGGGTGACTTTGGTAGCGCAAGGCGATGCCTTTGCCATCGATCTTCAGGGGGATCATGGCCGATTGAATGCTGTGCACATTGAAGGCCACCTCGGAGCGTGAGCGTTCTTCGGCCAACAGCGTGTAATAAGCGGCCAGGGCTTTGGTGCACAAGGCGGTGGGGTATTGCCGGATCAGGCGCATGATGCCGTCGCGCCTGATGCGCAATGACGCGATGTCGCCGCGGGCTTCAATGTGAATGTCGGTGGCACCCATTTGCATGCAAAGCTTGATTTCTTGGCGAAACCATTCGATTTGCTCGGAGCCCGAGATGATGTTGTCGAAAACCTCTTTGTCTTGTTGTTTTTGGTTGCGGTCGCGGCTGGCGTTGGAGTCGCCGTGTTCTCTGACCAGGAGCGACAAAATTTCAGGCGCGCAGCTGTAAGCGCCGGCTGGTGTGTAGCCCAATTGTTTGGCTTGGTTGGCCACATGCAGCCAGACGGGTGTGCCTTGTTCGCGCACCAAACTGATGATGATGAAGCGTTTGTTGGCCAAGGTGGCCACCAAGATGCTGTTTTGCTTGTCGGGGTGCAGCTGCAAGGCGGGGCGGCTGCCGTGGGACAAAACCGCCTCAAAAGAGGGGACCTCGTTGAAGACCTGGATGTGACCGAGCGATTTCAGATCGCCCAGGTTACGCCCTGCGGCGGCTCTGGTGATAGGAATGGCGGCTGTCATGGTGAGTTCGGGGCTGTGCGTTGACCGTGGTGAGCTGGCGGTGTCTTTGAAGCTGTCGGCAAAATGATTATTTGTTGCTGGATGGCAACTGGGCAGCCGCCTGGACGGCTGGACTTGGGTTTGCGTTTGCGTTTGCGTTTGCGCTAACTGGAGCGGCGCTGGGGGCAGGCTGGCTCGCAGGCTGGCTCTCGAATGAAGACAGGGGGCCGGTGACCGCCTGAATGTCGCGGGCAAACGAAATCATGCTCGCCTCGAGACCCATTGTTTTTTGAATCTGAGCAAATTCGGCCCCCGTGCTGCCAGGTGCTGGCGGGTACAAAGTTTTGGTCAGTTTGCCTTTGGTCAAGGTCAGGCTTTTGTCGTCTCCGTCAAGCACTTGCCAGCCGCCTGGCAGCGCCTGGCCGGGTACCACGGGGAAGCGGTGTACGGCTTGTTGGAACCAAATCTCGGCCACCCAGCGGTCATTGACGCCATTCAAAGACCACAGCGCAGGCATCTGCGGCGGATTGTTTGCGGCCGAGCGGGGTCGGCTGGCAAGCGGTTTGGGCAAGCCCAGGTCTGGCGACAAGTCAGCGCTGCCCACAGGCTTGGGTAGGGTGCTTGGGGCTTGCAGTTGGTCGCGTTTGCTTTGTTTGGTTTTCTCAATGATCTCACCCAAAGTTGTTTGGGCCAGAGCGGCACCGTGCGCAAAGCAAGTCAGGCAAGACCATGCCAAAAGTTTAAAAAGAGCGGCCTTTTGCATAATAATTTCCATTCAGCGTGAACATCCATTGATTTGACTTTGTGTCGCGTTCGAGCAGCAATTCGCCGGTCACCAAAGCCACGCCTTTGAGCTCCAAGTCAGCGAGGGTCCACAGGTGATGGCGAACAGACCATTGGCCTTTGACCACGGGTTTGGTGATTTGGGTCACTTGCAAACCCGGTAATTTGGGGTGCAGTTCGGTGCCTGACACGCGCACTTGACCGTCCTCGATCAAAGCCAAGTCTTGCAATTGGCTGGACAAAGCGAGCACCTGTGGGAGCAGCTCTGGCAATTTTTCACGCGTCAAGGGGGGTTGGGCGCTCGCAAGATTGGCTATATTCCACGAGGTTTGTATGCTGGACAGGGCAGGGTCGCCATCGCGGTGGCTGTGCACGGTGTTGCTGACACCGGTCAGCGATGAAGCGTCAAAGTCTTGGTAGTTGCCAAATGTGCGGTCCCACAAGGCCTCGCAAACCCCTGGCTTGCAGATGACTTTGTTCAAAGCCCAGCCATTGGACGATTCCGGGATGTTCAGCACGATTTTGCGCCATGCATTGAGCTGGGTTTGAGCGGGCACATTCAACTCTTGCATGCCTGCGGCCACGCTCTCTTCGTAAATGAAGTCAGGGTTTTGCTTGCGGTCTCTTTCTTCTTGGGCTTTTTTGAGTTGTTCGATGTTGACCCACCCCCAAATGAGCGAGACCAGTACGACAAGCAAAAGCGCGCTAAGGCCTGTGAGCAAACGCCGCGGGTAGTTGGGCACTTGCCGAATGAGCGCCGCACTGCTTGGCGAAAAAAACACTTCGGCCATGTCGGCAGGAACTTCGTTGTCGAGCACACCCGTGTTGCCGACAAGGCGAAAGTCTTGACCAGCCTGCTCCGACTGGAACTGCCCCACCAGGGTGAGGATGTCGCTGCGGGTGCCGAGTTGGTCAAACTGGCTGACGGGGCGGGCGTCTTCCAGTGCCGTGATGCCAAACAGGTCTTCGGCAAACTGAAACACAAACAACTCGACGCCACCACGCGATAAATTGTCGGCGATCACCAGTGCGGCGGCATGGGGCTTGCCTTTGGCTTTGCCCAGACCCTTGGTCTTGGCTAGCGTTACTGGGTCAGGGCTCTGTGCCAAGCCCACCATGTCATTGGTGCTGGATGTGGCGTAGATGTCGATGTTGGTGTGCAAGCAGCCGAGCAGGGTTTTGCGCAACTCGGTGCTTGTGGCGTAGTAGCGCCAATCCAAGCCATAAACAAATTGTTGGTCACCCACCTGCACCGACTTGGCCGCTGGCATCTCGGTCGCAACAGGGGCCACCTTGGCGATCTGTGCCAACTTGAGCTCAAGTGCGCGCAGACTGTTTTGGATTTTGGTGAGTGACTTCATGGCGCTCAAGAACCGCTGAGGCTGGGGGTCAGCAAAATGATGACTGTTTTCTTGTTGCGCAATGACAACCTAGAGCCCGGCAGTTGGTTGCGCACCACATCGGTGACGGTGTTGCGTGCTTCTTCGTACTCGTAGCCCAGCAGCACCAAGGTCTCACCCAAGGCCATGCTCACGCGTTGAACGTTTTGAAAATTGTCGACATTGGGCTGCTGGATCACCGTTTGGCCAAAGCCAGAGCCGGTTGAGTACTGTTGCAGCTCACGCGCGGCGCTGATGCTGATGGCAGACTCCAGCAAAACACGGTTGGAGTCCAAGATGGCCGGCACAAAGCTGAAGTTGAAACCCGTGATCAGATCGGCCACCGACAGGGTGGGGCCGGTCTGCACGGGTGAGACCGTGCCCGGCGTGGCGGCAGCCGTGGTGCCTGCGGTGATGGAGCGCAAATAAGTTCGGGTGTTGGACACGCTCAAGGGCACGGGTTGGCGGTGCATGGTGTTGACCACCGCCGAATACATGTTGCTGACGCGGCCATAACGCTCCAAGGCCTTGAACAAAAATTCGCTGTCGCCCCTGAACAAGCCAATGCTGCCCGAGGTGGTGCTGCCAGCGTTGAAGGCGGGGCCGCTGCTGCGCAATGTGGCGCTGTTGGCCAGGCTGCGGGAGATGTTTCCCCAGTCGATGCCGTTTTGCGACTCGTTGTTCATGTCGACTTGCACAATTTCGACCTGGATATTGACTTGCCGCATGAACAACTGGTTGAGCTGCTCGACGTAGCGGGCCACCTCTTTGACGTTGCGAACCGAGTCACGCACGGTGACCATGCCCAGTTTGGTGTCCAGCTGAAACTTGCCACTCGGCGACATGAGCAGGGGCAAAGTGGCTTTGAGTGCCTCCCACAAGTCGCCGCTTATTTCACTGTCGACTTTGGATGAGCTGCCGCTCATGTTGGCGCTGAACGTGTTGGTGCTTTTGAGCGCGCCGGGCAATGATTTGACGAAAAAATATTCCGTGACAATGCGCCTAAAGACGATGCGACCGTCTTCAAAAGACCAACTCAGATCGGCTTGGCTGGCAATTTTGTCGAGCAAACCGGCCAGCGAGCCGGCGTAGTTCAGTTCGTAGGTGTTGACTTGCTCGGGGGTCAAGTTCAGGCGCGCAGCCCCGGCATCTTGCGCCAACCTGGACAATCTGAGCATGTTGTCGACTGGGGCATTTGCGGCCCCAGCGGGTACTGCGGTGGGTGCAGCCTGGGGCGGCGAAAGCGCATCGGGGGTCATCAAAACGACCACGTCCAGCGTGCGTGACAAGATGTCGGCAATGGTGGCCAAATTGTGCCGACCTGGGTAGCGCACCGTGATGTTTTGGATGTGCGGTGGCAAGATGCCTTTTTTCTCCAAGCCGATGGAGCGAGAGGTGAAGCGAACCGACGTGTCTTCGGTCATGAGCGGCGTGAGGGGCCTGATTTGGCGGGCTGCCGCTTGGAATTCTTGGTTGCGCGACTCAGCGTTGTCAAAAAAAACATTGTTGTTTTTTTCAGTTTGGGTGCTGCAGGCTTGCAAGCCTGCGAGCAGCAGCAGTGTTGGCCAAAGGAGGCGGAAAGCAGGTCGAGTCATGGGTCAGTGCCAAGTGAGGACGGTCAGGGAGTGAGACTTCGTGATGGGGAGCAGGTCAAGGCATTGCAATTTCAAAGGCCCAGGCCTTTCATTGCGGGTTGTCACTCAGGTGGCGGCTGATGCGCAACACGCGCGAGTTGCGGTTGAACGATGCTTGCAAGGGGTAATCGGACATGGCCACGCCTTTCATGACGTTGTGCACGGCATCGAGAAATGTGGTGTTGAAGGCGATTTCGACTTCGATGGGAAAGTCGCGGTCAATTTGCCAAAAAAGTTGGTAGTTGGCTTCTTCACTCCAGCGGCGCAGGGTGCGAAACAATGTTTTGTCTTTGCGATCAATGGTCCATGTTTGGATGGCCGAATCAGGTGTCGGACTCGGCTTAGACACAGCCGTCGATGAGACTGGGGGCATGAGCGCCTGAGCCGCAGCGGGCATCACCGGCAGCGCGGCTGTCGGTGGAGGTATAAAAATGGGGCTGGTGCTGGGGCTAGGGCTGGACAAGGCGGGTGTAACGGTCACTGGCGCTGAAGGCATTGCAGGCGCTGCAATGGTCTGAGCTGCCATCGCGCTTGAGGCGGTAGATGCGTTTGAGGCCGTTGAGGCCGCTGACTGAGCGGAAGAATCAGCCGGTGCGTTGGCAGCAGCTGGCCGCGCGGGGGCGCTCGTGGGGTTGGCTTGTTGCGTGATTCTGAAAAAATCAGTGAGGGGGTAGGTTTGGTTTTCACGCATTGTTTGCAATGCCGAATCACCCGCCGAATTTGGTGCTGACAACCTTGTCGATGGGGCTGGTGGGGGCATGAACACCTGCGCTGCGACAGGTGTCACGGGCAGCGCAGCTGGCTGTGGCGCTGAAGAGCCGGGCTTGGGCAAGGCGGGCGCAGCGATCATTGGCATCAATGGCACTGCAGGCGGCGCAGATGCGGCAGCAGGCGGTGCTGCAGTGGTCTGCACTGCCTTTGCGCTCGCATTGGCGCTTGAGTTGGCGTTGGCATCGGCGGCGGCTGGCCGCACGGCGGGGCCCGAGGGGGTTCGCCCGTCAGTAATTCTGAAGTAATCGGTGATGGGGTAGGCTTGGTTTTCGCGCATTTGCGCAGCAGACCAAGAGGGCAGAAAAAGGGTCAAACCCAATAAAAAAATGTTGGTATTTCTCATGGGTTGACCCATTTTTTGTCAAGCGTGATTAACGGCGTGGCACAAACAGCGAAATGGTGACTGATTGGCCTTCACCCGTATTGCAAGCTTTGGTTGCCTTTGCGGTAGAGAAAGGCTTTCCAGGCTCCTTGATCAGGCTGTCACCGGTTTTCAAGGTCTCAGGGGCTGTTGTTTGCGCTTCCTCTCTGATGGCCGACAAGCCTACACCCAAGGTTTCGAGTCCAACCACCAGATCGTTACAAGCGGCAAGCGGCACACCCGTGAGGGTGTAAACATAGCCTTGCTCTTTGTCGGTGGTTAACAAGGTGTCCTTGTTAGGGGCCACAAAAATCCTGTTGCCGAAGAAGTGCTGGACGTTTCCAGCCGATACGATTTGAGGTGCCTCCCAGATTTCTTGGTTGTCGGCAGACAAGATTAAGGTGGTGGCATTTACGTAAGTGGTGTCGCGGGCCAAGCGGCCGACAATTTTGTTGGTGGCGGTGTTGGTTTGCGAAACGGTCTTGTTGACGTTGTTGCTGCGCAAGATGCTGGTCACGCCGACGATGGAGCCGGCAATGACGATGCCAATGATGGCCAGGGAGATGGACAGTTCGATCAGGCTGTAACCGCTTTGGGTCTTTTTGATTTGGTTTTGCATGGAATGCTTTCGATGATTGAAAAAATTGGAGTGTAAAGCAGAAGCTTTTGTTAAGAGGTTGTTAATTTTTGCATGGAAGTTAATTTTGTGAGTTCCTTTCTTGATTTATAGGTATTTTAAGATTAAATTTTTAGATGTGTCAACGACTATTTGTAACAGTAAGTATCTTTAATGTAATTTCACTGGCATTCAGGTTCTTTGCATCTTTTTTTAGGGTTATTCGGGCTGTCATTGCCCGTGAGTGCCCTTGCTTTTTAAGGGTTTGAAAGCAAAAAATTGATATTTTTGACTAATTTTGTGGGTTTGGAGGTGCTGCATTGCAGAACCAGCACGATGGCGTTTTGTCATGGGGGGGGGATTGGGCTTGTGCCGTGCTGGCGTTTTGAGTTGGCCCGCTGAGCGGCGGCAAGCCGTTTGTGCAGCTGATTTTGTGCATGGGCTGTGCTGCGCTGTGATCCCGGGTCTGCGCCCGGGATGGCAAGAAGAAGCGCGGCGTGACAAGAGGAAGCCCGGCATGACAAGACGAAGCGCGGGATGGCAAGACTAAGCCCGGCATGACAGCAAAAAAAGCCCCGGGGTGAGAGAGCTGCAGGGCGGTGTGTGAAAAAAGCGGCTTGAGTGCGTGCTTTGCAAACTGCACAGGGCCAGATCAATGGGGGCGTGTGCGGCTGTCTTGCATCAAATGCGAGCACAAATCCTGCATGCAAAGCAGGCGTTGGCGCGCTGTTTGCTGGCACTTGACCCAGTCGCTCAGGTGGGTGCTCAGCAGGGGCAGGGTGGCGCAGTGGGGTGCGGTGGCGTTCCACACGCGGTGCGCTTGGCGCAAGCTGTCTGGGGCTTGCAGCCAAGCCAAATAGGCTTCGAGCTTGGCATGGTGGGCCTTGTCGTCTTGGGGGTAAATTTGCCACACCATGGGTGCGCCCGCCCACAGTGCGCGCACCCACGAGTCTTCGCCGCGAACAAAATTGAGGTCGCAGGCCCACAGCATTTCATCGAAACCGTTTTGGTCGGTGTAGGGCAGGGCGCTCCAGTGGGGCTGCACGGGCATGCTTTGCAAAGCCTGCTGTACGGCGGCGAGGGGCCTGCCGGGGGTGACGAGCAGGTGGTGCGGTGTGCCCACCAGCTGCCTGAGCAACTGTGTCAGGGCGGCAGGCTCGTAACAAAACAGGCTGATCAACAGGCCGCCAGGTGCCAGTGCGGGCGCGTGCTGCGCGCGCCACTTGCTGCGTTGGCCGGTGGCTTCAAAGCTGTGTTGACGGGCCAGCATGTCGGGCTCGCGCAGCAGACCGCCGGTGCCCGTTGTGAAGCCGGGGTAAAAGAATTGTTTGGTCCAGCCTTTGGCTGGGCCACTCATGAGCGGTGAGGGCAGGCTGTGCAGGCGGCTGACCCCGTGTTCGGCGCTCAGGTATTCGAGGTTGATCCAGCGCGGTGGCGCAGTGCGTGTGGCCACGCCGTGGGCCACAAAGGCTTCGGGCAGCTTGCAGCCAAAGGCTTCGATCCACACGTCTGCGGGGGGCAGGGCCGCAAGCAGTGCGGTGTTGCTGGCTTGGTCCCAGGGCAAGACTTGGATGCCGGGCCATTGGCTTTGCCATTGGGCTGGGGCCATCCAGTGCAGGGCCGTGGCATCGTCTGCCCACAGGCGCACCCTTTGGCCTGTGTCGGCCAGTTGCCGGGCCAGTCGCCAACACACGCCCAGGTCGCCGTGGTTGTCGATGACGGTACAAAAAATGTCCCAGATGGGCTTGTTTGGCATGTGTGGATTGTCGCCGGGTGTCAGGCTGCAGGGCGGCACAGGGGCCTGCTTGCTGGGGGAATCGGCTTTTGCTTGAGCCATCCATGACAATAAGCGCCATGACCGCTGTTCACGACGAGATTTTGCTGGCCCAGGTGGCGGCGCTGCCCGCTTTGCCGGGGGTTTACCGCTATTTTGATGCGCAGGGCCAGGTGCTGTATGTGGGCAAGGCCAAGCAGCTCAAAAAGCGGGTGTCGAGTTATTTCCAAAAAGACCATGGCGGCACACGCATCGGCCACATGGTCAGCAAGATCGCGCGCCTGGAGACCACCGTGGTGCGCTCTGAGGCCGAGGCGCTGCTGCTGGAAAACAACCTGATCAAGTCACTCAGCCCGCGCTTTAACATCTTGTTTCGGGACGACAAGACCTATCCCTACCTCAAGCTCTCGGGCAAGGGCACGCTGTGGTTGAAGCCAACGCCTCAGGCTACAGCTGGGGCACAGGCGGCCAATTCGGCCAATGCGCCCAATGCGCCCAATGCGCCTGACGCACAAAGCTTCCCCAGAGTTTCCTATTACCGGGGCGCGGTGGAGAAAAAGCACCGCTACTTTGGCCCCTTTCCCAGTGCTTGGGCGGTCAAAGAAACCATCCAGCTCTTGCAAAAGGTGTTTCGCCTGCGCACCTGCGAGGACACGGTGTTTGTCAACCGCACGCGGCCGTGTTTGCTGTTCCAGATCAAGCGTTGCTCGGGCCCTTGTGTGAACCTCATCTCACCCGAGGCCTATGCCGACGATGTGCAGCATGCCGAGCGCTTTTTGAAGGGCGAGACCCAGGCGCTGTTGCAAGAGATGGAGGCGCGCATGATGGCGCACGCCGAGCGGCTGGCCTTTGAGCAAGCGGCCGAAGTGCGCAACCAGATGACGGCGCTGTCGAGGGTGTTGCACCAGCAGTCTGTGGACACGGGCACCGACACCGATGTGGACATTTTGGCAGTGCGG
This sequence comes from Limnohabitans sp., assembly GCF_044361645.1. Taxonomy (GTDB): domain Bacteria; phylum Pseudomonadota; class Gammaproteobacteria; order Burkholderiales; family Burkholderiaceae_C; genus Limnohabitans_A. Next base: position 56,604 of record NZ_JBIKIL010000002.1, on the reverse strand, counting down.
GTGCAGGGCGGTCGCGCCTGCGTGAACCTGGCCATGGTGCGTGGCGGTCGGCATTTGGGCGACCGGGCGTATTTTCCGGCGCATGTGGAAGACGCCCATGCCTTGTTGACCTTGGACGACGAGCAGTCCCAAGTGCCTGTGGAGGTGCAGGTGCTCGAGGCCTTTTTAGCGCAGCACTACATTGGCATTCCGGTGCCGGCCGCGCTGATCACCAGTGTGGCGGTGGACAACAGCTTGCTGGCGGCCTTGTCGCAGCAAGCGGGTTACAAAATTGCGGCCGTACACAAGCCGCGTGAGCAGCGCCGGGTGTGGCTGGAGATGAGCGAGAAAAACGCCGACATCCAACTGGCCCGGCTGCTGGCCGAAGAGGGTTCGCAACAAGCCCGCACCCGGGCCTTGGTCGATGCGCTGGACTTGGCACCGGACGACCTGGATGTCTTGCACATCGAGTGTTTTGACATCTCCCACACAGCGGGTGAAAACACACAAGCGTCTTGTGTGGTGTTTCGCCAGCACAAGCTGCAAAGCAGCGAGTACCGGCGCTACAACATCGAGGGCATCACGCCGGGCGACGATTACGCCGCCATGCGCCAGGTGTTGATGCGCCGCTACGGCAAATTGGCCGAGGCACTCCGATCACAGGACGGCTCGGACGAGGGCACGGCCCGCTTGCCCGACCTGGTGTTGATCGACGGTGGCAAGGGGCAGGTGTCGATGGCGCGCGAGGTGTTCACCCAACTGGGGCTGGATTTGTCGCGCATCGTGGGGGTGGAAAAAGGCGAGGGCCGCAAGGTGGGCTTAGAGGAGCTGGTGTTTGCCGATGGCCGCGAGAAAGTCTATTTGGGCAAAGACTCGGCAGCGCTGATGTTGGTGGCGCAAATTCGCGACGAGGCGCACCGCTTTGCCATCACCGGCATGCGGGCCCAACGCGCCAAGGTGCGCATGGGCGGCAGCAAGATCGAAGAAATTCCCGGCATCGGCCCCCGCAAACGCGCCAAGTTGCTGCAGCGCTTTGGCGGGGTGCGCGGGGTGGAGAGTGCCAGCGTGGAGGATTTACTGGGGGTGGAGGGCATCTCCCGCGAGTTGGCCGAGAGCATTTACAACGCCTTGCACTGAATGCCTGTGGCCTTGGCCGCGTTGCTGTCACATGCGCGTGCCACAATCGAGCTTATGTTTTTCACCATCCCCACCATCATGACTTGGACGCGCATTGTCGCGATTCCGCTGATCATTGGCGTTTATTACCTGGACAGTTTCAGCATCGAGACGAAAAACCTGATCGCCACAGTCATGTTTGTGCTGTTTGCTTTCACCGACTGGCTGGATGGTTTTTTGGCCCGAACACTCAACCAAACCTCGGCTTTTGGTGCTTTTTTGGACCCGGTGGCCGACAAATTTTTGGTCTGCGCCGCTTTGCTGATGCTGGTGCAAATGGACCGGGTGAACGTGTTGGTGGCGCTCATCATCATTGGCCGCGAGATCGCCATTTCGTCGCTGCGTGAGTGGATGGCCCAGATTGGGGCTGGCAAGAGCGTGGCGGTGCACATGGTGGGCAAGCTCAAGACCACGGTGCAGATGGTGGCCATTCCCTTTTTGCTTTACAACGGCACGCTGTTTGGCGTGATCGACACGCGCGCCTGGGGAGCGGTGTTGATTGTGCTGGCCGCCGTGTTGACGGTGTGGTCCATGGTTTATTACATGCAAAAGGCGCTGCCCGAGATCCGAGCCCGCGTGAAATGAGTGGCGGCCAAGACCTCAGCGCAGGCGTTTGCCGCAGCGTTGGAATTGATCTGGCGGATCTGGCGGGTGGGCTTGTTCGCTCTTGATCCGGCCCGGCGAAGTTGGCATTGGCAAATCCCAGGCCGCTTGCTGCACAGCAGGCCTGCAGCACGCATGCAGCACTGGTTGGTTTTTTTGATGAGAAAGTGAATCTATGAGCAAGCACCGCATCGCTGTGATTCCCGGAGACGGCATTGGCAAAGAGGTCATGCCTGAAGGCCTGCGCGTGATGGACGCGGCCGCCCGCAAGTTCGGCATCGATCTGCATTTTGACCATTTCGACTTTTCCAGCTGGGATTACTGCGAAAAGCATGGCCAGATGCTGCCCAACAACTGGAAAGACTTGATTGGCGGGCACGATGCCATTTATTTTGGCGCTGTGGGTTGGCCCGAAAAAATCGCCGACCATGTGTCGCTGTGGGGCTCGCTGCTGTTGTTTCGCCGCGAGTTTGATCAGTACATCAACCTGCGCCCAGCGCGCTTGATGCCCGGCATCATCGCCCCGGTGGTGCGGCGCGATGGCAGTGCGCGCCAGCCCGGCGAGATCGACATGTACATCGTGCGTGAAAACACAGAGGGCGAATACTCCAGCGTGGGCGGGCGCATGTTCCCCGGCACCGAGCGCGAGATCGTGATGCAAGAGTCCATCATGACCCGCATTGGGGTGGACCGCGTGCTCAAATTTGCATTCGAGTTGGCCCAGACCCGTCCCAAAAAGCACCTGACCAGCGCCACCAAGTCCAACGGCATCGCCATCACCATGCCGTATTGGGACGAGCGCGTGGCCGAAATGGCCAAGGCCTACCCAGGCATTCAGGTGGACAAGTTCCACATCGACATCCTCACCGCGCATTTTGTGCAGCGCCCCGACTTTTTCGATGTGGTGGTGGCCAGCAACCTGTTTGGCGACATTCTGAGCGACCTGGGCCCGGCATGCACCGGCACGATTGGCATCGCACCCAGCGCCAATTTGAACCCTGACCGCAAGTTCCCATCGCTGTTTGAGCCGGTGCATGGCTCAGCCCCTGACATTGCAGGAAAAGGCATCGCCAACCCGATCGGCCAGATTTGGTGTGGTGCCATGATGCTGGAGTTTTTGGGCCACAAAGACGCGCACGATGCGGTATTGGCGGCCATTGAAAAGGTGTTGGCCGCAGGTGAGCACGCGCCGCGCACGCCCGACCTGGGCGGCCAGGCCAGCACCGAGGATGTGGGGCGGGCCATTGCGCAGTCTTTGTAGACTGTGGCTTTTGTTGCCTTGCGCTGGGCCGCGCAAAAGCCTTTTGGCTTGCGCTCAGGCGTGGGTGCAAAAAATCCAAACCACGCGCTGAGTTTTGAAATTTCAGGGCTAAAATTAGAACCATCGAATCAGACTTCGATGCGATTGACAGACCCATAAGGTCTGTATTTAATCCAAGCAGGTTTGCACAACCTGACCCAGCGGCTTCAACAGACTTGCTTTGTTGATACCCTTCTCAGCTCAACCGCCGGCTTGTTTCGGCACCAACACCCAAAGGTTTTTTGTGAACAAAACAGAATTGATCGAACACATTGCCAAGCATGCTGACTTGTCTAAGGCCGCTGCCGGTCGCGCTCTCGAAGCCACCATGGGCGCAGTGCGCGTGACACTGAAAAAAGGTGGCACCGTGTCTTTGGTGGGTTTTGGCACCTTTGCCGTCGGCAAGCGTGCTGCGCGCACAGGCCGTAACCCCCGCACGGGCGCTGCGATTAAAATCAAGAAAGCCAATGTGCCCAAGTTCCGTCCAGGCAAAGGTCTGAAAGACGCACTGAACTGAAATCGCATGTGAGAGGGCGCTTAGCTCAGTTGGTAGAGCGGCTCCTTTACACGGAGTAGGTCGGCGGTTCGAGACCGTCAGCGCCCACCACCTCTCCATCCAAGGCGAACCCCCGGTTCGCCTTTTTCATTGTTAACCCGAGACTTCGAACATGTTTGACGCCATACGCAACAATTCCAGAATCCTGATGGGTGTGCTGGTATTGCTGATCATCCCCTCGTTTGTTTTGTTGGGCGTTCAGGGCTACAACAACAACGAGACAGGTGCCGTGGTGGCCAAGGTGGCTGGCCTGGAAATCACCCAGCAAGAGTGGGACGCTGCGCACCAGCAAGGGGTGGACAGAATCCGTGCGGCAGTGCCCAACTTGGACGTCAAGTTGTTGGGTTCGCCAGAGGCTCGCTACGCCACTTTGGAGCGTCTTGTGAACGACAGGTTGATGGGTGTGGCCGCCGACAAACAACTGCTCGTCACCAGTGACCAGAGGTTGGCCAATTATTTGCAACAAGACCCCTCAATCGCCAGCTTGCGTGGCCCCGACGGCAAGTTGGACATGGACCGCTATCGCCAACTGGCCGCTGGCCAAGGCATGACAACCGAAATGTTTGAAGCGCGTGTGCGCCGTGACTTGTCCAGTCAGCTGGTGTTGTCCAGCTTGCAGACCTCGGCCCTGGCCTCTCGGCAACAAACAGACATTGCTTTGCAAGCCTTTTTGCAGCGCAGTGAAGTCCAAATCGAAAAATTTGAGCCTCTCACCTTTGTCGGACGAGTTCAAGTTGGCGATGCCGAGCTGGAAAGTTTTTACAAATCGCAGTCAGAGCGTTTTCGGACGCAAGAGTCGGCGGACGTTGAGTATTTGGTGCTCGAAGCCGCGGCATTGGCCAAAAACATCCAACTGCCAGAGCAAGACATTCGGACTTATTACGAACAAAATTTGCAGAAATTGACGGGGCAAGAGCAGCGCCGCGCCAGCCACATTTTGGTCACAGCCTTGAAAGATGCGCCGCAAGCCGAGCGCACCCAGGCGCGGGCCAAAGCGGAGGCAATGCTTGCCGACTTGCGCAAAGACCCCAGTCGCTTTGCTCAGTTGGCGCGTGACAATTCGGACGATCCTGGTTCAGCCAGCAACGGGGGAGATCTCGATTTTTTTGCCAAAGGCGCCATGGTCAAGGCGTTTGAAGAAGCCGCGTTTGCTCTGAAAAAAGGCGACATCAGTTCGGTGGTCGAGTCTGAATTTGGTTTCCACATCATCCAGCTGACCGACATCAAAGCGCCTGCTGCGCCCAGCCTAGAGAGCATGCGTGCACAGTTAGAGGCTGATTTGCGCGACCAACTGGCCAAGCGGCAGTTTGCGGAGTCTGCAGAAACCTTCAGCGACAGCGTTTATGTGTTGGCCGATACCTACAAGCCTGTGGCCGATCAGTTGAAACTGACCGTTCAACAAGCTCAAAACGTGACGCGCACACCGTCCAGCAGCACACCTATGGTGTTGGCCGACCCCAAACTGTTGGAGGCCTTGTTTGCTCAGGATTCTGTGAGCAAGCAGCGCAACACCGCGGCCGTTGAGGTGAACAGCACGACCTTGGTGTCGGCACGCATAGTCAAGCATCGCCCAGCTGCTGTGCAGCCATTCGCAGAGGTCAAAGACTTGGTGCGCAGCCTGTATGTGAGCGAGCAGGCGGTGGTGTTGGCCAAAGCCGAAGGCCAAAAGAAACTGACCGAATGGCAAAGCCAACCCGATCAGGCCAAACTGGGCCCAGCGCTGGTGATTTCGCGTGACACCTCGCCTGCACAGCCGACCTTGCTGGTGGAGGCGGCTTTGCGTGCAAACCCCTCTCAATTGCCCGCCCTTGTGGGGGTCGATTTGGGCGCGCAAGGTTATGCCGTGGTGCGCGTGAACAAACTGATGCCCCGCACAGAGCTCAATGCGCAGCAAGACGCGCAAAGCCGTGAGCAATTTGCCCGCTTGTTGGGCAATGCCGAGGCCGCAGCGTATCTTGCGCACCTGCGCGAACAGTTCAAAGTGGAGTTTTTGGTGGCCAAACCCAAAGCGCCCAATGGCTCGTAAATCTGCAGCAAGGCGGCAAGAAAGCTTGGCTCTTCGGGCTATAATTTGCGTTCTGCGGTGGCTGTAGCTCAGTTGGTAGAGTCCAGGATTGTGATTCCTGTTGTCGTGGGTTCGAGCCCCATCAGCCACCCCAAGTAAATCAAGCAAAAAGCCCAGCCCTCACCGGTTGGGCTTTTTGCTTTGTGGGCTCTTGCAGACTGTTTACACACAGCCGTGAATGGCGCGCACATTCCTGCGGCACATCCGGGTCACATCCAAAGACGATCTGAAACAGCGCATCCTCAAAGGCACAGCAAAGATCAATGCATCGCCAGTGGTGTTTCGTTGGAACAAGTTCGACCTCGGTGTCGCCTAATATGTATTGGTTTTAATGGAATGAACTACTGGCTTTAACTGGGCTGTACGCGTTTGAACAAAGCCAGACGGTGTGTGCAGATGGGATTCGATCCAATTTTGTGTTCAGTGGAGACGATGTGGCCCGCCCAGTGTGGCGGCATTTGGATTTGACCCCGCATGTGGTGTATGTGGCCAATGTGCTGGAACGCACGATCAAAGAGGACATGCACGAGGAGTCGCGGCCGAGCCCCCATTTGAGCGACGTGGCCAGCAAGGTGTACAGCCGGGATTTGTTTGGGGTGGACGGTTGAGCGTGAGTGGCGGCACTTTTGGGATTAATGCGGTATATTTAAGCGGTATTATTTTGAGGTGCAAAAATGGCATCAGTTCTTAAACGCAAAACCTCGCTCAGCCTGGATGCTGAATTGCTGGATGGTGCCAAGGCACTGGAGATCAACGTGTCTGCAGTGGCTGAAGCGGCACTCAAGAGCGCGGTGGCCACTGCACGCCAGACGCAATGGCTCAAGCAAAACAACGAGGCTTTTGCTGCGCAAGCAGCTTGGCACGAGCGCCATGGACATCCGCTGGCCGACATCCTGAGTGCGCCCGGAGGCCAATCGTGGAAAGCCTAAAAAGATACGACGTAGCCGAATACAACGGCGTGAAGATGGTGGTGGTCGAGAGTGATCTGTTACCACCCGACCCTGCGGTGGTGGTGATTCCCTTGTTGGTTGATTACCCGGCAGTCAAAGACTTGAATCCAGAAGTTTTGCACGATGGCCAGCACCTGGTGCTGGCCACTCGCCTGATTGCGGCCGTTAGGCGCGCAAGCTTGCGCCGTGCAGGCAGCGTGGCAGAGCAGGGCGATCGCATTGGCCGCGCGGTTGATGTGCTGATGGCGGGCGTGTAGTTTTGGCCTTGCTGAGCAGTGTGGTTGGCCTGGGTTCTGTATAGGCAACTTTTTGGCTGATCGTTTTCAGTTTCTGTTGAGCAGTGCTGCGCTGCGCCGACAAACCCTGTTGGGCCCCATGCTGCAAGCGCAGCTGGTGGCAGGCCCACCGGCCCAAGCGGTGTTGGCTTGGGGGCGCAAGCCCAGCGCCTTGAAGGCCGAACGGCTGGCACGACAGTTGGGCTTGCCGCTGCTGCGGGCCGAGGACGGTTTTTTGCGGTCGTTTGGCACGGGGGAGCGTTTTCCGCCTTTGTTTTTGGTGGCGGACGAGCTGGGCATCTACTACGACAGCACGCAACCTTCGGCGCTGGAGGCTTTGTTGGCGGGTGATGCGGATGAGCTGGCGGGCGTGGCGGGGGATGTGGCGCGGGCGCGGGGCTTGGTGTTGCGGCATGGGTTGAGTAAGTACAACCATGCTGGGGAGGGGGGCGGGGATGGATTGCTTCCCGCCACGCAGGCTCGCGGTCGCAATGACGGGAGTGGCGCTCGCAATGACGAGAGTGGTGCTCGCAATGACGGGACCTCTCTAGCCCGTCATTGCGAGGAGCGAAGCGACGTGGCAATCCACGGTGGTGCCGAGCAGGCACCCGTCGTGCGCAAGGTCTTGGTGGTGGACCAGACCTTTGGCGACATGAGTGTGGCTTTCAAATCACCAACGTTCCTTTTGCCGGATCTGGCCCCGCCATTCCACAAGTCTTGGGCGGGCAGCTGGCGGGCATGTCATCGCCTCTGGGTGACTGGGTGCAACACCACAAAGGCGGCAAGATCCGAATTTTGGTCACCTCAGGCCCCGACCGGGCCGTGTTCACCCCCGATGTGCCCACTTACCGCGAGCAAGGTTTTGGCGAATTGCTGGTGCGCGAATGGTTCGGTTTCTTCGCACCCGCCGGGGTCAGCGAGGCGGTCAAGCAAAACCTCAATGCGGCGCTGCGCCAAGCCATGAGCCAGCAAGACGTTCGAGATTTTGTGACTCCCTTGGCCGCCAACCTGGAGGCCAGCATCACGGCCGAGCACACGCGTCGTCTTGCCGAAGACTCAGAAATGGCGCGGCGTTTGGTGTCAGCCCTTGGCTTCAAGGCCGACTCATGAAGGCTGAGTGAAGCCGCCAAAGCGCATCGCTTTTGGCGGCGGTTTTCAAAACTCACCCCGTTTGGCGGCTTCAAGCAAAACGGCAAAACGGCAAAACCGCAAAACCCTCGTCAGGCCTGGAGTCGGCTCGTCAGCAAGGCGCTTGGTTTTACGGCAACAAGCCATCGTCCCCACAGACCCCCCAATATTTTGGGGCTGTCTTTTTCATTCGGGCCAATCTTTGCCATTCTGGGCGAGGACACCCGCCCGAAACGCGACGCCAAGCGCTTGCAGAACGTGGCTTGGGCGTTTTTGATGCTGAAATCCACCCAGCTGCAAGGTGCCGCAGCTGCGCCTTCAATTGTGTGCAAGCTCAATCAGCGGGTACCAGAGGGTGTCAGGTGAGCAGTGCCAGAACGTAATAAGACTGTTGATTGGCTTGTGACAACATGGCAGAACCCGCTTGATTCAAAATCATCGATCGAGCCAACTCGGCAGTGGCCTGGGCGTAGTCGGTATCCAGTATGCGGCTGTTGGACTCTGACAGATTCATCGAGATGTTGGCGGCATTGTCCCCGGCATGAACCAATCGATTCATCGCGGCGCCCCATGTGGCTCGTGCATTGTTGATTTGCACAATCGCACCATCAATCGACGTCAGGGCTTGAGTTGCGTCTTCACGGGTGTCAATGGCTCGGGTGGTGGTCAAGGGTTGAGCTGCCAAGTCAAAATTTGCATAGATCACAGCCACCTTGTCATTGGCAGCAGCACCAACGTGGTAGCCCACGCTGCCAGAGTCGCCCACAGTGCCATCGAGCAAATTCATACCATTCCATGTGGTGTTGGCCACAGTGTTGCGGATTTGTTCTTCAAGCTCCAAAAACTCGGCATTCAAGACATTTCGGTCATCTGTGCTGTTGGTGTCGTTGGCCGCTTGCACTGCCAATTCCTTCATTCGAACCAGCATGTTTTGAATTCCGCCAGCGGCACCGTCGGCTGTTTGCATCATGGAGATGCCGTCATTGGTGTTGCGCACGGCCACATTGAGGCTGCGAACCTGGGTGGTGAGTTGGTTGCTGATGGCAAGACCTGCGGCATCGTCGGCCGCTGAATTGATGCGCGTGCCAGTGGACAGCTGAGCCATGGTCTGACTCAGATGACGGTTGTTTTGAACGAGGGCATTTTGGGCCTTGATGGCCTGGGAATTGGAGTTGACGATAGTCATGATGACATTCCTCGTATGTTAAAAACGTACAGAACTAGCATCGGTCTCAAATCGCCGAACTTGAGGGCCTTGAAGAAATTTTTTTGAATAGGTCCAACGACCGCCTTTTATGCGGTCCGAGGATGCGGTTGAGCAGTCTGCTCAACCCTCGTGGTTCTCGTTCCTTTCGCCTTTTGTCATTTCACGCGTTTTCTGCCACCCCTCGCGTTTTAAGTCATCGCCCCATCTTTTGTCATAAATGGCAAGGCCCGTGATTCACCGTGTCCCGATGCCCTTGGTTAACATCGCCCGCGTGCAGTGAAGTCGCTGATCGGGGGATGGTACAAATTGGTTAGCCTTCTGGCCGTATTAAATTTCACCGTGTATTCAGTAAAAAAATATTTTTATGCGCGACCCATCATGTCGCTCGCTAAAACAGGGGTGGCGCTTTTCACATCACGGTTCAGTGGGCGGCCAAGCATGTGTTCCATGAACTTTGGAGGCAAGCCAAAGCCGGGGCGCACGCTGCGAATGTCATGGGATTGAAGGATGGAGCCGGCGGGCAAATCGCGCGTGAAATAAAGTGATCTGCGAAATTTGGCATTGCCAAGTTCACTTGACTTGCGGCCATAGTCGACCCGCCCCAATGCCGACCAAGCGGTTTGGGCACCCTGGCACAGTGCGGCCAATTCTGCGGGCTCCAGCGAAAAGCTGTCGTCTGGCCCGCCGCCGCTGCGGTCGAGTGTGAAGTGTTTTTCAATGATGCTGGCACCCATGGCCACGCTGGTGATGGCAGTGGTGTTGTCCAGGGTGTGGTCCGACAGACCCGTGACCAAGCCAAAGCGCTGAATCATGTCGGGAATCGTACGAAGGTTGTAGTCTTCTGCTGGGGCGGGATAGCCGCTCACGCAGTGCAACACAGCAAGTTGCTTGCAGCCGCCTTCGCGAGCGGCGTCAATGGCTTCTTGGATCTCTTCGGCGTCGGCCATGCCGGTAGAGATGATCATGGGCTTGCCCGTGCTGGCGGCGTATTTGATCAGCGGCAGGTCCACTGCTTCAAACGATGCGATCTTGTAAGCCGGTGCGTTGAGGTCTTCCAGCAGGTCAATGGCGGTGTTATCGAACGGTGAGCTGAACAGGGTGATACCGACTTTGCGGGCATGCTCAAACAGTGGCTTGTGCCACTCCCAGGGCATGTGAGCTTCTTCGTACAGTTCATACAGGGTTCGACCATCCCAAAGGCCGCCGCGAATCTTGAAGTCTTCGCTGTCGCAGTTGAGGGTGATCGTGTCGGGCTTGTAAGTTTGCAGCTTGGCTGCATCGGCCCCGGCCTTTTGGGCTTCTTCGATGATGCGCATGGCGGTTGCGAGTTTGCCGTTGTGGTTGGCAGAAACCTCGGCAATGACATAGGGGGGATGGTCTGGCCCAATGGGGCGACCGGCGATTTCAATTTGGGGCATGTGATGCTTTCGATGAAGATTGGTGGTTCTGCCAGTCATGGGCCAGCAAGCCAAAGCGCATCAGCGTGTGGCAGGAGCCATCAGCGCACTGGTGCTCGCGCAAGCGCGCTTCTTGTGTGAAACCTAGGCGTTGATGAAAGGCGATGGATGCGGCGTTGTTTATCAGTGCTTGTCCGCAAACTTGGTGTAAACCCAAATTTGTAAACGCGTGATTCAAAGCCGCTTGGCCTAATTTTTTGCCACTGCCTTTGGGGGCGTCTGGCCGGGTGTAAAAGCCCCAGTCGGCAATACCGCCTGGGTTGACCGGATTGAACTGAACAAAGCCAAAGGGATCAGTGCCATTCAAGACGATGAATTGATGCCGGGTGGGGTCGTTTTGAACGCGCTCGAACCAGCTGCTGTGTTCTTGCAGACTGATCTCATGTTGAGCCAACATGCGGCTGCGCACAACAGGGTGATTGCGCCAAGCCAAGACCATTGACAGGTCTTTCAGGGTCAACGCTTTTAATGAGCAGGTGTCAGTCATGGCTTGCTAAAAGTAATTCAACAACCTGCGCTGTGCCATCGCTGGCGGTCAATATGGAGGCTTGATGGCTCATTTTCCGCAAGCTTAGGGAGGTTTGATCGTCCACCAGCAGGGTTGTCAAATGATGCGTCAATTGACTGCTGTCGGCCGCAATCACAGCTGCACCATGCGCCTGCAAGGCCAAAGCGCCTTTTTGCTGGTTGGCGGCCATGATCCAAACAACGGTCGGCAGGCCCATCGCACACCTCTCCCATGCGCTACTGCCAGCGGCCCCGATGCACAAATCGCTTTCAGCCATCAGTTGTGCCATGTTGCTCACGCCGTCCAACACCTGAGTTGACTGGGGCATGGCCGCCGCTTGGGCTTGCACCTGCGCCAGCCAAGGGGCGGTTGGTCCCATGACCACGGTGATGCGCAGGTCAGAGGGTAGATTGCTGCTCTTGATTGCGTCTAAGACCGTGCCTGTAGCGTTGTGCTGGTCTGCGCCGCCCATGCTGATGAGCAGGTTTTTGCGCTGTGGCTCGTTGCGGTTTTGCAGGCTGTGTTCGCGCCATTGGGCAAACTCAGGCCTTAGCAGTGCGTATGCCGGACCGGTTAAGGTGAGCGTCTTTCCGCTGAGCAACCCAGCATAGTCTTGGGCTTGGCGCCCTAGGTTTTGGTCCAACAAGAGGTCGCAGTCGTGCGGGCGGTCGGCCAGGTCGTCAATGGCCATGATGCGCCGGCTGTGCGGGCGCAGGGCTTGTTCCCATTGATGTGCCAGTGCGTAATGGTCTACCACCAGCCAGTCGGCCACTTGGCCGCCCAGGGCTTGTCGCGTTTGCTCTGCATCCTTGGCCCAATCTGTACCCAACCACTGGGCGTGTGCTGGGAAGCTTGGCGCTGTGAATCCATCGTCCGCAGCCGCCAGCGCTGTCGCGGTGTGACCACGCTGACGGATCATGTTCAGAAGATGACCGGTGTGTGGGCGGCAAATGAAAGTGCTTTGCGCTCCGCGCGCGCGCAGGGCATCGGCCAGGGTCAGGCAGCGCATGACGTGGCCAGTGCCTATCTGCAGTGATGCGTCAGTGCGGAAGGCGATGTGGGGCTGGGCCAGGGCGTTCATGGCTGTTCTTGCAGGGCTTTGAACATCCATTCAGCGCGGGTCCAGTCTTCGGGCGTGTCGATGTCTTGCACGCGATGGCGCGGCAGGGGCACGCCGGTAGCTTGTTGCGTAAAGATTGGTTTTTGTGCTAACCATGCTGTCGCTTGCCCCCAATAAAACTGGCCCGCGTCGTGCCAAGCCTCTTCTAGGTCTTGAGAACGTGTGCTGAATTGATCAGGCTGAAACATTTCAACCCGCTGGTCTGGTGTGATGCGGACGGCGCGCTGAATGGGGAAGGCGTAACTGGTCACGCTGAAGGCGTAGTTTGCGCCGCTGCTTTGCAGCAGCTCCAAGCCGCGCTGCAGGTCTTGTGCTTGCACAAACGGCGCGGTGGCGTAGATGCAGCAGACTTGTGTAGTCGGCGTGCCGTGATCGGCTTGCCATTGGGTGGCGTGTGCAATGACCGGGATGGTGCCGGTGTGATCATCTGACAGTTCAAGTGGGCGCACAAAGGGAACTTCTGCGCCGTGGGCTTGGGCCACTTGGGCTATTTCTGAGTCGTCCGTGCTGACGATAATACGGTCGAAACATTGGCTTTGCAGGGCGGCTCGTATGGACCACGCGATCATCGGCAGACCACCAAAGGCTTTGATGTTTTTGCGCGGTATGCGTTTGCTGCCGCCACGCGCAGGAATGACCGCCAGCCTCATAAGCCCATGGCCTCGCGCAGGCTGCTGGCTACAAATTGCAGATCTCCATCGCTCAAGTTGACGTGCATGGGGATGCTGATGGCTTCGCGGTAATACTGCTCGGCGTCCGGAAAGTCGCCCAGCTTGAAACCCATTTTTTGGTAATAGGGCTGGGTGTGCACCGGGATGTAGTGCAGGTTGACCATGATGTCTTTGGCCCGCAGGGCGTCAAACACTTGGCGGTGTGTGGTGCTTATTTTGTCCAGCTGCAGTCGTACCACGTAGAGGTGGTAAGCGCTGTGGCTGTCTGGGTGTTGCCAAGGCAGGGTCAGGGGCAGCTCGGCCAGCAATGTTTGGTAATGCTTGGCGATGTCGTGGCGACGTTTGACGTAATCGGCCAGACGCGACATCTGGCTTAAGCCTAAAGCGGCTTGCATGTCGGTCATGCGGTAGTTGTAACCCAATGCCACTTGCTGGTAGTACCACGGGCCGTGCATGGGTTCGGTCATGAGGTCCGGATCACGCGTGATGCCGTGGCTGCGCAGCAGGCCCAAGCGGGTGGCCAGCTCCTCGTCGTTGGTGATCGCCATGCCACCTTCACCCGTGGTGATGATCTTGACAGGGTGGAAGCTGAAGACGGTGATGTCGCTGTAGCGGCCGTTGCCAATGGGTTCGCCTTTGTATTGACCGCCAATGGCATGCGAGGCGTCTTCGATGATCTTGAAACCGTACTTTTGGCCCAGCGCATGAATGGCCGCCATGTCGCAAGGCTGGCCCGTCAGGTGAACGGGCACGATCACTTTGGGCAGCTTATTGGCTTGTTGGGCCTGGATAAGTTTGACCTCCAGCTTTTGGGGGCACAGGTTGTAGGTGCGCGGGTCGGTGTCGACAAAATCCACTTGGGCACCGCAATACAAGGCGCAGTTGGCTGAAGCCACAAAGGTGTTGGGCGTGGTCCAGAGCCAATCACCGGGACCAAGGTCGAGGGCCAAGCACGCTATGTGCAAAGCGGCGGTGGCGTTGCTGACAGCAACAGCGTGTTTGGCACCCGTGTGGGCAACTACGCTTTGCTCAAAACGAGTGATGGCAGGGCCTTGGGTGAGGTGGTCGGATTTCAGGACGGCAATGACGGCGTCAATATCCGCTTGGGTGATGTCCTGACGGCCATAAGAAATCATGGCTCAAATGCTCCCGATTTTGTCTTTGTTGGCAGTGAGCCAGTCAGTCAGTTGGGTTTGGCTCATCCATTCGGGGTTGTTGTCGCTGGCATAGACAAAACCTTCTGCGACGCGTTTGCCTGTTTTGATGCGTTTGGCGCAAGTCGACCAATCGTGGATGGTGGGCAGTATTTTGAAGTGCTCCGGGTATTCATAGGTGTAATGAGCATCCTCTGCACTGATCATTTGTTCGTGCAGTTTTTCTCCGGGCCGGATACCCACTACTTTTTGCGTTGCAAGCGGTGCAACCGCCCTGGCCAAGTCAGTGACTTTCATGGAAGGTATTTTCTTGACATAAATTTCTCCGCCCACCATGTCTTCAAAAGCATGCCAAACCAACTCCACACCTTCTTCGAGTGAAATCATGAAACGGGTCATGCGTTCGTCGGTGATGGGCATGACGCCGCTTTCTTTGATGGACATGAAAAATGGAATAACCGAACCTCTTGAGCCCATCACATTGCCATATCTCACCACGGAGAAGCGTGTCGATTTTCCGCCAGAGTAAGAGTTTCCGGCGACGAACAGCTTGTCAGAGGCTAGTTTGGTCGCGCCATACAAATTAATGGGGCTGCTGGCCTTGTCTGTGGACAAGGCCACAACACGTTTGACGCCTTTGTCTATGCACGCATCGATCAAATTCATGGCACCCATCACATTGGTTTTGACGCATTCAAAAGGGTTGTATTCGGCGGTGGGGACTATTTTGGTCGCCGCAGCGTGAACGACGTAATCGACACCGTCAAGGGCTCGGTGGAGCCTGTCTTTGTCACGCACGTCGCCAATGAAAAAGCGCACACGGCTGTCGCCTTGGAATTTTTTAGCCATCTCCCATTGTTTCATTTCGTCGCGCGAAAAAATGATGATTTTTCGAGGGTTGTATTTGGCCAAGGTCATGGGTACAAACGTGTTTCCAAAGGAGCCAGTGCCACCGGTGACCAAAATCGATGAGTTGTTGAACATGAAGACACGCCTTGCTAAAAAATGGGAACAGGGTTCAAGGTGACTGAAAGTTGACACGCAGACACCTGCACCGTTTAAGCAATAGGCGTGCCACCGTCCGGCCCCTGTCAACTGCCTGCTGTGGACGATCCAGGCCCTGTCAATTTTCAAGTTGGGCCTAGTTCTTGCTTCATGCCATGAGGGTCAAGGTCAGGGTTTTAATAAGCCGGACTTTCATCGATTTTTTACAATCCAATCGTGGAGAAAATGTGATCATGGCAGATGATTTATTTACTGTTAATAAAAATAATTTTAAAACTCTGTTGAAAATGAAACGGGCAACCCGAAATGGTTCCGATCACGCCACGCCAATCACATACAAAAACCATGATTTTACGGCGACCCATAAAATATGGGTGGCGCATGACTTAGATTTATTTAAAAAAGTGAGCGATCTTCCACTCAGCTCAATTTTGATCGTGGTCCTCAGGAATGCAATTGACAAAGTGACTGATTCCATGGATCTTCAAAATTACACCCGGTATTTTGAGGATGGTCGGCTTGTATTGATTGCAGGTGGCGAGGCCACCGAGCAATCGAAATGCCTTTCAGAAATCATTGACATCGACAGTTTCTCTGGATGGCAACCATTGGTTGAGTCCTGCAAAATAGAGGATGACATTGATTATTATCGAATTTTCTATAGAGATCTTGCCGCCAAAATAAATATCAAAAGCTTGTATCGGGCAACTCAGATCAATACAACTTATATGTTTTTGCGCAATGCACTCATCAATGCACCGCTCGCACATCACTATGTTTCGATGAGTACGGTGAGTCAAAGTCAAAAAAATAAACCCGTCTTGGTGGTCGCTGCGGGGCCTTCACTCAACAAGCAGTTGCCAACGCTGAAAGCGTACCAACATCTATTCACCATTTTGGCAGTGGATACTGTTTGGCCTATTTTGCAAAACCACGGCATTGAACCCGACTTTTTGTTTGCGCTGGATTCACGCTCGAAACCTTCGTGGAAAACCAATGAACTATCTCACCAATGCGTTTTTGCCGTCGACATCGGTTGCGCCCCGCGTTTGGTGTGGTCACATGATAAAAATTATTTTTTTACCAGCACCAACGCATCTGTCAAAAAGCTCTTGGCCAGTCTCGGTGTTCGTTTGGACATTTTGACGACTGGCGGATCAGTGGCCACCTCAGCTTTTGGTTTTGCCAAGATCTTGGGTGCCAACCCCATCATTTTGATCGGACAAGATCTGGCTTTGACGGGTGGAAAAGACCACGCAGATGGCTACCTGCAAACCTACACCGATTCAGTATTGAAAAACCGATCAGAAGGTGGTTTTGAGGTGGAGGGCTACTATGGGGACAAGGTCAAAACAGAAAAGCAATTGTTGTTTTACAAGACTTGGTACGAAGAAAAAATAGCGGGGGATGCGCAAACACTGGTGATCAATTCAACGGAAGGTGGGGCCCAAATAAAAGGCGCACTCCAAATTCCATTTGAGGTTGTATGTCAAGAATTGAATGCTAACAATTTTATAAAATCGAATGGATTCCAGTGGCGTGACAATGTGTTCAATGCTGAATTCGTGGAGTCTTTGAAAACTGAACTTGATCTTTTAATGGTCAAAGTCGAAAATTTTTTAGCTTTAGCCCGCAAGGGTGAGGACTTGATCAACGCCAAAAAAGTCAAGCCCAATGACAAGTTACTGAAACGAATAGATTCTGTCAACACCGAAATAATGAATTTTGATGAACATGCAAGATTCGCAGTGGATGCTTTTAGTCAAGTGAAGATGCACCAAATTAAATATGAAACAAGCACTGGCGCTGCGAAAAAGAGTTTATCGGGTGCGGTTGAAAAGTATTTGAAAATTTACCAAGGTGTGCAAGAGTCGGCTTACTTGTGCCTGGCCATGTTGGAGCAGGTGAAACTTCATTACATGCGTTTGAGCGAGCAGGGCAGCTTTGACAGCCACGTACTGCAGCATGTCCATTTTGATGCATGAAAAAAAGCCCCCGTGAGGGGGCTTTTTTGCAGCTTGAGGGCCTTGGGGTGGACCGCTTGAATCAACGCAACAATGACAGCACGGATTGCGGTGCCTGGTTGGCTTGGGCCAGCATGGCGGTGGCCGCTTGTTGGATGATTTGAGTCCGAGCCAACTCTGTCGTGGCCTGAGCGTAGTCAGTGTCCAAGATACGGCTGCGACTTTCGGCGGTGTTGATGGAGACGTTGGCCAAGTTGTCTGCAGCGTAAGTCAAGCGGTTGATCTTGCCGCCCAAAGTGGCACGGTATTCGTCAACCCCTTTGAGTGCGTTGTCGATCGCCGTGATGGCGGCATTGGCACCTGTGATGGAGCTGACGCTGGCCGTCAAAGAAGAGCCCACGCCGCTGAGATCGCCTACGGCTTTGAAGCCCACGGTGATCACCTGCTCGGCATTGGCACCTACTTGGAACGTTGCAGAAGCCAAAGCAGTTGTGCCGGAACCACCACTGATGTTCATGCCGTTCCATTGAGTGTTCGTTGCGATGCGACCAATTTCAGCCTGCAACTCAGTCACTTCCAGTTGAATGGAAGCGCGGTCGTCCTCGGTGTTGGTGGAGTTGGCGGATTGAACAGCCAATTCACGCATGCGCTGCAGCATGTTGGTCACTTCTTTGGTCGCGCCTTCTGCGGTTTGGATCATCGAAATGCCGTCGTTGGCATTGCGTACTGCCTGGTTCAGACCACGGACCTGTGCGGTCAACTTGTTGCTGATGCCCAAGCCAGCGGCATCGTCAGATGCGTTGTTGATGCGCTTGCCAGTGGACAACTGTTCCATGGTTTTGCTCATCGAGCGGTTGTTGACGGTTGCCGCATTTTGAGCAACCAGTGATTTCACGTTGGTGTTGATAACTGACATGGTCTAACTCCTTGAAGAGATTTATTTCAAAAGGTTGGCAGGAACCCGAAGGGAGTAGACCTGCCTGTTTTTCACAGAAAATCTGAATTGAATCTCTGTTACTGAGTGATTCGGAAGTTGCACAAAAAGCTTGAGGGCTGTGTGCAAAATTTCTCTGACCCTCAAGACTTTTTGTCTTGCATCAACCCCTTGACGTTGTCCAAGTTGTGGGCAACGCGCAGCGCGGTTTCGCTGGGAATTTGACGGATGACTTCGCCGCTTTCCTTGTTGGTGACCGTGAGCACCACTTTGCTCGACACATTGTCAACACTGAAACTCAGATCGCGGTTGTTGCGCGACATTTGCTTGTTCAGTTGTTCGCTGGCCTCTTCTAGGGAGCGGAGGGTTTCACGCGGGTCGACTTTGACCTCAGGGGTCGGTTCAGGTGCTTCGACGGGTGAGGGCTTAGCGGCTTCAACTGCGCGTGCTGGCTGAGCAGACGTCAAAGCGGCGGGGGCCTGAGGCAGCTTGCTGGGGGTGATGTCGTTGCTCATGGTTGGTTCCTTGGGTCAATCCACCCCCTCAGACATAACGGGCACATGACCCTGTTTGAGCGGGCCAATATGGGGGTATCGTGATTCTGATTCGGCAGTAGCGGCCAAAACTTGAGCGTATTTGTTAAAAAAGCGGCAAGTATTTGCCGGTGGGGTGAATTGCGGTTTTGAAATAACTAAAAAATGATTCACTTTGTGCCTGGCGATGACTCAGGTACGGCCTGTGATTTATTGATTCGGCCTTGTCAAGTTTGCAATGGCTAGGCCTATTTATTCAGATTACCGCCTCTGGCGCTGTTATCCCGGCCCAGCGCCAGGGCCCTGAAAGTGACGCTGCAGATGCCACGTTTCGCCCGCAATGGCGCTGGAATGGTCATCGCGTTCTTTTTTGTCATCGCCAGGAATTTTCTCGTCATCGCGAGGAACGAAGCGATCCATGGACTGCCGCGTTGCTAAGCGCCTCGCAGTGACGGTAATTTGTCTGTCATCGCGAGGAATTTTCCCGTCATCGCGAGGCACGAAGCGATCCATGGACTGCCACGTCGCTAAGCGCCTCGCCATGACGCTGCAGATTGCCACGCTTCGCTCGCAATGACGCTGGCAAGGTCACCACGCGCTTTTCCCGTCACTAAATTGGGGTCAGATCCCAATTGCCTTTTCCTGTCATCGCGAGGAACGAAGCGATCCATGGACTGCCGCGTCGCTAAGCGCCTCGCAGTGACATTGCAGATTGCCACGCTTCGCTCGCAATGACGCTGGCAAGGTCACCACGTGTAAATTGGGGTCATAAATTGGGGTCAGACCCCAATTCCCCCCCCCAATTGCCCCAATTGTTTGCCCCCAATTGTTCAAGGCTTTGGGCGTGAAGTTGGTGGCGCAGTCGGTGGCGGGGGCAATCCATCCTGTTGGCTGGCTCCACAGCCGCAGAGCCCTCTGCAGGGCCTTGCGTATCCGGCAGCGCAGGGCACAAAAAAGCCCCGAGCGGCAAAGCCCGGGGCGAAAATCAACAAAAATGTCAAGCAACTGCAGTCAGCGTGACCAAGTCAGTATACTGGCAATATAAACAGTACTTTGACGCATTCACCGACCCACCTGCAGCCACCGCTGACCTCATGCACGCCCTAGACACCCCCCGAGCCCTGCCTCCTGCCAACTGGTGGCTGCAGGCATTGCCTGCCAGCATCGCGGCGGGCTTTCCCTCGCCCGCCGAAGACCACCAGGTCGAGCGCATCGACCTGATGCAGCAGCTGGTCAAACACCCGCAGGCCACGTTTTACATCCGCGTGCGCGGTGAAAGCATGCGCGATGCGGGCATCCTCGATGGCTCGGTCGTGCTGGTGGACCGCGCCATCACCCCGGCTGACGGGCAAATCGTGTTGGCCGTGATCGATGGCGATTTCACCTGCAAAACCCTGCGCCTGCAAGGTGGGGGCATCCGCCTGCAGGCGGCCCACCCAGATTACCCCGACATCGTGCCCAAAGACGGGCAAAGCGTACAAGTGTGGGGCGTGGTGGTCGCGACCATTCACCAGCACCAAACCTGATCTGCCCTCCCACGTTTGACATGGCCAGCATTTCCCCACGCCGCCGCCGCGACGACTTCGAGGCCGAGCGCGTTTACGAATACCCGCAGCACCTGCGGGGCGCCATCGAAGATGCGCCTACCGGGGCAGGCGTGTACATTTTTCATGGCCAAGAGGGCGACCTGCCGCTGTACATCGGCAAAAGCATCAACATCCGCGCCCGTCTGCTCTCGCACCTGCGCACGCCGAACGAGGCCCGCATGCTGCGCCAAACCCAGCGCATCAGCCACATCCGCACGGCGGGTGAGCTTGGGGCGCTGCTGCTAGAGGCGCAAATGATCAAGGCCCAGCACCCGCTGTTCAACCAAAAACTGCGCCGCAACAAACAACTGTGCAGCTTGCAAATGGCGGGTGATGTGCCTCAAGTGGTTTATGCCAAAGACATAGCCTTCGCCACCCAGCCCGACCTGTATGGCCTGTACGCCAGCCGCCATGCGGCCCTGAACGCGCTGCGGGCCGTGGCCGACCAGCACAAACTTTGCTATGGCGCGCTGGGCCTGGAAAAGCTGCCTCTTGGCAAAGCCTGCTTTCGATCCGCCATTGGCCAATGCGCGGGCGTGTGCCGGGGCGACGAAAGCCCAGACGCCCACCGCGAACGCCTGTTCACCAGCCTGTTGGCGCTGCGTGTTGAATGTTGGCCCTACCCGGGCGCGGTGGGTTTGGTCGAGCGCGATGCTGAACTCACCCAAATCCACGTGGTTCAGCACTGGTGTTATTTGGGCAGCACCCCCACACCCGAGGCGGCCCGCCAACTGAGCCGAACCCCGAAGCCAGGAGCCAGCCAAGTGGTCGATGGTTTCGACGCCGACAGCTACAAAATTTTATGCCGTCCGCTGCTCACAGGCAGCTTAGAAATTTTGATTTTGTAAAAACAGGGCGATGTGGTCAGGTCGCCCTGTTGTGCGCTTATTTGATTTCCCAAACCGCCATGGAGCCGCTGACCTCGTGACCAGCCAGCAGCAAGGGATGGCCTGTAGGGCTTTGCGCCGCGGGTACAAAGGCCAGGCCTTCAGGCGAAATGTCGCCATCGGCCATGTCGCTGGTGTTTTGCAGCCATTGCACAAACACCGGAGCTGCTGGGTTGCTCACGTCGTATACCAAGATGGCGCTGGTGCGCTCCAGTGCCACGAAGGCATAAGTCTTGCTGCCAATCTGGCCGACCACCACGCTCTCGGGCTCTGGGCCTTTGTTGTCCAAGCGACCTTTGACGGAATCCTTGTCCAGCAAGCTGGTTGGCAAGGTAGCGTAAGCACGCTCTTCCAGGTCAGAACCCGAGTCGTAGACCTGCGCACCGGTGCTGGCGTTGTGGATCGAGAACGAGCGACCACCCAGCGCGTAAAGTTTTTCGTATTGGTTGTTGCTGTTCAAGCCCATGGTGCGGATCACCGTCAGGCGGCCCAGCTCCAGATTTTCCTTCAGCGCCGCTGCATTGGGGAATGCGGTGGCATCCAAGGTCAGGCCAGATACGCGGCCAGTTTCTGAGGTGGCCAAGAAGTCGTCGCGGTCATCGCCTTCGTTGGCGGTGATGAAGTAGGGCGTATTGCCAATGCTGAAGCTGGCAATCGCGTCGGGCATGTAAATGCCGAACAAATTGGCATAAGACTTGAGTGCAAACGGCGCTGTCGCGCTGACCCGATCAGACGGTGCCAAAGCGTTGCGCGCCAAGCCGTGGTCTTTGAAGCCCAGGTCGATGAGGCGCTCGATGCGTGCGCTGGCCAGGTCCACGATGGCCACTGCATTGTTTTCTTGCAGCGTCACATAGGCTTTGCTGCCGTCGGCGGTGATGCTGACGTATTCCGGCTCGGCATCGCGCGAGAAATCGTTGCCTGCAATACCGATGCGCACATTGGCTGGACGTTCATTGGCGCGCGCACCGCCGTTGTCAAAGGCGGTGAAATCCAAGCTTTGTGCCGTGTCGGCGGGCGTGCCGTTGGCGATCGCAATGATGGAGATGGTGCCCAGAGGGTCATTGGATTTGTCACCCGCCAGCACAAAGTCTTCATCGCCATCAATCTCGCCTTCGTTGGCCACCACCAGTCGGCTGCCATCGGGGCTGAAGGCCATGCCGTCGGGCAGGCTGCCCACTGTGACCTTTTTCAAGAATTTGGCGTTGCCTTGGCTGTCTAGCGTATAAAAAGCCACCACGCCGTTTTGGGTTTTGGGCGTGGCTTTGACAGCAATCGCCAATAAATTGCCGCTGATGGCCAATGTTTGCACGCCAGCGGCTGTGAAATTGGCGTCATTGACATGGGCGGCCACCGAGGTGGTGGCACCGCTTTCCAGGTTGCTGGCGGTGGTCGGGTTGGCCAGTGCGGTGCTGCTCAAATTGCGCAAGCTGATGCGCTGAAACGACGAAGGCACATTGGCGGTATCGACCGTGATGAAAGCCGACTTGCTGGCAGCATGCAGGGCCACGATTTCAGACATGCCCGCCGACACGTTGTAAGCGTAGCGGCCAATCAAAGTGGCTTGGGCAGTGGTTTCAGCAACGGAATCGTTGTTGCTGCTGCCGCCACAAGCGGCTAAGGTGGCCAGCACGGCAGTGGCGATCAGACTTTGGCAAAGGCGCAAGGATTTCATGGGGAGTCTCTGGTGGGTTAAAAACCTCTCGAGCTTAAAAATGCCTTGTGACACATTGATGAAATTCCTGCGACCCCCGCAAGTCAACTTGGCGGCTTTGACGTCCCGAGTTTGACTTGGCGGGTTTTGTGCGCGCAGCGCCTGCTTGGGTGGATGGCTGCCACTTTGGCCCGGCCCACAGCGCGAGTGGCGATTGTGCTAAAAAACGGCTCCTGTTCTGTTTCTTGACCATCGATGAGGGCCACCACCATGCTGCTTTGCCGCTTGCTTGTATCTGCCGGGGTTTTGTTGCCCATTGGGGGCATGGCGCAAATGCCCGACAACTGCGAGCCTGTGCGCGCACAAATTGAGCAAAAAATCGCCTCCAACGGGGTGCTTCATTTCGCCCTCACCGTGGTGGATGCCGAGGTCTCTGCCTTGGGCCAAGTGGTGGGGCGTTGCGCGCAAGGGCGCAAAAAAATCATCTACACCCAAGGCTTGCGCCCGCTAGGGCCTTCCGCGCAGCCTGCTGGCCCATCGTCCGGCAGTGGCAGCGACATCGTGACCGAGTGCAGAGACGGCACCGTGTCCTTGAGCGGACGCTGCAAGCCCTGAGCGACGCGGGGTAGAGCGGCCGTGTGCGACGCTGCCCTTGGTCAATGCGGGGAAAAAAACTGGATCCCTGATCGAGTTCGGGATGACCCAAAACGCGGGTCCTGGATGACACAAAGAGCGGGTCTGCAGTGACAAAAAAGTCGATTGATCCGGGTCTTTTCTCATTTCGCTCGGTCGGAGTCCGTGCCGGCTTGGTCAAGGGGTCTGAGCGCTTCGCATTGACAGCCATTGCGATTGGCCTAGACGCAATCGCACACCCAAAGAGCCGCTGTCGGGGCGTACCGGAAATTTGCGCAAAGCGATTTCCAGCGCCTCGATGGCTGGGTATTGCGCGCAGGCCTGCACGATGCGCGTCATCAAGCGCTCTTGGGTGGCGTAATGCCCATCGGCGGCCAAGTGCTCGATCTGCAGCACCAAAGGGTCGTAGTCAAAAACATGGGCCATGCCGTCTTGCGCGATCAGCACCAGTTCGGGGCTGATCCAAAGGGTCAAGTCCAGCGCATGGTGCTCGGGCACGGTTTCGCCGGGGCCGTAGGTGCCGATGCGGGTGAGCAATTTGAAGTCACGCAGCTCAATGCAGCCGGTCGTGGGCGGGTCGGTTTTGGGCGGCGTCATGGCGCGTTCAGGGCAGCAGGTCGATCAAGATTTCATTGCGCCGGTTCCACGGCAGGGTGAAGGGGTCGTCGTAGCGGGCGATTTGGGCGCTGGGGCTGAGCTTCAACTGTCGCGCCTGGGCCCAAGCGCGCAGGCGCGCGGTTTGCTCTTGCAAGCTCGCTTGTGTGGTGAGGCCACTGAAGCGCACCGCCACCGTCTCGTGCTCGGGCACCAGGCGCAGTTGCACTTGTGGGTTGAGTGGCTTGGGCAAGGTCTGCATGGTCTCGGCCGAGGGCATCACAAAATGCACGCGCCAGCCTTGGTCCTCGGGCACAACGGTGACAGGCGCGGTCATCGAAATCTTGCGCTGCGCCCCCAAGTCGGCTTGCAGGTTGTCACCAAAGATGTACGACGCAATGCGCCTGAAACCACTGCGACTGGCTGCGTCAAAATCGCCGTTGATTTGGGTTTGTGCCACCGTGAACGCAGCGTAGCGGCGAAGCTCAAAAGGCGGCTCCGAGACGAGCACGGTGTAACGGGGTTCTTCAACAGCCATGGCAGCTCCGCTAAAAAGAAACAAGAGTGAGAAGATCCAGCGCATCGGTGTCTTTCGTTGGGTTGTGGGGTATTACAGCAAATTCAGTCGCAAGCCACGGTCTGCTGGCGCACACCCTTTCAATCGGCAGGGTGGGTTGGCGGGCTTGATGGGGGCGAGGCTCAAGCCAAGCAGCGCTAACAATGCATCATAATTTAATAATAAAATATTCTTTATAAGCATGGGGCCCTTTTTCTGGGCGTTTGATTGATTCAAGGAGTGCAAGATGATTTGTCTTCGTATCGCCGTGTGCTTGTGTGTGATGGGCTTGTTGAGCGCGTGTGAAACCACTGGGCCGCAAGTCAATGACGCGGCACCTGCGGGCACCTTGGCTTGCCGCGTGGGGCCTGAATCGGCGACGCGGTCGGTGCCGGTTGAAGTGTGGCGCGGCCTAGAGCCTGCATTGAACAACTACAGCACCCAAAAGGTTTGTCAACGGCTTGAAGAAGTCAGCCACCGGTTGCAAGATCAAGGCGTGGCGATGCGTTTTGAGGTGATGGGGACGGTGAAGGTGCACCCTACATTGGGCCGAGCCAACAACGCGGCCATGCAGACCGCCGTCTCGGCGACCCCCGGTCATTTGACCCTGGTGGTGGTGGGTGCGATCACACAGTGTGGTGGCGCCTCGGGCTACATCTTGGGCTGCACCCCCAGAATAGGCGCACCCTTGGTCTACTTGAAGCCGCACAGCACCTTCAGTGACCTGGCACCCGAGTGGGTGATTTGGGCGCACGAGATGGGGCACACGGTGGGCTTGGGCCACCCCGACTCTGCAGTTTCACCGACCACGTTTGCGCAGCGGATCATGACTTACATGCCCATGCCGCAGTCCACCAGCTTGGTGCCCCCAGAGCCTGCCTACTTTCCTGGCTTGGGCCTTATGGCAGACGGGGGTGGTGCTGCAGCGGGCGCAGCAGTGGGGCGCAACCCTCAGGCCGACGCGCCTGCGCCGCTCAGGCCTGTGACGGTGCAGGAGTTGATCCCCTTTGTCTTGCGTGCGGGTCAGCACGGCCTGCCACTGGCCCCGCTGGAGCATCTGAACGATGCGGCCTTGCTGACATTGCGTGTGTTGCTCGAGCCAGCAGCCAGCACCGACAGCGCTTTGCTGGCCCGCATGAGTGAGGCGGTCAGGATCAATGCCTTGGTGCCATTGGCCGAATTGGGGCGCGATGATGCACAGGCTTTTGTGCGTGACTATTTGATGCGACAAACCGGCAGCGCCCACCAAAACGTGCGTCGCTACGGCCTGTGGGCCTTGGGGCGTGGCCAGTTGCGCCACCCAACAGAGGCCACACGTTTGTTTTTGCAACAAGCCAGCGAAGCGGGCTTTTGGTGTGCTGACCCAAATAAAGACAGCGCCAACTGCACCGCACTGGCCAATGCAGCCCAAGAGGCCAGGCGAGAGTTCGCCGACCCCAAGCAACAACCCACCAAACGCTAGCCTTTATGGTCACGGGTTCAGTTCCGGGGTGAGCAAGATAAAACCACAAATGAGAAAAAACGGCCAGGCCTCGGTTGTTGCAAACTTTTCTGGGCCTCATCAGCAGAGGCTCGTCACCGAGATGAAAGCCGACAAGTTGCTGGGCGTGTGGGGTGAAAAGCAGACTTTTGGCTAGACAGGGGCGGGCGCGCCAAGGCTTGGGTGGCGAGTGGCGATGGAGCCACATGAGCCCGCGTTGCGCTGCATCAACTTCTGACCATGCGCATCACTTCGGCTGCATTGAGGGTGGCGGCACGGGTTTGGATCTCGCCCATGTGCTGTTGTTGCAGGTTTTTGCCGCTGCCCAAAAGGTCTTGGTAGGTTTGGCGCAGCAGGTCGGTGGACATGACGCGGCCACCGGCGTAATAGCGTTTGGCCAAATGGCCGAGCGCGTAGGTGCTGGCAAAGGAAAACGCCATGCCAGTGGCTTGGCCGGTCAGGCCGCCCAATAATTTTCCACCCGCCTTGCCGATCAAGCCACCCAACAATTTGCGGCCAAACTGTTCGATGTATTGCGAGGTCAGGCCCACGCCAGCGGCGGCAATGAACTCTTTGATGTGGCCTTGGTCCAGCGAGACGCCATGGGCTTGGCCTACGCGGTAGACCATTTTGATTTGCAGCGGAATGATGGCCATGGAGGCCCACGATTGCGGGAGCAACTCCAGCGCGCCGTTCAAGATGGCGTAGTTGAGCACCGAACGGTCAATGGCGGCGTTGTCCGTGGCATGGTCCAAAGCGGGGGATGTGCGCGCGGTGGGCTCGGTGCGGGCAGTCGGCACGTTGGGCACGTCGTGCACGGCAGCGCTTGCTGTCTCCACGGGCAGTGGCGCAGCCGCTTGTTCTGCATAAGCGGCGTGCGCCAAGGCGTGGGTGTGTGCGGTGGCCTCGGGCTCGGCGCTGCCCAGTTGCAGGTCGATTTTGAGGGCTTGCAAAAACGCGGTTTCTGCGGGGCTGCACAGGCCGTCGGCGTGGCACACAGCGGTGGCCCACTCATAGGCCAGTTGGCGGTGCATCGGGTCTGGCAGTTGCGCTGCGGCTTGTTGCACCGACAAACGCCCCAGCAGTGCCGCCTGCACGGCTTGGGCCAATTGCTTGCCACCGCCTTGTTCGTCGAGTTGCAAGGACAGGTCGCGCACAAAGTTCCGCTCGGCTTGAGACTTTTCACCATCGGCCATGGCGGCGTGAACCATGATGGCCAAAAGCGCTTGTTGTGTGGGGGTGTTGGTCATGTGCGTCTGAAGGGGTGGAATAAAAAAGTTGATTCAAGCACATGTGGGCCAAAAGGGGACCGGCAGTTGAGGGGCAATGACCTGTCGCTGGTGGGGATTGGGGCACCCCGGGCGAAGACCTAAGCGCCCCGTTTGCGAGCGACAGCGATTGCCTGGGTACCCGAACGCTTTCAGTCCAGTGGCCTGAAGCCTAAAACGATGACCGGCGGCACGCGGCCGTCGGTGTCGCGGGGAAAGATTTCGGTTTTGTCGATGGCTCTGAGCACCGCGTCGTCCCAGGCTTTGATGCCGCTCGATTGCACGATGCGGCGGCTGATGATGGTGCCGTCGGGTGCAACGCGCACTTCGACTTCGGCGCGGGCGTTGCCCACCACATCACCCGGGTAGGTGATGTTGGGCCTGATGCGCCCGACCAGCCTGCCCGCGTAACTGGCCGATGGGCCCGATGACTGGAGTGCTGTGCCGGTGGCGTTGGGCCCACCCGAAGCGCCCAGCATGCCTTGTATGCGTTGCAGGTTTTCTTGGTGTCGGGCTTGCTCATTGGCCAAGTCTTCCTTGGCTTTTTCGGCTGCTTTTTTCTGGTCTGCTTCTTTTTTCGCTTGCGCCCGTTTCGCTTCAGCGGCTTTGTCTTTTTCGGCCTTTTCCTTGGCTGCTTTGTCTTTCTCGGCTTTGTCTTTTGCAGCTTTTTCTTCGGCCTCTTTTTTCTTCTTTTCAAGGGCCTTGCGCTGGAGCTCGGCCGCTTCTTTCATTTTCTGGTCTTCCAGTTTTTTCTTTTCAAGCGCTATTTGGGCGTCGCGCAAACGCATGTCGGGCTCGGCGGCAGGTGCAGGCTTGGGTTGGCGAACAGGCTCGGGCTCGGCTTTGGGCTCGGCTTTGTCAATGGGCGGCGGCGGTGTCGGTTCTTGCAACTTGGGTGCCGCCGCACGCGGCACAGCCGACCACAATTCGGCTTGTGCCAGCATGGTTTGGGGTTGGGTTTTCCAGGCCGTGGCCAAACCCAATGCCACGAACAGCGCGGCGTGTGCCATGCCGGCCACCAGCCAGGCGCGCCCCATGCCGGGCGGGGCGGGCGGGGCAAACTCTAGGTGTGGTGCGGGTTGGGCTTTCACGGCTGGGCTTTTCAGGGGGCCAGCTGGACCGACAGGCCTACACGGGCAATGCCTGCGCGCTGCAAGCTGTCCATGACCTTGACCACGGTTTCGTACTTGACCGTGCGGTCGGCACTGATGACCACGGCGGTGTTGGCATCCTCGCCGACTTGGCGTTTCACCTGGGTGGCCACGTTTTGCAAGCTGGTGGTGTCGGTTTTGCCGTCAATCAAAAGCGACAGGCTTTCGTCTTTTTGGATCACGATTTGGATGACTTTGTCGGGTTGCTTGGCCGCTTTGCCCACGCTGGGCAGGTCGATCATGCTGGGCGTGATCATGGGGGCGGTGACCATGAAGATGATCAGCAGCACCAACATCACGTCGATGAAGGGCACCATGTTGATTTCAGAGATGGTGCGGCGACCGCGGCCGCGTGAGGTGGAGGGCATGGCCTGATCCGTTCTCAGTGGCCAGAGCCAGAGGTGTGGACATTGGCGTTGGCCGAGCCCAGGCTGCGTTGCAAGATGTTGGAGAACTCTTCGATGAAGGTTTCCAGTTTGATGGCGATGCGGTCCACGTCGTGTGAGAAATGGTTGTAAGCCAGCACTGCCGGAATGGCGGCAAACAGGCCGATGGCTGTGGCCACCAGGGCTTCGGCGATGCCGGGTGCCACCACTGCGAGCGTGACTTGCTGCAAGCTGGCCAAGCCGGTGAAGGCATGCATGATGCCCCACACGGTGCCAAACAAACCCACATAGGGCGCGATGGAGCCGACCGAGGCCAAGAAGGCCAGTTGCGATTCGGCCACGTCCATCTCGCGTTGAAAGCTCGCGCGCATGGCGCGGCGTGCGCCGTCCAGCAGGGTGGCGGCGTCGTTGATGCGGCGTTCGCGCAGTTTTTGGTACTCGCGCATGCCGCTGGCAAAAATGCGCTCCATCGGGCCAGACATTCGGGCGTTTTGGCTGGCGGCTGTGAACAATTCGTTCAAGCTGGTGCCGGACCAAAAAACGCGTTCAAACTCGTCGTTGAGAGATTTGATGCGCTTGATGGCGGTGATTTTGCGGACGATGGCGGCCCAACTGGCCACCGAAATGCTCAGCAGCAGCAGCACCACCAGTTGCACAACCAAGCTGGCTTGGAGCATCAGCGAGACGATGGACATGTCTTGGTTCATTTCAGGGCTTCCAGAACGGGGGCCGGGATGCGGCCAGGTTTCAATGTGGTGCTGTCGACCCAGCCTAAGCGTATGCTGCCCTCGGCCAGCAAGCGGTCAGCCAAGTGGCCAGTGCGCAGGTAGGCGTGCTGAACAATCGTGAGGCTGGCTTTGCCCGCATTTTGCAGCATGGCGGTGACCAGCAAAGAATCATCCAAGCGGGCGGGGGAGTGGTATTTCACCGTGGTTTCAGACACCACAAACATGCCGCCCGATGTGTCGCGCAGCTGTTGCTGGCCAAAACCCAGGGCGCGCAGCCATTCGGTGCGGGTGCGCTCAAAAAACTTGAGGTAGTTGGCATAAAACACGATGCCGCCCGCGTCGGTGTCTTCCCAATAAACGCGTATGGGGTGCCGAAAAACGCTGGAGCTCAGGCCGGGATCAGCGCTGGGCTTGGCGCTGGCGCTGGCGTTGGGGCTGTTCATGGCTGCAACCAAGCTTTCAAGCGGGCAATGGCGGTGTGCAGTTCGGCCATCGAGTTGGCGGTGGAAAAGCGCACGAAGTGGGCGGTTTGGTCGCTGCCAAAGTCGCGCCCGGGGGTGATGGCCACATGGGCGTGTTCCAGCGCCGCCAGGGCAAAGTCCCAGCTGTCTTGCAGGCCCAGTTGCTGGCAAGCGGCGCGGCAGTCGGCCCAGGCGTAAAACGCGCCATCAGGGGCTACGGGCACGCTCAATCCCAAGTCGTTCAGGGCCGGGATAAAGTAATCACGCCGGGCTTTGAACTCGGTGCGGCGGCGTTCGTATTCGGCCAGGCTGTCGGGTTCAAAGCAGGCCAAGGCCGCATGTTGCGACACGCTGCTGGCGCAAATGAACAGGTTTTGTGCCAAGCGCTCCAGCACGGGTGTGAGCTGCTCGGGCACCACCAGCCAGCCTAAGCGCCAGCCAGTCATGTTGAAGTATTTGCTGAAGCTGTTGATGCTGATGACATCGTCGCCCAAAGCCAAGGCGCTTTGGCTAAACGCGGCGTCGTGGCTCAGGCCGAGGTAAATCTCGTCGATCAGGGTGATGCCACCACGGCTGCGCACCACTTGCACGATGCGCGCCAATTCGGCCGGATCGATCGAGGTGCCGGTGGGGTTAGAGGGCGAGGCCAGCAACACGCCCCGGGTTTGTGGCCCCCAAGCGGCGGCCACTTTGGCGGCGCTCAGCTGAAAGCGCTCTGCAGCCGTGGTGGGCAGCAACACGGCTGTGCCATCGGCCGCACTCACAAAGTGGCGGTTGCAGGGGTAGCTGGGGTCGGGCATGAGGATTTCATCGCCCTTGTCGATCAAGGCCAAACACGCCAACTGCAAAGCCGCCGAAGCCCCGGCCGTGACCACGATGCGGCTGGCAGGCACTTGCACGTCAAAGCGCTGCGCGTACCAGCCGCTGATGGCTTGGCGCAGGGCGTCCAAGCCCAAAGCGGGGGTGTACTGGGTTTGGCCGGATGCGATGGCCGCTTGTGCGGCTTGCTGCACCCGGGGTGGGGCGGTGAAGTCGGGCTCGCCAATGTTCAAAAACACCACGGGCCGGTCGGTGTGCGCGACCTCACGGGCTTTTTGTGCGGCCGCTTTGGCCACTTCCATCACCCAAAAGGGCTCGATCCGCTCGGCACGCTCAGAGATGCGCATGGTGTCTGGTGTAAGAGGTGTTATTTGGCACGGCCAGACTGGCGGTCGGCCTGCACTTCGGCACTGCGCAGTTCCGGAGCCAGTCCGTTCAGCACGGCGTTGACGTATTTGTGGCCATCGGTGCCGCCAAAGTCTTTGGCCAGCTCGATGCATTCGTTGAGTACCACGCGCCAAGGCACGTCGGGGCAGTGTTGCATCTCGTACACGCCGATCCACATGATGGCGTGTTCGATGGGCGAGATCTCGGCAAACTGGCGGTCCAATTTGGGTCCGATCAGCGCGTCGAGCTCCGCGGCATGTTCGATGCAGCCGTAGAGTAAGGCGTCGTAATGGGCCGAGTCGGCTTTGTGAAAGCCCGACAAGTCGCGGGTGAACAGGTCGATGTCTGCCGCTTCGTTGCGGCCCACAAGGTGTTGGTAAAGCGCTTGCAGCGCAAACTCGCGCGAGCGGCTGCGGGCAGGTTTGGCCGAGGATTTGCGGGTGCCGGGGATGGCTGCTGTCGTTGCTGAAATGGCAGCGCTGGGCGTGTCGGTCCCTGTGTCGACGGCGGGTGTGTGGGATGCGTCGCTCATCTGGCGTTGTCTTCTTGGTCTTCTTCGTCGAACCCGTCGGCCAAATCGGACATGTCGGCGTCCATGTCAGCGGCCAGGTCGTCCATGATGCAGGCCATCTCGACCGCCACGCGGGCCGCGTCGCGGCCTTTGTCGGTTTGCCGGGCGATGGCTTGGGCCAGGTTTTCAGTGGTCAAGATCGCGTTGGCAATCGGCAGGTTGTAGTCGAGCGAGACGCGGCTGACACCGGCAGCGGATTCGTTGGCCACCAACTCAAAGTGGTAGGTCTCGCCGCGGATGATGCAGCCCAAGGCGATGAGCGCGTCGTATTCGGCGCGCTCGGCCATGGCCTGAAGGGCCACCGGCACTTCGAGAGCGCCGGGCACCATGACGTGGTCGATGCTGGTCACGCCCAAGGCTTCAAGCTCGGCAATGCAGGCTGTGGCCAGTGCGTTGGTGATGTCTTGGTTGAAGCGGGCTTGCACGATGCCGATGTGCAGAAATTGGCCGTCGAGTTCTTCGACCTGGCCTTGGTTTGCGCCTTGCATGCTTATTCCTTGGTGATGTAAGCGGTGATTTCGAGGCCGTAGCCGGTCATGCTGGGCATGCGGCGCGGCTTGCCCATGAGGCGCATTTTGTGCACGCCGCATTCGCGCAGAATTTGCGCTCCGACGCCGTAGGTGCGCAGGTCCATCTTGCCGCGTTCGGGCGCTTGGGCCGAGCGGGCGCGGCCTTCAAACTGGGCCAGCAATTGCTCGGCCGATTCGCCGCAGTTGAGCAGCACCGCCACGCCGCTGCCTTGGGCGTGGATGTACTGCAAGCTGGCGTCCAGGCTCCAGGAGTGCATGGCGCGGTTGACTTCGAGGGCGTCGAGCACCGACAGCGGTTCGTGCACGCGCACCGCCACTTCGAATTCGGCCGTCCATGCACCTTTGACCAAGGCCAGGTGCAGCGCTTGGTTGGTTTGGTCACGAAAAGCGTGGGCGGTGAATTCGCCGTGCGCGGTTTGCAAGAGGCGGCTGCCGATGCGTTCCACCAGTGATTCGTGGCGGCTGCGGTGCTCGATCAAGTCGGCAATCGTGCCGATTTTCAAGCCGTGCTCGGCAGCAAAAAGTTGCAAATCGGGCAGACGGGCCATGGTGCCGTCGTCTTTCATGATCTCGCAGATCACGGATGACGGCGAGCATCCAGCCATGGCGGCCAAGTCGCAGCCGGCTTCGGTGTGGCCAGCGCGCATGAGCACGCCGCCGTCCACCGCTTGCAGCGGGAAGATGTGGCCCGGCTGCACCAAGTCGGTGGGCTGGCTGGCTTTGGCCACGGCCACTTGCACCGTGCGGGCGCGGTCAGCGGCCGAGATGCCGGTGGTGACACCTTCGGCGGCTTCGATCGAGACGGTGAAAGCCGTGCTGTAAAACGTGCCGTTGCGGGTGGCCATGGGGGGGAGCTTGAGAAATTCGCAGCGCTCGCGGGTCAGCGTCAGGCAAATCAGGCCCCGGCCAAAGCGGGCCATGAAGTTGATGGCCTCGGGCGTGACGTGGTCAGAAGCGAGCACCAAATCGCCTTCGTTTTCGCGGTCTTCTTCGTCGACCAAGATCACCATGCGACCGGCTTTGATCTCGGCCACGATGTCTTCAACGGGCGAGATGGCCACGGGTGTCAAAAGCGCGGGGGCGTTCATGGTGGGGTCCAGTTCAGTGGGGTTTGGGCAGCAAGTCGGCGCTGAGCATGCGCTCAACATACCGGGCCACGGTGTCGATTTCGAGGTTGACCCGGCTGCCTGCTGACAGGCTGCCGAGGGCGGTGTTGTCCACCGTGTGGGGGATCAGGTTGATGCTGATCTCGCAGCCATCGGCCAGATCGGCCACACGGTTGACCGTGAGGCTGACGCCGTTGACCGTGATCGAGCCTTTGTAGGCCAGGTATTTGGCCAGAGTGGGGGGGGCCAAAACGCGCAGTTCCCAGCTTTCGCCGATTTGCGCAAAGTGGCTGATCTGCCCTACGCCGTCCACATGGCCCGACACGATGTGCCCGCCCAGGCGGTCGTTGGCGCGCAGGGCTTTTTCCAAATTCACCCGGCCTTCTTGGTCCAAACCGCTGGTTTTGTCCAGCGATTCGGCCGAGATGTCGATGGTGAACTGGCGGCTCTCGGGGCTGAAGGTGGTGACGGTCATGCAAGCGCCGTTCAAGGCGATGCTGTCGCCCAGGCCCACATCGTCAAGGTACCCGGCGGGGGCCTCGATGGTGAGGCGCTTGCCGTGGTGTAAAGAGCGACCCAGGTCGTGAATGGCGACGATTCGCCCCACGCCGGTGATGATTCCGGTGAACATAGCCGTGTATTTTCGCAGGTTAAGAAGATGAATTGACGAGGCCAATGACAAAAAAGCAGAACGCCATTATCCGGTGGCAGAACGCCAAAGCTCAGGGTAAACCAAGGCATGGAGCGGGCGGGTGTGTGCCTAAAATGGTGCATTGCAGCAGATTTTGCATGGGCAGTCACCAAACAGGAGTTTTCTTTGCCGGTCAAGACCACAGCCAAGGCCTCGGCCAAAACCCCAGGCAAAACCAAAGCCGCCACACCCGGCACTATTGCCAAACCCTCCGCCCAGGCGCTTGCCCCATCCGAAAAGCTTGACCCCAGTGCGGCCCCTTTGTCGGCGGCCCTCAGAACCATTAAAAAATACCCCAACCGGCGCTTGTACGACACCGCCACTTCGGCCTATGTGACCTTGTCTGAGATCAAAAAACTGGTCATGCAGGCTGCGCCGATGGTGGTGGTGGACGCCAAAACGGGCGCAGACCTGACGCGGTCGATTTTGCTGCAAATCATTTTGGAAGAAGAATCAGCAGGCGCGCCCATGTTCAGCGAGGCGGTGTTGTACAACATCATCCGTTTTTATGGCCACACCATGCAGGGGCACATGGGTTCTTATTTAGAGAGTCATGTGCAGTCCTTCATGGATTGGCAAAGCAAGCTGGGCGAATCCAGCCCCAACTTGAGCCCCGAGGTTTGGGCGCAATTCATGCAGTGGCAAGCGCCCCTGATGCACAACATGTTTTCAGGCTTGGCTGACCCCTCGCAGAACGTCATGGCACAAATGCAAGAACAGATGCAAAAACAGATTCAAAAGAACACCGAACAGTTCTTGGGGGTGCTGGGCTTGAAGTCTTGATTTGTCCAGCAAGCACCTTTGTCATGCGGTGGTCGTTTTTCCGGGGACAATGCAGGGATGAGTGAAACCATTGCCAAAGCAAACCTTGCCGCCCCCAAAGTGGGTTTTGTCAGCCTGGGTTGCCCCAAGGCGCTGACCGATTCCGAGCTGATCCTGACGCAACTGAGCGCCGAGGGTTACCAAACCTCCAAAACCTTTGCAGGCGCTGACTTGGTCATTGTCAACACCTGTGGCTTCATCGACGAGGCCATCCAGGAAAGTCTGGACACCATCGCCGAGGCTTTGAACAAAAACGGCAAAGTGATCGTGACCGGTTGCCTGGGGGCCAAAACAGGCGAGGCTGGCGGCAACATGGTGCGCGAGTTGCACCCCAGCGTGCTGGCCGTGACCGGACCGCATGCCACCCAAGAGGTGATGGACGCGGTGCACACGCACTTGCCCAAACCGCATGACCCGTTTTTGGACCTGGTGCCCGGGGGCTTTGGTGAGGCCGGCCTCAAGCTCACACCGCGCCATTACGCGTACTTGAAAATCAGCGAAGGCTGCAACCACCGCTGCACCTTTTGCATCATCCCGTCCATGCGCGGCGACTTGGTCTCGCGCCCGATTGGCGATGTGCTCAAAGAAGCCCAGGCACTGTTTGCCGGTGGCGTGAAAGAGTTGCTGGTGATCAGCCAAGACACTTCGGCTTATGGCGTGGATGTGAAATACCGCACGGGTTTTTGGGACGGTAAACCGGTCAAAACCCGCATGCTGGAGTTGGTGCAGGCCTTGGGCGAGATGGCCCGCGCCCACGACGCCTGGTTGCGTTTGCACTACGTCTACCCCTACCCGAGCGTGGACGACATCATTCCCTTGATGGCGCAGGGTTGGGTGTTGCCTTACCTAGATGTGCCGTTTCAGCACAGCCACCCCGATGTGCTCAAGCGCATGAAGCGCCCCGCCAGTGGCGAGAAGAACCTCGAGCGCATCCAGCGCTGGCGCGAGCTGTGCCCGGAGTTGGTGATCCGCAGCACCTTCATCGCGGGTTTCCCAGGCGAGACCGAAGAAGAGTTTGAACACCTGCTGGGGTTTTTGCGTGAAGCGCAAATTGACCGGGCAGGTTGCTTTGCTTACAGCCCGGTGCAAGGGGCCACGGCCAATGATTTGCCCGGCATGCTGCCCCAGGCCTTGCGCGAAGAGCGCCGCGCCCGTTTCATGGCGGTGGCCGAAGCGGTGTCGATTGCCCGATTGCAGCAACGCGTGGGCTCGAGCATGCAGGTCTTGGTGGACAGTGCTCCGGCCATGGGTCGGCGCGGTGGTGTGGGCCGCAGCTTCGGCGATGCCCCCGAGATCGATGGCGTGGTGCGCTTGTTGCCACCCGAAAAACTGAGCAAGACCCTCAAGGTGGGCGAGTTCACCCGCGCCCGCATCGTGCGCGTGGAAGGCCATGATTTGGTGGGGGTGCCAGTTTGATGCTTTGCGGTACTTGGCTGAGCGTTTCTACCTTGAAGGGTTCAGGTTTGAGCCTTTTGCCGCGATCACCGACGTGGCTGGCAAAACCGCGACGGCTTGCGTTTTCAAACCCCTTGGCATCGCCTTGCAAAACCAAGGCTTGGGCTTTGAACAACAAAAAAGCCGTTGATCAAAAATCAACGGCTTACAGTGTTTTTGTCTCATCGTGCTCGACAAGTTTGGTGCCCAGAAGAGGACTCGAACCTCCACGATGTTACTCGCTAGTACCTGAAACTAGTGCGTCTACCAATTCCGCCATCTGGGCGCCTCAGGAATCCAAGGATTGTATATCAAAAAAGTAGCGCCACCCAGCGGCTTGCTGGAAGAAATCGAAGGCAGTGTCCAAGGTCACCGCGATGGTCATGGCTTCTTGATCCGCGACAGCGGCGAGTCGGATATCTACCTCTCGCCCAATGAAATGCGGGCCGTGTTGCACAAGGACCGCGTCAAGGTGCGCATTGTTCGGCAAGACCGCAAAGGCAGGCCGGAGGGCCGCATTGTGGAGATCGTGGAGCGCCCCGAGCAGCCCCTGATTGGCCGCCTGCTGCACGAAGGCGGTTTGTGGTTGGTCGCGCCCGAGGACAAGCGTTATGGCCAAGACGTGATGATCCCCAAAGGCGCCACGGGCACCGCCAAGGCGGGGCAGGTGGTGGTGGTCGAGTTGACCGAGCCGCCGGCCTTGTTTGGTCAACCTGTGGGCCGCGTGAAAGAGGTGCTGGGCGAGATCGACGACCCGGGCATGGAGATCGAAATCGCGGTGCGCAAATACAGCGTGCCGCACCTGTTTTCGCCCGGCTGCTTGGAACAAGCCAAGGGCCTGCCCGACAAGGTGCTGGCCAAGGACCGCAAGGACCGGGTGGATTTGCGCGACGTGGCCTTGGTCACCATCGACGGTGAAGACGCGCGCGACTTTGACGATGCGGTGTATTGCGAACCGGCCAAAGTGGGCCGTGGCAAAGGCTGGCGTTTGTTGGTGGCCATTGCCGACGTGAGCCACTATGTGCAGACCGGCAGCGCCATTGACGTGGACGCCTACGACCGCGCCACCAGCGTGTATTTTCCGCGCCGCGTGATCCCCATGTTGCCCGAGAAGTTGTCCAACGGCCTGTGTTCGCTCAACCCCGATGTGGACCGTTTGTGCATGGTGTGTGACATGTTGGTCAATGCCAAGGGCGATGTTCAGGCCTACCAGTTTTACCCGGCGGTGATGCACAGCCATGCGCGTTTCACCTACACCGAGGTGGCCGCGATTTTGGCCAACACGCGTGGCCCTGAGGCGGTCAAGCGCAAGGCGCGTGTCAACGACCTGATGAACTTGCAGGACGTGTACAAAGCCCTGCTGGCCTCGCGTGCGGTGCGGGGTGCGGTGGATTTTGAGACCACCGAAACGCAAATTGTGTGTGATGAAAGCGGGCGCATCGAAAAGATCGTGCCGCGTGTGCGCAACGAGGCGCACCGCTTGATCGAAGAGGCCATGCTGGCGGCCAATGTGTGCAGCGCCGACTTCATCCAGCAGGGCAAACACCCGGGTTTGTTCCGTGTGCACGAAGGTCCGACGGCCGAGAAAAAAGACATCTTGCGCAATTACCTCAAGGCCTTGGGTCTGGGGATGAGCATCAGCGACGAGCCGCACACCAGCGAGTTTCAAAAAATCGCGCAAGCCACCAAGGACCGCCCGGACGCCCAGCAAATCCACACCATGCTGCTGCGCTCCATGCAACAAGCCATTTACACCCCGGTCAACAGCGGTCACTTTGGCTTGGCCTATGAGGCCTATACCCATTTCACCAGCCCGATTCGGCGTTACCCGGATTTGTTGGTGCACAGGGTCATCAAAGCCATTTTGCTGAACCGCAAATACACGCTGCCCACCTTGCCTGTGCCCGGCGAGGCGCATGCCAAGCTGAGCAAGCGCCTGGAAAAAGGGCGTGCGGCTCAGGGCGATGCGCCCGAGTCGTCTGCGCCCCGCGTGCGCATGTCGGCTGCCGACCAGCGCGCCTGGGAGGCCGCAGGCCTGCATTGCAGCGCCAACGAGCGCCGCGCCGACGAGGCCAGTCGCGATGTGGAGGCTTGGCTCAAATGCAAATACATGCGCGAGCATTTGGGGGAAGAGTTTGGCGGCGTGGTGTCCGCGGCGACCAGCTTTGGCATCTTCGTCACCTTGGACAACTTGTATGTGGAGGGTCTGGTGCACATCACCGAGTTGGGTGGCGAGTACTACCGCTTTGACGAACTGCGCCAAGAGCTGCGCGGTGAGCGCACCGGCATCCGTTACGCCATTGGCAGCCGGGTGCAGGTGCAGGTCAGTCGGGTCGATTTGGATGGCCGCAAGATCGATTTCAGACTGGTGAATGCGGGCGACGATTTGGTGCCCCGAGCCCTGCGCGACAAGGGCGTGTCTGTGCCCGCGGACGCAGGGCGCAGCAAAAGACCCGCTTCGGGCGAGCCCAGGCCAAGCGATGCTGAGCGCAAGCGCTCACCTGTTCAGGCGCTCAAGGCCTCGGTGAAAAAGCTGGCCGCCAAGAAAAAAGGCACGCTCAACATCAAGCCACGGCGTTGACAGGAACTAAGCCAACCGAGCGGCCAAACGACTGGCCGTGAGGGCTTGGCCTTCGGGCCAGTCGTTGGCCAACTGAGCATGCTGGGCGGCGGCCGAGCAAGCGGCTTCAAAAGCACCCAGGCCTTGTGCCAAGCGTGCGCCGATCAGACCGGCCAACACATCGCCTGTGCCGCCCATGGCCAAGCGCCCATTGCCTGTGGTGTTGATGCGTGGCGTCTCGCCGGGTGCGGCAATGACCGTGCCCGAGCCTTTGAGGAGCACGCAGCACTGGAAACGTTCGGCCAAGCTTTGCGCAGCCGTCAGCCGATCGTGTTGCACCTCTGAGGTGCTGCAGTGCAGCAGCCGCGCGGCTTCAAGTGGGTGCGGGGTCAAGACGGTGGTTTGCAAGGGCGCGCGTTGGCGCAACAGGGTTTGCAGTTGCGGGTCTTGCGCCAGGGCATTGAGGCCATCGGCATCCAGCACCAATTGCGCGCTGTGCAGCAATACCTTGGGCAAGACCGCTTGCACGGCCTGGCCCCCGCCGCAACCGCAGACCACGCTCAGCTGGTGCAATGCCAGTTGGTTGTGATCGCGTTGCATCAAGTCAGGCGGTGCGCTGCTGTGGGCGCGGCCGCTGGAGAGCAAACTCAACATCACGCGACCCGCCCCCGCGTTCAGTGCGGCCTTGGCCGCCAAGATCGCCGCGCCGCCCATGCCCATGCCCCCGTCGTCCATTTCTCCACCGATCACGGCCACATCGCCATGGCTGCCTTTGTGGCTGGCGTGCGGTTTGCTTGGTGGGCTGTGTGCGCGGTTGAGCCAAGCCAGGGGTGACACGCCATGCTGGTCGGGCCGGTAACCCAAGTCGTCAAGCCAGATTTGGCCACTGGCATCGCGCCCATGGCCCATCAAAAGACCCGCTTGAACAGCGATGAGGCTCAAGGTGTGGTCAACCCGCACGGCCGTCTCTTGGCCACGCTGCTTGCCCAGCCATTGACCCGAGCGTGGGTTCAAACCGGTGGGCACGTCAATGGCCAGCACTGGGGCTGCGCAGCCTTGCAGGGCCTGCACCCAAGCCCACATGTCTGGACTCAATGCCCGACTGGCACCTATGCCCAGCAGCGCATCGATGCACAAATCCTGCGCACCCATTTGCGCGAGCCACTTGTCGGGCACCTGGTTTTCAATGCGAACACCCGCCAGCCGGGCCCGTTGCAGGGCTGCTTGTGCGTCTTGGGGGCTTTGTTCTGGCGAAGCCATCAGGCTGACCAGCACCGGTTTGCCCCATTGGTGCAGGTAGAGTGCGGCCTGCAGACCATCGCCGCCGTTGTTGCCTGGGCCAGCGGCAATCCACAGGCGCTGCGCATGTGGGGCCAATGCCAAAGCCAAGCGGGCGCAGGCCAAACCGGCGCTTTGCATCAGCGGGATCGCGCTTTGGGCTTGAAGTGCGGGCTCCAATTGCCGCACTTGCTGCGGGCTTAAAACGGGCCAGGTCGATGTGCGGTTCAGGCTTTGCATGGCCTCAGTCAGGCCGCAGCAGGGGTTCAAGCAGCACAGCGAGTTGCAAAATGGTGTCGTCGTGGAGGGCGGCGTGCCAAGCCATCAAGCCGACCGGCAACTCGCCGGGTGCGTGGCAGGGCAGGGTGATGGCGCAGCCATCCAATGTGTTGACCACGCTGGTGTTGCGCAGCAGCAAGCCGTTGACCCGAAAGAATTCGGCATCGCGCTCGGAGCCTGGGGCCACGTCACGAATGAGTGGCGCTGTGATGGGCGTGGTGGGCGAGAGAACAGCGTCATAGCCCACCAGCGCGGTGTCGACTCGGCGAATCCAATGCGCACGCGCCTGTACCAAATCCATGTATTCGTGCGCCATCATGGTTGCGCCACGCATCACACGTTGGGCCACACGTGGGTCGTAGCGTGCGCCATCGCGGCTGATCAGTTGTCGGTGCCACGCGTAGCCCTCCGCAGGGCTAAAGCCGCCGGTGCTCATCATGGCGGTCAATTCGTTCAACTCAGGCAAGCGGATGTCCTCGATGCGCGCACCAGCGGCCCGTAGCCTGTGCAGACTGCGTTCAAAGGCTTGGGTCACGCTGGGGTCCATGCGGTCTTGCATCAGGCTTTGAACCACGGCCATGCGGTAGCCGTTCAGCGGGCGGTGGGCGCGCGCAACGCGCCTGGCGCTCAACACTTCATGGGCCAAGATGGTGTCGCGCACCGTGCGTGTCATGGCACAGACAGTGTCCAAAGTGGTGGACAAGGGGACCGCCCCCAGGGTCGGCACCCAGCGGGCGGTGCTTTTAAAGCCCACGATGCCGTTCAGGGCAGCAGGCACCCGAATCGAGCCCCCTGTGTCCGAACCCAGGCCCACAAAGGCAGCGCCTGTGGCCACAGACACGGCCGCCCCCGAACTGGAGCCACCGGGAACATGCGCTTGTCCGGCAGTGCCAACGGCTCGGTCGCATGTCGCGTCCCAAGCGGCAGGCGTGCCGTGATGAGGGTTGGTGCCCACGCCTGAAAAAGCAAACTCCACCATGTTGGTGCGCCCGATGAAGCCAGCGCCCGCTGCCCGCAGGCGCGCCA
This sequence comes from Limnohabitans sp., assembly GCF_044361645.1. Taxonomy (GTDB): domain Bacteria; phylum Pseudomonadota; class Gammaproteobacteria; order Burkholderiales; family Burkholderiaceae_C; genus Limnohabitans_A. The sequence goes on along the minus strand of NZ_JBIKIL010000002.1, from coordinate 15,135 downwards.
CCGCTACCGCGTCGGCCAGGGCGGGGGCTTGGTCTGAAAAAACCACCGATCCGGCTTGGGTCACCTGGCCTTGCACATCAAACAGGTCTTTGATGGACACCGCCAATCCCGCCAGTGGTTTGGCGTGCACATGGGCTTGGCTCGCGGTGTGCAGCAGGGCCTCGGGTGTCAGCACCAAAAAGGCATGCTTGCAAGCCGCGCTGCGCGCCAAGTCCAAGCAAGCCTGTGCCTGTGCTTGGGGGTGGGTGGTGCCAAGAGCGATGGCTTGCCGTGTGGCGATCAGGTCGGGTTTCATGGCTTGGAAGGCTCTTTCGGGCAAGTCGGGGTGCTATAATCCTAAGGCTTTGCTGAGTGCGGGCACTGTCTTTTGAGTGTCATGCCGAACATGCACTTGAACAGTGATCCAAGTCATGCCAAGCGCATCCGCGAATCCGTCCCGTCAAGGTGTTGAGCGCTGTCTTTTGAGAACGTGCTCAATGAGTGGACTGGATTTTAGACCCAACCTTTGGAGTATTTTTATGTCCGTTACCATGCGCGAAATGCTGGAAGCCGGTGTCCACTTTGGTCACCAAACCCGCTTCTGGAACCCCAAGATGGCCCCCTTCATTTTCGGCCACCGCAACAAAATCCACATCATCAACCTGGAAAAATCGCTGCCGATGTTTCAGGACGCGATCAAATTTGCCAAGCAGTTGTCGGCCAACCGCGGCAACATTTTGATGGTCGGCACGAAACGCCAAGCGCGTGACTTGGTGGCGGCCGAAGCCCAACGTGCTGGCGTGCCTTATGTTGACCAGCGCTGGTTGGGCGGCATGTTGACCAACTTCAAAACGGTCAAGACCTCGATCAAGCGCCTCAAAGACATGAAGGCTCAGCAAGAGCTGGGCATGGACAGCCTGAGCAAAAAAGAGCAGCTGATGTTCAAACGCGAGATGGAAAAACTCGAAAAAGACATCGGCGGCATCCAGGACATGGCCGCTTTGCCCGATGCGATTTTTGTGATCGATGTCGGTTACCACAAAATTGCCATCTCGGAAGCCAAGAAACTGGGCATCCCATTGATCGGCGTGGTGGACTCGAACCACTCACCCGAAGGCATTGACTACATCATCCCCGGCAACGACGACTCGGCCAAGGCCGTGGCTTTGTATGCCCGTGGCATCGCCGACGCCATCATCGAAGGCCGTGCCAATGCGGTCAACGATGTGATCAAGGCCGTGACCGAAGGTGCTGACGAATTCATCGAAGAAGCCAACGCTTCTGCCTGAGTCCCTGAAACTCGATGAAAGGGGCTTTTTGGCCCCTTTTTTTTAACCTGACTTTTTGACTGAATACGGAGAAATCAAATGGCTGCAATCACCGCAAGCATGGTCGCTGAACTGCGCGCAAAAACCGACGCGCCCATGATGGAATGCAAAAAAGCTTTGACCGAAGCCGAAGGCGACCTGGCCAAAGCCGAAGAGTTGTTGCGCGTCAAGCTGGGCACCAAGGCTGGCAAGGCCGCTTCGCGCGTGACCGCAGAAGGCGTGGTGACCAGCTTTGTGAACGGCACCACGGGGGCCATGATCGAAGTCAACTGCGAAACCGATTTCGTCACCAAGAACGACAGCTTCTTGGCACTGGCCAATGCTGCGGCCAAGCTGGTGGCTGAGCACAACCCCGCTGACGTCGCGGCTTTGGGCGCGCTGCCTTACACGCAAGACAGTTTCGGTCCCAGCTTGGAAGATGTGCGTCGGGGCTTGATTGGCAAGATCGGTGAGAACATGAGTTTTCGCCGTTTCAAACGCGTTGCCGGTGGCGTCAAGATCGCCCACTATTTGCACGGCACCCGCATTGGTGTGTTGGTCGAGTTCGAAGGCAATGAAACCGCCGCCAAAGACGTTGCCATGCACGTTGCGGCCATGAAGCCGGTGTCCTTGACCAGCGCCGAAGTGCCAGCCGATTTGATCGAAAAAGAACGCTCAGTGGCTGCGGCCAAGGCGGCCGAGTCGGGCAAACCTGCCGACATCGTCACCAAGATGGTCGAAGGTTCGGTGCAAAAGTACCTCAAAGAGGTGTCTTTGTTCAACCAAACTTTTGTCAAAAACGACAAGCAAACCGTGGAGCAAATGCTCAAGGCTGCCGGCACCACTGTCAGCGCTTTCACCATGTACGTGGTGGGAGAGGGCATCGAGAAAAAAGTCGATGACTTTGCCGCTGAGGTGGCAGCCCAAGTGGCCGCAGCCCAAGGCGCTGCCTGAGTTCATGGCTTTGTTGAGTTGCCGTTTCACTGTCCCCATATCCCACTTAGGAGCTTGTCATGTCCACAGCCAAACCAGCCTATAAGCGCATTTTGCTCAAGCTGTCCGGCGAGGCCTTGATGGGGGACGATGCTTTTGGCATCAACCGTGCCACCATTGTGCGCATGGCCGAGGAGATCGCCGAGATCACGCGGCTGGGCGTGCAGGTGGCCGTGGTCATTGGTGGTGGCAACATTTTCAGAGGGGTGGCCGGCGGCGCCGTGGGCATGGACCGGGCCACCGCCGATTACATGGGCATGCTGGCCACGGTCATGAACTCCTTGGCCTTGGCCGATGCCTTGGACAAGGCCGGTTTGACTGCGCGCGTGATGTCGGCCATTGGCATCGACCAAGTGGTGGAGCCCTATGTACGCCCCAAGGCCTTGCAGTATTTGGAAGAGGCCAAGGTGGTGGTGTTCGCGGCCGGCACAGGCAATCCGTTTTTCACCACCGACACCGCGGCGGCTTTGCGCGGGGCAGAGATCGGTGCTGAAATTGTGCTCAAAGCCACCAAGGTGGATGGGGTCTACTCTGCCGATCCCAAAAAAGACCCCACAGCCACGCGTTACTCTGAAATCAGTTTCGACGAGGCGATTTCGCGCAACTTAGGCATCATGGATGCCACTGCGTTCGCTTTGTGCCGAGACCAAAAATTACCCATCAAAGTGTTTTCGATCATCAAGAACGGTGCCTTGAAGCGCGTGGTTCTGGGTGAAGACGAAGGCACCCTGGTTTATGCTTGAGAACGTTCTGACGAGGAGAGCCCCATGACCATTGCCGACATCAAAAAAACCAGTGAAACCAAAATGGAGCAATCCATCGCGGCTTTCAAAAACAACCTGACCCGCATCCGCACGGGCCGCGCCAACCCAGCCTTGCTCGACACCATCCATGTGGACTACTACGGCTCTTTGGTGCCTTTGTCGCAAGTGGCCAATGTGTCCTTGATGGATTCGCGCACGATCAGTGTGCAGCCTTGGGAAAAGAGCATGGCTGCCAAAATCGAAAAAGCCATCCGGGAAAGCGAGTTGGGTCTGAACCCCGCGTCATTGGGTGAGTTGATCCGTGTGCCCATGCCCGCCATGAGCGAGGAGCGCCGCAAAGAGATGACCAAGCTGGCCCGCACCGAAGGTGAAAACGCCAAGATCGCGATTCGCAATGTGCGCCGGGATGCCAATGAATCGGTGAAAAAACTGGTCAAAGACAAAGAGGCCTCTGAAGACGACCAAAAGCGTGCCGAGGCCGACATTCAAAAACTGACCGATAAGCGCATGTCTGAGATCGAGCAGTTGGTGACCGCCAAAGAACAAGAGATCATGGCGGTCTGAAGCAAATCATGCTGCCGTGCTGTCTTGCGGCTTGAACGGCCGCCCCTGGCGGCCTTTTTTCTGGAGATTTTTTGCTCAAACAACGTGTCATCACCGCGCTGCTTTTGCTGAGCTTGCTGCTGCTTGCCCTGTTGGCAACCACGCCTTGGCCATTCATGGTTCTGACGGTGGTTTTGATTGGGGCCGGGGCTTGGGAGTGGGGGCGACTCAATGGATTGAACCCGCTGCAAGCTTGGTTGGGCGGCGGCTTGTGCGTGGCGGCGTGTGCGCTGGCCTATCAGCTCGGTTGGGTGCAATCGACCCCGCCCCAGTTGTGGTTGGTGGCTGGGGCCATGTGGGTTTTGCTCGGTGCTTGGATGATCCAGCGCGGTGTGAGCGGTTGGGCTTTGTGGCCGCGTCAAGTGCGCTGGGTGGCTGGCTTGTTGCTGCTGGCGCTGGCTTGGCTGGCTTTGGCGCAAGGCCACCAAAGGGGCGTGAATTTCCTGTTGTCGGTGTTGGTTTTGGTCTGGGCCGCCGATGTGTTCGCCTATTTTGTGGGCCGGGCTTTGGGCGGCCGTTGCTTTGCGGTGAAGCTGGCACCCGCCATCAGCCCCGGCAAAAGCTGGGAAGGCGTGCTGGGGGGCATCTTGGGTGTCTTTTTGGTGTCATGGGCGTGGACTGCCTTTGACAGCCATCAGCCGGGCGCAAGTGACAGTTTTTACACCCTGCTATGGGCCAAGAGTGCTTGGGTCGCCGTGCCCGCTTTGTTGTTCATGTCGGCCATGAGTGTGGTGGGTGATTTGGTCGAGTCGCTGGTCAAACGCAGCGCTGGCATGAAAGACAGCTCGGGTTTGCTGCCCGGCCATGGTGGGGTGCTCGACCGGGTCGACGCTTTGTTGCCCACCTTGCCCTTGGCCATGATGCTGGTGACCTGGACTTGATGGGGAGACGTTTGGCATGAACAAACAACAGTGCATCACGATTTTGGGTTCGACCGGCTCTATCGGCATGAGTACTTTGGATGTGCTGGGGCGTCACCCTGGGCAATACCGCATCCATGCCTTGACGGCCTCCAGCCAGGTGGATTTGATGCTCGCCCAATGCGCTCAGTTTCTGCCAGAGGTGGCGGTGATGGCGCAAGAGCCAGCGGGCAAGCTGTTGGCCCAACGGGTGCGGGCAGAAGGTTTGCCCGTGCAGGTTCGATGGGGCGCGGCGGCTTTGGACGAAGTGGCCTGCGCCCCGGCCGTGGATGCGGTGATGGCGGCCATTGTCGGCGCGGCAGGTCTGTCGCCGTGCATGGCGGCGGCGCGAGCGGGCAAGCGATTGATGCTGGCCAACAAAGAGGCTTTGGTGGTGGGCGGTGAAGTCTTCATGCGCGCTGTACGCGAGGGCGGGGCCTTGCTGCTGCCGATCGACAGCGAGCATTCGGCCATTTTTCAGTCCTTGCCGGAAGACCCCTCAAGTTGGCAGCGGCGTGTGCAAAAAATCATTTTGACTGCATCGGGCGGCCCATTTCGCACCCGAGATCCGCGCACGCTCAAAGACGTGACGCCCGAGCAGGCCTGCGCCCATCCCAATTGGGTCATGGGGCGAAAAATATCGGTGGATTCGGCCACCATGATGAACAAGGCCCTTGAGGTGATCGAGGCGCGCTATTTGTTTGGCCTGTCAGCGCAGCAGTTGGAGGTGGTGATTCACCCGCAAAGCGTGATCCATTCGATGGTGCAGTTTCGCGATCATTCGGTGGTGGCGCAATTGGGAACGCCCGACATGCGCGTGCCGATTGCCTACGGCCTGAGTTGGCCCGAGCGCATCACCTCGGGTGCGGCAGCTTTGGACTTTCACGCCTTGTCGGCCATGACCTTTGAGGCCATGGACACGCCCGAGCATCTGCAGCGTTTTCCGGGTTTGCGCCTGGCTTGGGACACGCTCAAGGGTCCGCCGGGCAGTTGCGCGGTTTTGAACGCGGCCAATGAAATGGCCGTGGCAGCATTTTTGGAACAACGCATTCGTTTTGACCAGATCCACAGCGTGAACCAACAGACCTTGGACAGCCTGGTCTGTGCGCCGCCGAATGGACTGGACGATTTGCTCGATTTGGACAGCTTGAGCCGCCAGAAAGCCAAGGAAATCATCGTGGGTTTGCGTTGACTTCCTGTTCCTTTGACCCCTCGCAACACAGGCCTCATAACGCAGCGCATGACGGCCCAGCAGGCCTCGTCCTGATGTATTATCTTTCGATGTTTACGCGCCGCTTGGCCGGGGTAAGACCAAGACAGGATTGGTTTTTTCTGTCGGCTGTCGATGAGGCTGAGCCCCATTGGGGCATTTTGAAAAGTCTGATTTCCAAGCCTGGAAATGACTTTGGTTTTTGAGCACTTGCACCATGATTTTTTCCGATCTCCGCCGTACCGCCCTTCCTTGCGCCCTGAAGGCCTTGGCCGTTGCCATGCTCAGTTTGCCTGCTTGGGCGATTGACCCCTTCACTGTGCGCGACATTCGGGTCGAGGGCTTGCAGCGGGTTGAACCCGGTACGGTCTTCGCGTCCTTGCCGCTCAGGGTGGGTGACAGCTACTCAGATGAGCAAGGGGCAGCAGCCATTCGGGCCTTGTTCGCACTGGGTTTGTTCCAAGACGTGCGGCTCGAAATCCAAGGTGAGGTTTTGGTGGTGGTGGTGCAAGAGCGCCCTTTTGTGGCCGATGTGGAGTTTGTCGGCTTGAAAGAGTTTGACAAAACCGTCATTTTGCGTGCCTTGAAAGATGTGGGCTTGGCCGAGGGTCGTCCTTACGACAAAGCCCTGGCCGACAAAGCTGAACAAGAACTCAAGCGCCAATACATCAGCCGCAGCCTTTATGGCGCGCAGGTTGTGACCACGGCCACCCCAATCGACCGCAACCGTGTCAACCTGACCTTCACGATCACAGAAGGTGGCCCCGCCAAGATCGAACAAATCAACATCGTTGGCAACCAGGTTTTCAGTGAAGCCACTTTGCGCGACCAGTTCAATCTGGACACCGGTGGCTGGATGAGTTGGTACACCAAATCCAACCGCTATGCGCGCACCAAGCTGAACGCCGACCTCGAGTCCTTGCGTTCGTTTTACCTGTCGCGCGGGTTCTTAGAGTTTCGCATTGACTCCACGCAAGTGGCCATGTCGCCCAACAAACAGGACATGGCGATCACCATCAACATCACCGAGGGTGAGCGCTTTGTGATCTCGGGCGTGCGGCTAGAGGGCAATTACCTCGGGCGCGAGGATGAATTCAAGTCCTTGGTCAAAATCGCCGTTGGCAAGCCCTACAACGCCGAGACTGTGGCCGAAACCAGCAAGGCTTTTACCGACTATTTTGGTAAGTTTGGTTTTGCCTTTGCGCGTGTTCAAGCCAAGCCTGAAATTGACCGCCAAAACAACCGGGTGGAATTTGTCTTGGAGGCCGAGCCGTCTCGCCGGGCTTATGTGCGCCGCATTCAGGTGGCTGGCAACGACCGCACACGTGACGAAGTCATTCGCCGCGAATTTCGCCAGTTCGAATCCGCTTGGTACGACGGCGACAAGATCCGTTTGTCACGCGACAGGGTGGACCGCTTGGGCTATTTCACCAACGTGAACGTCGAAACCATCGAAGTGCCTGGCGCGCCTGATCAAGTGGATTTGCTCTTCACCGTGGCCGAAAAACCAACCGGCAGCATTTCTTTGGGTGCTGGCTTCTCATCGGCAGAAAAAGTCGCTTTGAGCTTTGGCATTCGCCAAGAAAATGCCTTTGGTACAGGCAATTTCTTGGCGGTCGAAGTCAACACCAGCAAGTTCAACCGCAATTTTGTGGTGAGCACCACCGACCCTTATTTCACTCAAAACGGCATATCCAGAACCTTCGATGTGTTTCACCGCACCACCCGACCCTATCTGGGGGACCTTGACGCCTACAGCCTGATCAATACGGGCGCTGGTTTGCGTTTTGGTGTGCCGGTGACAGAAAACGACACGGTGTTTTTTGGGCTCAATGCCGAGCAGACAGAAATTCGCGAGGGCAATGGTTTGCCAGACGCTTACCGCCAGTATGCTGATAAATTTGGCACAACCAGCACGGCCCTGCCGCTGACAGTGGGTTGGGCTCGTGACGGCCGCGACAGTGCTTTGGTGCCTACCGAGGGCAGCTTGCAGCGCTTCAACGCCGATGTGAGCGTGGCGGGCGACGTGCGCTACGTGCGCACCAGCTACCAGTTCCAGCAATACATTCCCATCAGTAAAAAATACACCTTTGCCTTCAATACCGATTTGGGTTGGGGACAAGGCTTGAGGGGGCAGGAATACCCCTTGTTTAAAAACTTCTATGTCGGCGGCTTGGGCAGTGTGCGCGGCTTTGAACAGTCCACCTTGGGCCCCAGCCAGACCACCACAACTGCGAATTCGGCCCCCATTTATTTAGGTGGCCCTAAAAAGCTGGTGCTCAACGCCGAGCTGTTGATGCCTTTTCCTGGCGCGGGCAACGACCGCACTTTGCGCTTGTTTGGGTTCACCGACATTGGGCGTGCGTATGCTGAGGACGAAAGTGTCTCTGCCGACGAGTTGCGCGCCTCTGTGGGCATTGGCTTGAGCTGGATATCGCCTTTGGGGCCCTTGCGCTTTTCTTATGCCCTGCCGGTTCGCCAGCAGACCAACGATAAAATCCAACGACTTCAATTCCAAATTGGAACCTCATTCTGATGAAAACCTTGCGTCAAAAATTATCCTTGGCCTTGCTGCTTGCGGCCAGCTCGTTGACCTGCTTGGCTCAGGCGCAAGAATTCAAGATGGGCTTTGTCAACACCGAGCGCATCTTCCGTGAAGCCGACACGGCCAAGCAAGCGCAGGTCAAACTCGAGCAAGAGTTTGCTCGGCGCGAAAAAGAGCTGGTCGAAGCAGGCAATACCCTCAAGCAGGCCTCAGAAAAATTTGAGCGCGAAGCCCCTACTTTGGCCGAGTCGCAGCGCACCGCCCGTCAAAAACAATTGATCGACCAAGACCGTGAGTTCCAGCGCAAACGCCGTGAGTTCCAAGAGGACTTGAATGCACGCAAAAACGAGGAGCAACAAATCGTGGTCGAGCGTGCTAACCGGGCCGTCAAGCAGGTCGCTGAGTCTGAAAAATACGACGTGATCTTTCAAGAAGCCGTGTACGTCAATCCCAAGCATGACATCACCGCCAAAGTCATCAAGGCGCTCAACGCCTCTGTGGCGAAATAAGCACGGCTTTTCGGTCTGTCTTTGTGTCTTTGACGCTTGGCACTTTGGTTGATCGCTTGGGTGGGCGTTTGCACGGCGACCCTGACTGGGTGGTCGGTGGCCTGGCCTCTTTGCAGTCGGCCGGGCCGCAGCAAATCAGTTTTCTCAGTCACCCCAAATACCAAAGCCAATTGGCCACCAGCCAAGCTGGGTGTGTGGTGGTTTCGCCGGCTTTTGAGGCGGCGGCCAGCATTGGCCGCTCGGCCATTGTGACCGATGACCCTTATTTGTATTTCGCCCGTTTGACGCGCTTGTGGAAGCAGCGCGAGCCTGTGCCTGCCGGTCCTCGCATCCACCCCAGCGCCGTCATTTCGCCCGAAGCTTGGGTGGCCGAGGATGCCATCATCGGCCCCTTGTGCGTGCTCGAGCGTGGTGCCAAAGTGGGGGCGGGCAGCGTGCTCAAATCGCGCGTCACCTTGTCCGAGGCTTGCACTGTGGGCGAGCGCTGCATTTTGCATTCGGGTGTGGTGGTCGGTGCCGATGGTTTTGGTTTTGCCTTGCACCAAGGACAATGGGAAAAAATCGAACAACTGGGCGCGGTGCGCATTGGCGACGATGTGGAAATTGGTGCCAACACCTGCATTGACCGAGGTGCCTTGGACGACACGGTGATCGAAAATGGTGTCAAGCTCGACAACCTGGTCCAGATCGGCCACAACGTGCACATCGGTGCGCACACGGCCATGGCGGGCTGCGCTGGCGTGGCGGGCAGCGCTCGCATCGGGGCGCACTGTACCGTTGGCGGCGGCGCGGTGGTACTGGGCCATTTGACTTTGGCAGATCATGTGCACATTTCGGCCGCATCGGTGGTCACGCGATCGGTTTTGCAGCCCGGCCATTACACGGGCATGTTCCCATTGGACAGCAATGCCCAGTGGGAAAAAAACGCGGCCAGTCTCAAACAATTGTCACGCTTGCGTGAGCGCATCAAGGCCTTAGAGAGCGGGCATGACAACAACAAGGACACCTCACCATGATGGACATTTATCAAATTCTCAAACAGTTGCCGCACCGCTACCCGATATTGTTGGTGGACCGGGTGTTGGAACTCGAAAAGGGCGTGCGCATCAAGGCGCTGAAAAACGTGTCCATCAACGAGCCCCATTTTCAAGGCCATTTTCCCCACCGGCCAGTGATGCCGGGGGTGCTGATGCTCGAAGCTTTGGCCCAAGCCGCAGCTTTGCTGGCTTTTGACACCTTGGGTGAAACACCCGATGACCAAACGGTGTACTACTTCGCGGGCATCGACGCTGCGCGGTTCAAGCGGCCTGTGGAGCCGGGTGACCAGTTGATTTTGGAAGTTGAACTCGATCGCATGAAGTCTGGCGTTTTCAAGTTCAAAGCAAGGGCTAAAGTGGGTGATGAGATAGCGGCCGAGGCCGAGTTGATGTGCACCATGCGGAAAATCCCACAGGCTTGAGCGGCATGAGCCAGATCCACCCAACGGCCATCATCAGCGCGGGCGCCGAACTGGACAGTTCGGTTTCGGTGGGGCCTTACACCGTGATTGGCCCCCATGTGCGCATCGGTGCAGGCACGGCAGTGGCCAGTCATTGTGTGATCGAGGGTCACACCACGATTGGCTGCGACAACCGGATTTTCCAGTTCAACTCCTTGGGCGCTGTACCGCAGGACAAAAAATACAACAACGAACCCTGTGAATTGATGATCGGGGACCGCAACACCATCCGTGAGTTTTGTACTTTCAACATTGGCTCGCCCGGCGACCGCGCACTGACATCACTGGGCCACGACAACTGGATCATGGCCTATGTGCATTTGGCGCATGACTGCCAGGTGGGCAACCACACCATCTTTGCCAACAACACCCAGTTGGCCGGCCATGTGGTGGTGGATGACTGGGTGATTTTGGGCGGTTTCACGGTGGTGCACCAGTTTTGCCGCATTGGTGCGCACAGCTTCACCGCCATGAACACCTTGCTGTTTGCCGATTTGCCGCCCTTTGTCATGGCCCAGGGCCAACCAGCGCAGGCGCGTTCCATGAACTTTGAAGGCTTGCGCCGCCGAGGTTTTTCAGCCGAACGCATCAGCAGCGTCAAGGCCATGCACAAAGCGCTCTACCGCGATGGCTGCTCACTGCAAGAAGCCATGGCCCGCATTGCTGCTTTGGCCCAGGCCAAGCCCGAGTCCCAAGCGGATGTGGAGATGATGTTGCGCTTTTTGCAGGCAGCGTCGCCCCAGCGCGGTATCGTGCGTTGACAGCGTCCGCCCATTTGCCCATGTCTGCATCCCCCGCGGGGGCTTTGTCCTTTGCCATGGTGGCTGGCGAGGTTTCTGGCGACATGCTGGCCGCTTTGTTGCTGCAAGGCTTGCAGGCGCGATGGCCTCAGGCGCAGGCTTTTGGCATTGGCGGGCCACGCATGCAAGCCCAAGGCTTTGAGGCTTGGTGGTCGCATGAGCTGTTGGCTGTGCGCGGGTATGTCGAGGTGCTGCGCCACTACCGGGGCATCGTCGCGGTGCGCAATCAGTTGCGTCAACGCTTGCTCGCTCAAAAGCCCGATGTTTTCATCGGTGTGGATGCGCCAGACTTCAACCTGGATTTGGAGACCCAGCTCAAGGCAGCGGGCATTCCCACCGTGCATTTTGTTTGTCCCTCGGTTTGGGCTTGGCGTGCCGAACGGCTCGATAAAATCCGGCGCAGCGTGGACCACATGCTGTGCATTTTTCCTTTTGAGCCCGCGCTTTTGGCCAAAGCGGGCGTGCAGGCCACGTATGTGGGCCACCCTCTGGCGCAAACCATTCCCATGGCCCCCAACCGATGGGCGGCCCGGCAGACTTTGGGCCTGGATGCGCAGCGGCCTGTGGTGGCCCTTTTGCCCGGCAGTCGACGCTCTGAAATTGAGCATTTGACCCCCCGATTTTTGCAAGCCGCACAGCACATGCAGCGCCAGCAGCCGGGCCTTCAATTTGTCCTGCCCGCCATCCCGAGTTTGTTGCCCCGCATCCAAGCATGGGTCGCGGCGCAAGGCGGTGTGCCGGGTTTGAAACTGGTGGCCGGACAGTCTCACGCGGCATTGGCTGCCTGTGATGTGTGTTTAATCGCCAGTGGCACGGCCACGCTGGAGGCGGCATTGTTCAAGCGGCCCATGGTCATTGCTTACCAGATGAATTGGCTCAGCTGGCAGATCATGAAACGTCAACAGTTGCAGCCGTGGGTCGGCTTGCCCAACATTTTGTGCGGCGAATTCATCGTGCCCGAATTTCTGCAGGAACGCTGTACGCCCGAGGCCTTGGCGCAAGCTTGTTTGGCTTGGTTGTCCGCGCCAGACCGGGTGGACGCTTTGCAAATCCGATTCCAACAATTGCACCTGACGTTGCAGCGCGAAACTGCAAAGCTGTCCACCGATGTCCTCGAAAAAGTCCTTGCGCGCTGACCAAGCCGCCTTGTGGTTTGAAAGCACCGGCCTCATGGCCGGTGTGGACGAAGCCGGACGGGGGCCTCTGGCTGGCCCGGTGGTGGCTGCCGCTGTGATTTTGGATGATTTGAACCCCATCCGAGGATTGAACGATTCGAAAAAGCTCACAGCCAAGCGGCGCGAGCTTCTTTTTGATGAAATTCGGGCGCGTGCATTGTGTTTTGCCATCGCCGAAGCCAGTGTGCAAGAGATTGACCAGATCAACATTTTGCAGGCCACGATGCTGGCCATGAAGCGTGCCGTTCAGGCCTTGCGCTTGCCGCCCAAACTGGTGCTGGTGGACGGCAACCGCATCCCCACATTGGCCATGCGGGCCGAGGCCATTGTGAAAGGTGATGCCTTGGTGCCCGCCATATCGGCCGCTTCGATTTTGGCCAAAGTGCACCGTGACCATTTGTGCCATGCGATGCACCAGCGCTACCCGGCCTACGGCTTTGACCAGCACAAAGGCTACGGCACGGCCCAGCACATGGCGGCCTTGCAAGCGCACGGTCCGACGGACTGCCACAGAATGACATTTGCCCCGGTGGCCAGGAGTGTGCGGTGCAGTTGATCACGTCCAAAGACAACCCCCATGTGAAGGCTTGGCGGCGTTTGGCACAAGATGGCACGGCCTACCGCAAGGCCGGGCAGTTTTGGTTGGAGGGTGATCATCTTTGCCGCGCCGCTTTGGCGCGCGGCCTGCGGCCCATGCAAATGGTCTTGACCGAGTCTTTCCAAGCGCACAAGGGGGAGCAGTGGGCGGATGTGTCGGCGCAGACCTTTGTTGTGCCCGATGCTTTGTTTGCCAGCTTGAGCGGCTTGGAGTCGCCTGCTCGCATGGGTTTTGTGTTGGCCTGGAACCCTGAAACGCAGCTCTTGCCCCAAGTGCCCACCGTGGTGTTGGACCGCTTGCAAGACGCGGGCAATGTGGGTGCCATCTTGCGCTGCGCCTCGGCCTTTGGTTACCGGCAAGTCATGGCGCTCAAAGGGACAGCGGCTTTGTGGTCACCCAAGGTGCTCAGGGCCGGCATGGGGGCGCATTTTGGCTTGAAACTGGTGGAGTCGGTCAGCGAGCTTCAGGTGGCCGCTTTACGGGTCCCCCTTTTGGCCACCAGTTCGCACGCAGGCCCTTTTTTGCACGAATGCTTGAGACGCGGTGAGGTGCCATCGGTGTGCGCTTGGGTGTTTGGGCACGAAGGGCAGGGCGTGAGCGAATCCCTGATGGCCATAGCCCAGCAAACCGTGCGCATTGCCCAGCCCGGAGGGGAAGAGTCATTGAATGTGGCCACCGCTGCCGCCATCTGTTTGCACGCCAGCGCGACCGCCAAACCCTGACCGGCCATGGGCGCTGGGCCGCTTTTGGCGCAGGCTTTTTATCAGGGTTTTTATGGAGTCCTCAGCTATAATAGTGGGCTTTCCCGCATCAACCCGTACGCCACAGTCCAGCCTAGGCCCCATCCTCGAACAAGCAGCCCAAAAGAGATCGCATCTCTGGTGAGCGCTGAGGCGTACCCGAACTATTCCGGAGAACCCAGTGCTCTTGTCTCTTCAGGGAACTTTCCCGCCCGCCATTTTGGCGCTTGCAGACGGCACGGTCTTTATCGGCAACTCGATCGGAGCCACTGGCTCCACAGTCGGCGAAGTGGTGTTCAACACCGCGCTCACCGGCTACCAAGAAATCCTCACCGACCCCAGCTACTGCCAGCAGATCGTCACCTTGACGTACCCGCACATTGGCAACTATGGCGTCAACCTGGAAGACATCGAATCTGACAAAGTCCATGCCGCTGGCTTGATCATCAAAGACCTGCCTTTGATCGCCAGCAACTTCCGATCCAGCCAAAGCTTGTCGGCCTATTTGATCGATGCGGGCACTGTGGCGATGGCCAACATCGACACGCGCCAACTGACCCGCATCTTGCGCACCCAAGGGGCCCAAAACGGGGCCATTGTGGGCTTGGCCCAAGGTCAGCAAGTCACGCCAACCCTGATCGACCAAGCGGTGGCGACTGCGCAAGCTGCGCCCAGCATGTCTGGTCTCGATTTGGCACAAAAAGTGTCTGTGTCCCAGTCTTACGATTGGCTTGAGACCGAGTGGGTTTTAGGCCAAGGCTACGGCAGCTTGGCGCAGCCCAAGTTCCATGTGCTGGCCTACGACTTTGGCGTCAAGAAAAACATCTTGCGCATGCTGGCCCAGCGCGGCTGCAAAGTCACGGTGGTGCCAGCCAAGACCCCAGCTGCTGAAGTGCTCAAGCACCAGCCCGATGGCGTCTTTTTGTCCAACGGCCCCGGTGATCCTGAGCCCTGTGGCTACGCCATTGCGGCGGCGACCGAATTGATCGAGACCGGCATCCCGACCTTTGGCATTTGCTTGGGCCACCAAATCATGGCCCTGGCCAGTGGCGCCAAGACCTTCAAAATGAAGTTCGGTCACCACGGTGCCAACCACCCGGTGAAAGACCTTGACACCGGACGCGTCTCCATCACCAGCCAAAACCACGGTTTTGCGGTGGACGAAAAGTCCTTGCCCCCCAACTTGCGCGCCACCCACGTGTCTTTGTTTGACGGCACCTTGCAAGGCTTGGCCCGCACCGACAAGCCCGCGTTTTGCTTCCAGGGCCACCCTGAAGCATCGCCCGGCCCGCACGACATTGCTTACCTCTTTGACCGCTTCATCCACTTGATGGAGACCCACAATGCCTAAGCGTACCGACCTGAAAAGCATCCTCATCATCGGCGCAGGCCCGATCATCATTGGTCAAGCCTGCGAGTTCGACTACTCGGGCGTGCAGGCTTGCAAGGCCTTGCGTGAAGAGGGCTACAAAGTCATCCTGATCAACAGCAACCCGGCCACGATCATGACCGATC